>CAVAWW010000022.1:0-29097 GCA_963592475.1 bacterium
GTTTGGCTGCTTCCTTTCTCCAATAGATTTTGAGTGAAATGTTCCGAACGATTTTAACAAGATAAGATAGCAGCGGGTTAGGTCGTGCCGGGGGAATGGCGTTCCATGCGCCTAAATAAGCGTCGTTTACACATTCCTCCGCGTCTTGTCTGCTGCCTACGATATGGTAGGAAAGATTGTGGCAGACCTTTCCGTATTTTATATCCAGCTCTCGTATGCCTTGTTCTGAACGTCCAAAAAACATTTCTATGATTTTTTCGTCGTCTATCATCTCACCGCCTCCTTACCGCCTCCTTTCGGGCTTCACCTATGTACTACGGTTTCAGCGGCAAATACTACATCTAATCCGAAACTTTTTCAAAAAAATTATAGCACATCTTTTTGAATAGGGTGTGTCAAGTTGCCGGAATGTTTCTTTGCCGCTTTGCTGGCGGCGTTCCTCCGTTCTTCGCTGTATGGGGCGGTCAGACGGAAAGAGAAACGCCCCTTGCGGATTTCAAACTCCATGCAGCCCGTGTCCGGGTCTGCGTCGGTCTGGCGGCACTGGTCGGGGTGCTGTCCGGCGTAGGCGGCAAGCCGCTTCTTTAAGTCGGTGTTGTGGGTGCGAATATGGATAAGGGGGTCTTTCTCGTCAAACCATATATCGGTGGTCTTTTCCTGCTTGGTAAGCCCTGTTCTCATAAGCTCTCATTTCTGCGCCCCTGTTACGCAATAGGGTCATTTTTCGGGTGTTTTTCCCGACTCTTGACTTGGGGAAAATGAGGACAAGGCGGACAACCCGGACAGCAGCCCGGCGACACACCGCCCGACGGCGATCCGCGCCAAAACGGTTCGTGACAGATGTTGAGCGGTTTGAGAAGATGTAAAAAACAAATGAACCGTATATAAAAACCGAGCGGCCGCAGCAGTTTGCTGCGGCTGTTGTTTGTAAATACAGCACAGGGACAGGCAATGAAGAATAAAATATCCGAAAACAAAATATTTATTGCAACGCCGCTCATACTCGGCGCACTCTCATTATTTGCGTTTGCGATTTATTTTTACAGCGCAAATCACGCGCCATACACATATACCGATGTTATAATTGCAGGACCGATACTCTCATTTATCGGCGTAATTATTTCTTTCATCACACGAGAAAGCAGAAAAACATATCCGACATTGTGGATATGCGGGCTTGCCGCCTGCACGTTCGGCTTTATAATATGTGTTATGGTTATTTTGATATTGATAGTGTTTGTGGCGGCGAGAATCAGCGAAGCGGGATGATAACGGACACGCAAAAAACAACTCTTCTGTTAAAACCGCAATATCCCATCAAAAGTCGAACTGAATATACATAGAATTTACCCTCCCATGCATGCACGGGAGGGTTTTGTTATGCCGTTTGGGTGTTCTGATTTGCGCTTTGGGAGCTTGACTTCTGTCCGCTCTGTGCGGAATTATTTTGGCGCGGGTCGCCGTCGGGCGGCGTGGGTCTGCTGCCGGAGTTACCGCTGCCGTCGCCCTGCTGACCGCCTTGTCCGGGCTGTCCGCCCTGTCCGCCGCCCATTGAACCACTGCCGTAAATTATACTTTCAAGCGTCACCGACTGGCTCTGACCGCAGGCGGTCACGGTATATGTGCCGCCCTTTGTCAGCCCCGGGCAGCTGACGACAACGCAGTTGTAGTTCTTGCTCGGCGTGTATTCGGCGAGCACATTGCCGCTCGAATCCGCGACGCTTATCTTGACGCTTGCAAACGACTGATAAGTGAGCATTATGCTGCCCTGGGTTGAGCTGTCGCCGAAGTTCTGCGCCATGCCGCTCGAGCCCGCCGCTATAAAAATACCGCCGGTTATCGCCGCCGTGCCGTCATAGTCGAGCGCAGAATCGCCGCCGCTTGTCGGACCGCTGACATATATCTCACCGCCGGAGACGGTAAGATTTCCGTTTGAATCGATGCCGTCGCCCGATGCGTCAATGTTTATCGTGCCGCCCGAGATGTTGATATAGTAGGACGATGAGCTGCCGAAAGTGTCTCTTGCCATACCGCCGCCGAAGCCGCTTTCATCGTTTCCGCCTGCGGCATTTATTCCGTCGTCGCTCGCAGTTATTGTTATCTTGCCGCCCGATATATCTATCGTCGCACCCTCGAGTCCCTCGTAGCTCTTTGAAATATTTATCGTACCGCCGCTTATCTTCAGGTTTTCGTCCGCGTGAACGCCGTCGTCGCCGGTCGATATAGCGAATGTGCCGCCGGATATCTCGGCGCCGCCGTTTGAATGAAGTGCATCATCACAGCAGTCAAGAGTGAATGTGCCGTCGAGAATGGCGATGTTCTTTCCCGCCTTTATGCCCTTTGCGCTCGCGTCGCCGCTTATCTTCGCGCCGCTTCCGCCGCCGGACTTGATATTTATATTGCCGCCGCTTATCGTCATGACCGTCTCAGCCTGCATGCCGTCCTCGCCGGAGACGAGGGTCAAATCGGAGTTGACGGAGGTTATATATCCGAGCGCTTCGTCGCTGTCATTGGTCGAGCGCATAGCGTCGCCGCCGCTTGTGACGGACACTTTCGCGCTCTTGAGAGTCAGATAATCCTTGCCGTTTATGCCGTGATTCTTCGCGTTTACGGTTATCGCCGCGGAGTCGATTCGAAGCGTATCCTTGCTTGTGATGCCGTTATTGAAGTTAGCGTTCACCGTCAGACTGCCCGCTCCCGCGATAATGAGATTGGACTTCGAATAGAGGCAGGCGTTCGGCTCTTCGTCCTCTGATGACGAGTAGCTGTCGGAATAAGTATAGCTCTCGCCGTCGGTCAGCTTGTTTTCGGTGTCCTTTAGAAGATAGACGGTTACGGAAGACGCTTTATAGACATAGAGCGGACTGCTGTATGAGCAGGTTATGTCCGCGCCGTTCAAGACCACCGTCACCTCTTTGTCGGGCGCGTTGACAACTATTCTGCCGTTTGAGAGCGAGCCGCTGAAAACATATGTGCCGCCCTCGGTTATTGTCACCGTGCCGTCCTTTTCCTCTGCTCCGCTGCCGCTTATATTTATATTGGTATCGGACAGCGTGATTTTTGTTGCATTTGTGAGGTCGGGTTCTGCGACGCTCTGGCTGAGTACCGCCTGAACCGCCTCGTTGCTGCTCGTCTGCGTGCCGTCGGTTGTGCCGCCGCTGTCATCTGTATTATTGCGGCAGGCGCACAGCGTGCCTACAATCAAGAACGCGCAGAGCAACAATGATAAAAGCTTTTTTGTCCTTTTCATATCGAGACCTCCTTTTGGTTTCTGCCCGTATTCTACCGCCGCAAGCTAAAAGTAACCTAAAGGAAAATCTTTAGGTTAGCTTTAAGTTCGCCGTATATAATCGCAGCATAAAGGAGGCGCAAGCAATGGCAAAGGGAATCCAGTACAGCTTCGAGCGATACGAAAAGAAATACTTTTTAAATGAATCACAGTACGGCGCGGTGCTCGGCGAGCTGCAAAAGCACATGAAGGCCGACGACTACGGGCAATACACAATCTGCAACATCTATTATGACACCGACGACTGGCGGCTGATAAGGGCTTCGATAGACAAACCTTTATATAAAGAGAAGCTCCGCGTGCGCAGTTACGGGACACCCGAGGACGAACAGAATGTGTTCATTGAGCTCAAGAAAAAGTTTGACGGCATAGTCTACAAGCGGCGCATGACCGCGCCAGCGTATTCGGTTGAACCGTTCCTATACGGGCTGATATCCGACCCATGCGCGGGTCAGGTCGGCAGGGAGATTCAGCAGTTTCAGCAGTTCTACAGAGCCGAGCCGAAGGTATTCATCGCCTACGACCGCACTGCGTTTGCGGGGACGGAGGACGCGGGACTGCGGGTTACATTCGACAGAAACATCCGCTGGCGCACCACGCAGCTCGACCTGCGCGACGGCGACTTCGGCCATCAGCTTCTGAGCGACGGGCGAATACTCATGGAGATAAAAATTCCAGGCGTATGTCCGATGTGGCTGAGCCGCTGTTTGTCAGAAAATCTCATTTTCCCGACTTCATTTTCAAAATACGGTACCTGCTACCGTGAAAATATTCTCAAAGAAAACAAGGAGGCGCGTTTAAGTGCTTAGTTCAATAATCGGTTCGGAGATAACCCTTTCGGTGTTCGCAATATGCACGGCAGTGTCGCTCGCGCTCGGCATCGGCACCGCACTCGTCAGCATGTTCAAAAACCGCTGCTCGCAGAGCTTCGTTGTGGCTCTCGCCGTTCTGCCTGCAATCGTGCAGATCGTCATTATGCTCGTCAACGGCAACATCGGCGCGGGCGTTGCGGTCGCGGGTGCGTTCAGCCTCGTCAGATTCCGCTCGGCTCCCGGCAGCGCGCGGGAGATAGGCTATGTGTTCCTCGCCATGGCGATAGGTCTTGCGACAGGCATGGGCTATGTCGTGCTGGCGGTGGTGTTCTTCGTCGTAATAGCGGCAGTCATGCTCCTGCTCGCGGCAGTGAATTTCGGCAACAAGCACGACTCAGAGCGCGTGCTCAAGATAACAATACCCGAAAATCTCGACTATGACGGGCTTTTTGACGATCTGTTCGAGAAATATACAAAGTCGCACGAGCTTGTCAAGGTCAGAACCTCGAACATGGGCACGCTCTATGAGCTGCAATACAGAATCGTTCTCAAATCCGCTCAACCGCCCAAGGCTTTTATTGACGACATCCGCTGCCGTAACGGCAATCTCAACATAATCTGCGGCAGAGTAAACACGGACGACGCGCTTTGATATTTGAAATGTCCGAAATTGTGCGCTATAATAAACACGGGTGATATTTATGCGTTTGCTTATAGCCGAAGACGAGCTCGACCTTGCGGAGGCTCTGACGGTATTTTTTCAAAAAAATCACTTCTCCGTAGACGCCGTAAACGACGGCGCAGACGCCTATGAATACGCTTCATCGGGCGAATATGACGCGATAATCCTCGATGTCATGATGCCGAAGATGAACGGCATAGATGTGCTCCGCAGGCTTCGCGCCGAGGGAATAAAAACTCCCGTCATGATGCTCACGGCAAAGGGCATGAAGGACGACCGTATAACCGGCTTCAACGCTGGGGCGGACGACTATCTCCCGAAGCCGTTTGAGCCCGATGAATTAATTTGCCGCGTGCGCGCGATGCTTCGCAGGAGCGACAACTACCGCCCGAGCGCGCTCGAATTCGGAGATGTGACTCTCAATCCGTCAACGGGTCTGCTTGCGTGCTCCGGTCGCTCGGTGCGCCTTAGTGGGCGCGAATATCAGGTGATGGAGCTGTTCATGCGCTCTCCGAACATCGTGTTCTCCGCCGACAAAATTATGGAGCGCGTCTGGGGATGGGACAGCGACGCGGAAATCAATGTCATTTGGATGCACATCTCGAATCTGCGCAAAAAGCTGCGCTCGATAGGCTCGAAAATCACTATCCGTGCGGTGCGCGGGCTCGGCTATGCTCTGGAGGAAAGCGATGATTAAGCAACTCAGAAAAAAGTTTATACGCATCGCGATGCTCGCCGTCACATCGGTACTGCTGTTGTTGTGCATAATAGTTAATCTCGCAAATTTCCTCTCGGTCAACTCCCAGCTCAACGAGATGCTCAGCGTCATTAATTCAAATCAGGGCTCACTGCCGCCGATGCCGCGCGGAGATAAACCGCCTGACGGCGACAAAAAGCCGAAGCAGGACGGGCAGTTCACTCAGGAGACGGCATATTCGACGCGCTACTTCGTTCTGAGATTCACCTCCGACGGACAGCTCGTCCGCGCGGATCTCGACAAGATCGCCGCCGTCACTCAGGACGACACGGACGAATATGTTCAGATAGCGTTAAAGCACGGCGAGGGCTTCGGCTACACATCGGGGTACAAATACTATGTAACAGGCGACGGGGACGGAAGATACACGGCGATTTTCCTTGACTGCTACCGCGATGTGCGCTCGATGATAACGCTCGCCGTGCTTTCAGTAGCCGCCATGGCGATAAGCATTGCGCTTGTTTATGTTATAGTCGTGCTCTTCTCGCGCAAGGCGATAGACCCGGTGGTCAAGAGCGCCGAGCGGCAGAAGCAGTTCATAACCGACGCGAGCCACGAGCTGAAAACGCCGATAACCGTTATTGCAACGAGTCTTAAAGTGCTCGAGATGGAGGTCGGCGAGCAGAAATGGATAGACAAGGCGCGGGCGCAGACGGAGAAGCTAAAAGAACTTGTCAATTCGCTTGTCACGCTCTCGCGCATGGACGAGGAGGAAACTCCGCTAAAGTTCGCCGATTTTGACATCAGCGCAGCATTGAGCGAGACGGCGGATTCATTCAACGAGTCAGCCGAGGCGGCGGGTCACAGGCTCATAACGGACATCGCACCTGATTTATATTATAACGGAGACGAATACGCGGTGCGCCAGCTGGTTTCAATATTGCTCGACAATGCCGTGAAATACGCATCACCCGACTCACCGATAACATTGAAGCTCGAAAGGGACAGAAAGGGCGTTGTTATCCGCTCGTCGAACGGGTGCGATGATGTTGACACAGAGGACACAAAGAAGCTGTTTGACCGCTTCTACCGCGCGGACAAAGCAAGAGGCTCGGGCGGCTTTGGGATAGGGCTTTCGATAGCGCGCAGCATCGCCGAGGCGCACAAAGGCTCTATAAAAGCCGAGCTTACGGATAACAGTACAATAGAATTCACGGTTCATCTGAGATAAAAAATCGGTCGGAGTTTCATCTCCGGCCGTTTTTATATCACCCGTTGACATCACCGCAATGGGGCTGATATACTTTCCTTGACGACAAACCGCAAAGGAGAAAAATTATGATAACGCTCGTCCCCTCACGCGAGCCGAATGCCGCGCAGAAAGCGCAGATAGCCCGCAAATACGGAATGTTCATCCATTTCGGCATCAACACATTCAACAACACCGAGTGGTCGGACGGCACTCTGCCGCTCGACAGCTACGCGCCCGACGCGATAGATGCGGACAGCTGGGTCAGGCACGCATATGAGGCGGGCATGAACTATGTCATTCTCATAACGAAGCACCACGACGGCTTCTGCCTTTTCGATACCGACACTACAGAATACTGCGTCAACAACACGAAAAATCCGACAGATGTTGTTGCCGAGGTCGCGAAAGCCTGCAAGAAATACGGAGTAAAACTCGGGCTCTATTACTCTCTCTGGGACAGGCACGAGCCCTGCTACAACGACGACGAAAAATATACAGAATATATGTGCTCGCATCTGCGCACTCTGCTCGGCGGAAAGTACGGCGAGGTCTGCGAGCTGTGGCTCGACGGCGCATGGGACAAGACCGACGACCGCTGGAACATCCCGACGCTCTATAATCTTGTTCACTCTCTCCAGCCCGACTGCTCGATGGCGGTCAATGTGACTATCGGCGAACCCGGAACGACCGAAAGCGCAGAAAAATACTCGCCCGAAAACTACAAAGAGGGCATGCCGATACGCTATTTCCCGAGCGATTTCAGGCTCTGGGATCCGCATTTCACGGGCGAAAACGACCCGAAGATATATTCACACGACGGCAAAGATTACTATCTTCCGTTTGAGGCGACGATCTGCATACGCAATATGGTCAACTGGTTCTGGGACGACGACTACACGAAGGATCCGCTCGTCGGCGCGGAGTTCATCGCCGAAAAGTACCGTCACCTCATCGGGCAGGAAAATGTGCTCGTAGTCAATGTCGCGCCCGACATTCACGGCAGGCAGGAGCCCGAGGACATAGCCTGCCTCAACGAAGCGGCAGCGCTGCTCGGAATAGCGAGAAAGGCTGAATAAATCTAAACACCCGATTTCGGGTGGTATAAAGCAAATAAATCCTATCCGTAAAAACATGGATAGGATTTTTTAGTATAGCATAAAGCCCCGTCGGATAATCGGCGGGGCTGTGCTTTACTTGCTGTATTTTATTTGCCCTCGTTCTGGAGCTTCTGCATATCCGCGGCGCGGATAGCGGTTCTCATTATCTTGCCGCTGCTGGTCTTGGGCAGCTCTCTGACGAACTCGACAACGCGGGGATATTTATACGGTGCGGTCGCGTGCTTGACATGGTTCTGTATCTCCTTGACAAGCTCGTCGCTCGGCTCATAGCCCTTGGCGAGGACGATGGTCGCCTTGACGACCTGACCCCTGTCGGGATGCGGCAGAGCGGTGACCGCGCACTCGAGCACGGACGGATGCTCCATCAGCGCGCTCTCGACCTCGAACGGACCGATGCGGTAGCCGGAGCACTTGATAACATCGTCGTTTCTGCCGACGAACCAATAGTAGCCGTCGCCGTCGCGCCATGCGGTGTCGCCGGTGTTATAATAGCCGAACTTGAAGCTCTTCTCCATCGCGGCATCGTCTTTCCAGTAGTCGCGGAAGAGTCCGGTCGGATGACCCTGATCGACCCGGATGCAAATAGAACCGACCATACCGTCCTCGCACTGCTCGCCGTTTTCGTCGAGAAGGGCGATATCATAGCCGGGTGCGGGCTTACCCATCGAGCCGGGCTTTATCTCAACCCACGGATAGTTTGCGAGCAGGACGGAGGATTCACTTTGGCCGAAGCCCTCGTATATCCTCATGCCCGTCAGTCTCTCTATCTGATGGAAAACCTCGGGGTTGAGCGGCTCACCTGCAAGGCAGGCATGCTCAATGTAGCTGAAATCGTATTTTGAAAGATCCTCTTTTATCAGGAAGCGGTATATGGTCGCGGGGGCGCAGAATGTGCTCGGGCGGATGCGCTCCATAGCCTCGATCATATCGATCGGGTGGAACTTCTCGGTGTCATATGCGCCGACAGCCGCGCCACAGATCCACTGGCCGTAAATTTTGCCCCATGCAAACTTTGCCCAGCCGGAGTCGGTCTGGGTCATGTGTATCTTGTTCTCCTTGACGCACTGCCAATATCTCGCGGTCGTTATCTGACCGAGAGCGGAGGAGAAATCGTGGCGCACCATCTTGGGCATTCCGCTCGTGCCGGATGAGAAATAGAGCAGAGCAGTATCGGTGACAACGGTTCTCTTCTCGGGATCGGTCGGGCGCTCAAACTCGGTCGAATAGCCGCCGATAACGGAGCGGTAATCTATCGCGCCGTCAACGGGCTTGTCGCCGACGGTGACATAATATTCGAGGTTCGGGCACTCGGGCAGGGAATCGCGGACATGCTGAACAACATCGTCGTCGCCGACGGTTATGAGCATTTTGACGCCCGCCGCGTTGATGCGGTAGACATAGTCCTTCTTCATCAGCTGGAACGATGCGGGAATAACTATCGCGCCGATTTTATGGAGCGCGGTTATTATAAACCAGACTTCGGGGCGCTGCTTCAAAACGAGCATGACTATGTCGCCCTTCTTTATTCCCTTTTCGAGCAGGAAGTTGACAGCCCTGTTGCTGTTGTCCTTTATGTCTTTGAAAGTGTAGCGCGCCATATCTCCGGCATCGTTCGTCCAGACGAGGGCGAGCTTCTCGGGCTCAATATCCGCCCACGCATCAACAACATCGAAACCGAAGTTAAAATCATCGGGCACATTTATTTTGAAATTCTGCTTCATATCCTCATAGCTGTCAAAGTCATAGCGGGGACAGAAGCGTTTGATTATATCATCCATTTTTTCTTTTTCCTTTCGGGGAGTGTCGCAGTTTTATTCGTTGATAACGGTCAGGAATCTTGTTCTTCCGTCTACCGCCGCCTGGCCGTGCGGGAGGTTCGGATCGAAATAGATAGCGTCGCCCTCATTGAGGATAAACGAATTCTTGCCGACCGTTACCTTGACCTTGCCCTCAAGGACGAGATTGAACTCCTGGCCGGAGTGCATAACGAGAGCAGGCTCAGTCTCCTGCTCCTCGAGCGTGACGAGCATCGGCTCCATCTGACGGTTCTTGAAATTGAAAGCAAGGCTCTCGATATAGTAGCCCGAATATCTGTCAACTCGAACTCCGTCGCCGCGTCTGACGATAGTGTAGCTGTCCATTCTCGGGGATTCGCCGGTCATAAGCACGGTGCAGTCCGTGCCGAGTGCCGCCGCTATGGCATAGAGCGCGCTGACTGGGATATCTTTTTCGCCCGACTCGTATTTTTCATATTCATCATGGGAGATATTCAGCTTCTCCGCCATTTCGGTTATCGATATTTCAAGGATCTCTCGCAGTTCCTTAATTCGCTTGGGTATCTGTAAAAGCTCGTCGTTCATTCTGTGCCTTCCTTTCCGTGTATATGCGGTCTTGATGCGAACTATATTCTATTATTTTACTCTACATATATGTTTTTTTCAAGTGTACAGAGCAAATATAGGCTCAAAAATAATTGCGGTTTTGTTGTTTTTGCAATAGAAACGCGGGCGTTTATATGCTATAATATAACACTGAAAACGAAGTGAGGAGGCTCGGTATGACAAACATCACCGAAGATATCAAATATATCGGAGTAAACGACCGCGAAATCGACCTGTTTGAGGGTCAATACGAAGTGCCCAACGGCATGGCATATAACTCATATGTCATTCTCGACGAAAAGGTTGCCGTCATGGACACAGTAGACAGGCACTTCACCGCCGAATGGCTCAAAAATCTTGAATCGGCACTCGCCGGCAGGCAGCCCGATTATCTCATAGTTCAGCACATGGAGCCCGACCACTCGGCGGGCATCGCGGAATTTTCCGCAGCTTATCCCGACGCCGTGATAGTCGGCAACGACAAGACTTTCACGATGATAAAGAACTTCTACGGCGGGGATTTCATCAAAAATTCGCTTTCCGTCAAAAACGGCGACACACTCTCGCTCGGCGAGCATGAGTTGAATTTCGTCTTTGCGCCGATGGTTCACTGGCCGGAGGTCATGATGACTTATGACGCAAAGGACAAGGTCTTTTTCTCTGCGGATGCGTTTGGCAAGTTCGGCGCGCTCGACGCGGACGAGGACTGGGCGTGCGAAGCGAGAAGATACTATTTCGGCATCGTCGGAAAATACGGCGGACCCGTGCAGACGCTGCTCAAGAAAGCCGCCGAGCTCGACATCGCGGTCATATGCCCGCTCCACGGACCTGTTCTCAGCGAGAATCTCGGATATTATCTGAATCTCTATGACATCTGGTCATCCTACGGCGTCGAGAGCGAGGGAGTCTGCATCGCATACACATCTGTCTACGGCAACACGAAAAAGGCTGTCGAGTATCTCGCCGAGCAACTCAGGGCTGACGGCTGCGCAAAAGTCGCGGTCAACGACCTTGCTCGCTGCGACATGGCGGAGGCTGTTGAGGACGCGTTCCGCTACGGGAAGCTCGTGCTTGCGACGACCACCTATAACGGAAGCATCTTCCCGTTTATGCGCGACTTCATCGACCACCTGACCGAGCGAGGATATCAGAAGCGCACAGTTGCGTTCATTGAAAACGGCTCATGGGCGCCGACCGCCGCGAGGAACATGGCGAAGATGTTTGAAAACAGCAAGGATATCGAGCAAATCGGTACGGTCACGATTCGTTCCGCAATGACCGACGAGAACAAAGCGCAGCTTGACGCGCTTGCGAAAGAGCTTGCATAAAAGAATAAGCAAAACTGCCGAACCCGTAAAAAGATTCGGCAGTTTTTTATTTTAGTATAGATTCAAGTTTGCGGAATACATCTTTGCTCTCCGGCAAAAATGAAACAAGCTGAAAATCATGGAAAAGTCCGTCGTATTTATAGAGCTTCGCATCGACGCCTGCGCTGAGCGCATTGGCGAAAGCCGTGTCGCTGTCGCTCTCCCCCACCTCTGCCGTACCGCAGAAAAAGACTGTCGGCGGAAAGCCCGAAAAATCAGCAAACGACACCGAGAGATACGGGTCGAGGAGGTCATGCTCCCCGGCATATTTCGGGCGGCGTCTGAAATACGCTTCGTGATCTTTGAATTTTTCTTTCTTCGCAATGCCGTAAAACGGGTCGCTGTGGCAGTTTCGCTCATATGATTCGCCGCAGGCTGTCATATCGCCCCAGAGCGAAAAGCAGATGAGCTTTTTGGGCATCGGTCTGCCGGAATCCCGTAGCTTCTGCGCGAGGGCGAGCACCAGATTTGCGCCGCTGCTGTCCCCGAGGACTACAATATTCTCGGGCTTTATGCCCTTTGCCGTCAGCATATCCCACGCGCTCATGACATCGTCGAGCTGCGAGGGGAAGATATATTCGGGCATGGTTCTGTAATCGACGCTGAAAACGGCGGCTCCGCCTGCTGCGCGGCTGTATTTCAGCGCGAGGCGGCGATAAAGATCTATAAGCTTCACTTTGAAGCTCCCACCGTGGATATGAAAAATTGCAGTGTCCGTTCCCGACTTTTTGGGAACAAGACTTTCGACAAAGCACTCGCCGCAGGGAGTTCGGGTCAGGGTATAGCCTTTCGGCGGCTTATATCTGCTGCCTTTATTTTTTACCGCCTCACCCGCGTTCGCGCTCATATTCTCGTTTTTTACAAATCGGGAATGAAACACGGCGCTGAGCAATGCGCTTGTTATTCTTGCCGACACGGAAGCCATAATTATACTCCCCTGCCGAGCACGGCGTTCATATTTTTGACAAGCGGGTTCATGATGAACGGAATGAGCGTGCCCGCTTTTATGAAGCAATAGACTTCGTTCCACAGAGCGTAGAATGCGAGCTTCTGCTCCGCTTTTTCGCTCGCGCCGTATTTTTTGAGATATGTGTCGCAGAGGAAGAAGCGTTTGCCGGTCAGGTTGTTGAACTGGAACAGATCATATTCGCGGTCGGCATACATGGAGTTGAGCGGATCTATAAATCCCGTTATCCTGAGCCCCTTGCCGACCATTATGTTGCCGACATTCAAATCGCCGTGGATAAGGCAGGCATCATAGACGGGCTGGGAGAAGATATTCTGAAATTTGTCTCTCGCGCGGCTCATGGTCGAGACTATCTCGGCGGACAGCTGTCCGTCCTCCGAGAGCTGCTTTGCCGACGAATAGACATCATTCATGAACGGCTCGTAGCACTCGAGCCAGGACGAGAGCTGCGGGTTCATCGTGTCGCCGAATTTGTCGCACCGACATTCGTGGATGCCGTGGAGCGCATCGGTCACTTTATCGGCGAAAGCCAGCTTCGCGCTTTTTGAATAAAGCAGCTTGCCGAACGACATAAAGAGCGTGCTGCCCTCGATTTTGTCCATAACATAGCAGTCGAGCGGTATGCTGCCGTCGGCGCTGCGGGAATAGAGAACTTTCGGCATACGCACGCCGCAGTTTTCGGACAAAAGCCGCAAATCGTGCGTCTCTTTTTTGAGCATTCCGTCGGCGCGCAGGAACTTAACGACTGCTTCACCGCCGTCTCCGAAGGTCACTCCGACCGCCGTGCCGAACGAACCGCCGCCGAGATTTTTTGTTTTAACGCCGCTTTTGCCGAGTCCCTCTTCGCAGACGGCGAGCGCATATTCCGCCGCCTTTTCGGATTCGAGAGATTTCGGGGTCACTTTTTCCACATTCATAGCACCGCTCCGTTTCATGTTTGTTCAATACAAATTCTATCAAATTCCGCAGAAATATAAAATATCCCGGGGACGCTTTTTTCTATCCCCGGGAAACTTTATTCTGTCATTTTTCTGTATGCGCTCGGCGTCATGCCATAAGATGCGAAGAACTGCTTATATAATCCGGACGGGTTGTTATACCCCGCCTCGCGGGCGATTTCTTCTATCGGAAGATCGGTGTCCGCCATGAGTTGAGCCGCTTTTTGCAGCTTGTAGGACAGCAGCAATTCCGAAAAGCTCGCGCCGAGGCGTTCTTTTATCATGCGCCCGGCGTATTTTTCGCTGTAGCCGAGCGTTGACGCGAAGCCGCGAAGAGATGCGGAGCCGATATTCTCGGCAAAATAATGATTCAGCTCATCTGCAAGATGCCCGTCTCCATCGCGCTCGCCGCGCAGAAGTTCAATAAACAAAAGTGAGAGATAATTTTCAACAGCGCATTCGGAATAGTCCGCGCCGCCGTAATATTCGCCGAGCAGGCGCATGACGATGAAATTGACCTGTTCGGAAGTTCTGTCAAACACAGTCATTTCAGTGCCGAGTTTCAAATTATCGGCGCATTTTTCAAATAACTCCGTCGGAATGACGGTTTTTATTATATTATCGCCCTTGCGGCTCTTTTCGAGAGAATGCACCGTCCCCGGAGGAAGAAGGCACGCCTGACCTTTTTTGAGCGTCAATTTTCGCTCGGGATTCCTGAAGTGCTGGGTACACTCGCCGGACAGGACATAGATAAATTCATAGAACGAGTGCCCGTGATAATATGGCTGCTGGCAGGCGGTATGCTTTCGCATATGAAATTTATCGGACTTCCTTGTCGGGATGAACGGCTGACCGTTTGCGTCGAGTGTCTTTAGCGTTTCTTTATCGAAGCCCGCCGATATTATTTTATCCGCCTCTTCAAATTCTTCGGATATCATCTGCCTTATAGCAGCTTCCGATAATGTGGCGTTATAATCCTCGCGTTCGTGGCGGTCAAAAAGCTGGGAAAAGCCGCTGTTCGTCATAGCACTGTGCCTCAATCGTTCGCCGTTTCGGGCTCTGCCGCCGTTGCGGGCTCTGCCGCGTGAGATGTGGTCTCATGCGCCGCCGGAGCTTCGGTCGGCTGAGTTTCAACCCCACTTGTCTGCGCGGGCGCGGTATGGCTGCTCTGCGCGCGTGTGCCGGAGGCAGTCGAGCCGCCGAGGGTCGGGACAAGTCCCTGGTTATACAGATCTATCGCCGAGACATGGTTACTGCCTATATTAATATTCGTCTTGCCGTATAGTGCCAATTGGAGTTCGCGCGCGGCGACGGGATAGTCGATGACCCAGGTGTCGAGCTGCATTCTTGCCACACGCCCGTAATAAGTATAGAGCTTCGCCGCGACATAGTTGCCCTCTGAGGGCATGACCATCTGCGCTATATCGTAGTTCATCCACTTCTGGGCGAACGCCTGAGTTAAAAGCGAGATTATCTCTCCCCTGCCGTAATTCGTGTGGACATTGGGCAGGACGATATCCATGGCGTTGTTAAGCTGACCCATGGATGCACCCTGCGCGCTCTTTATAAGCGCGGTTATTATCGTGCGCTGTCGCGCGGTTCTGCCGAGGTCGCCCGCCGCATCGACATGGCGGATGCGGGTATAGACAAGCGCCTGCGCACCGTTGAGCTTCACGGCATCGCCGGACTGAATTTTGTCTATCTGAGTAGTCGTGCGATTGATATACTCCGCCTCATACGGCTCAATTTTCAGCGTCACGCCGCCGAGCGCATCGATAAGCTTCGGGAAGCTCTTGAAATCGACGCTGATATAGTGATCTATTTCTATCTTGTAGTCGTTTTCGAGCGTTTCGATAAGAACGGGATAGCCGCCCCATCTATATGAATGGTTGAGCTTGCAGCAGCGCTCGGGATTTCTCGCCGCGTCGGGGATATTCATATATGTATAGCTGTCGCGCAGAAAAGAGACGAGGGTTATTTTCTTCGTGCGCTTGTTGAGTGAGAGCAGGATAAGGGCATCCGAGCGGCCGGTGTTGCTCTCGGCATCGTCAACACCAATAAGCAGAACATTTATAACATTCTTGCTCGAATATTTTTCGCCGCCGTTCTTCGCCCACGCCGTTATGAGCGCATCAAGTCCGGAAGTGTCCGCCGCATCATACATATTGTCGAACTCATCTTCGGGCGCGAGAGTATAATCCGGGTCGACCTTTCCGTCCTTATCTATATTGATAAGCCCGACTTTTGTAAAAATATAAACGCCAATAATCACAGCCGCAAGCACCAATATTGCAGCCGCAACGGCTATAAATATCTTCAGATTTTTCTTGTTGTTGTCCATGAAGAACTCTTTTGCACTTCGCTTCTTTTCGCTCACGGGACATTCTCCTTCGTTCGCGCATATACGCGTTTTCTGCTTTTATCTTACCATACAATGGAAGCAATTTCCACCGTCTTATATATTTTCGGCAGAATACACATAAAAAGAGCAGCCCATAAGGACTGCTCTCTTAGCTTTATTTCGATTTCTGAGACTCGTTTTTAGAATTGCTCTTGGTATTCTTTGCGGTCTTTGTGCTCTCCGCTCCGTGGACATAAGCATAGGTGTAATTATACTTATACTTGCCGCGGTAGTAATATCCGCCATGCTCATCATCGACACAGTTGAGGACAAAGCCGACTATCTTCGCATCGGCAAACTCAAGCTGGCTGACGATGTTGACAAGCTCCTCTTTCTTTGTCGAGCCGGGGCGGACGACTATAACAGCGCCGTTGGTATACTTCGAGATGACCGCCGCATCGATAACCGCAGAAACGGGCGGAGTGTCAATGAATATATAGTCATATCTCTCTTTGAGCGTCTCCATGAGCTCGGCAAGAGCCTCGCTGCTCAAAAGCTCACTGGGGTTGGGCGGAAGATAGCCCGAGAATATGACATCGAGATTGTAATCGTCTATTCTGACTATGGCATCTTCAAGAGCGCAGGCGTTGACAAGCACATTCGTAAGACCGGGCGACGACTTGCGCGCAAGAAGCCTGTTGATATTCGGGCGGCGCAGGTCGCAGTCTATAAGCAGGACTTTTACATTGGTCTCGGCAAAGGTTATCGCGGTGTTGAGCACATTTATGCTCTTGCCGTCGCTCATGCCGCAGCTTGTGAATTCGACGACCTTGCAGCCCTTGCCGGGCATCGAGAAAATGATGTTGCTTCGCAGGGTGTTGTATGCTTCGTCGACGATGAAGCTGGTGTTGTCGCCGAGGATATATTTACGCTCGGACGGAGAATGGTGATCGCTGACTTTATGTTTTCTTCTTATAAGCTTCATTTAGACGCGCCCCCTTTCTTCGAAAAGAAGCCTTTCTTTCTTTCGCCGTTGTCGTCATAGAGAGTGAAATTCGGTATCTTGCCGACGACGGGAGCATCGAAAAGCTTGGCTATATCATCCTCGCCCTCGATATAGGAATTGAAGAGGACAAGCAAGACGATTATTGCCAAAGTAAGACCCGCGCCTATAATGCAGCCTATAATGGTGAATTTCTTGTAGGAGGGATATGCTATTCCTTCGGGCACGCGCGCAAGGTCGACGACCTTGACCGAGCTTCCCTCAACAAGATTCATTATGGCGTCCGGGGCAACTTTGGCTATCTCATTGACTATCTTAGCCGCCTCTTCGGGATCATTGTTGTCAACGGATATTTTAAGTATGGGTGTGTCCTCAACAGCCTCGGCGGTGAACGACGCGCGTATGGCATCGACATTGTAGTTCTCTCCGAGCTTTTCCTTGACTCTGTTGAGAACATTATCGCTCGTAAGCAGTCCCTGATATGTAGTAACAAGGTTCTGGGACGCACTGAGGTCGGATGAATATATCTTTTCGTCGTTCTCGCCGGTGTAGTTCTGGATATAAATAGTTGCGGTCGCTTTATACTGCGGGGTTATAAAGAACTTGGCATAAAGGAACACGCCGGAACCGCAGACAATGCCGACAAGCAATATCAGCCAGAGCCTTTTGAGAACTTCAAAGAAAAGGCGTTTAAGGTCAACATCAAATGTTTTAAGTTTTTCCATAAGCAATCCCCTCTCGGTGTCGTGGATATATAACATTATAATTATACATACAGCGACACGGTTTATCAAGTTATTTTTACTTTTTCTTACTTTACACCAAAACGGCGCATCATTTCCTTATAATTTTTGACAGCCTCGCCGTCTGCATTCTTCACTCCGCGCATCCACGCACGAAGCTCGCGGAACTGAGTGAATATTATTTTAACCGCCCTGACGGCATAGGCTATCGGCAAAAATATCGGGAATCTGTCAACTATCCTGCTGCGGCGGCGCATCTCGGACGAAGATATAAACAGCTTTCGCTTGAGCGCTGCGGAGAATGTGTTGCTGCCGTCCTCATTCGCGAGGTACATCACCATATTCGCAGCCTTGCCGTAACTTCCGGATTCAAAGACATATTCGCCCATCTCGTCGAGCAGCCCGCTCTCCGGCTCATCACCGAACCAATGGAGCGAGAGCGCCTTGAGATTATTCATAACCTCGTCCAAATTATAGCGTTCAAAGACGGAGTTTATCTTCACCCAATCGAGCTTGTCCTTATATTTTTTCATATAGAGCGCCATATCGGCAAAGAATCTGACGCCGACTCCGCCCTGATGGAAATGACCGAACAGATGACCCATAAGAAAAATATAATTGTCGCTCGGGTCGAAATTATATTCAAATCCGTTTCCGTCGGTGAGCTGCCACGGCGGCGCAAAGTATGTATCAAGCCCGGTCTCGCGCTGATGGTCGAGCACGGACTCGTGGACCTCGACCGAGATGAACGGGTCGCGGTGGAAAACATCGTGGTGTCCCTTATGTCCCTCGAAGCTGTACCCCGCCTGCGTGAGAACTTCTTTTATCTTCTCGTGGCTGTCGAGATCGGCGTAGACATCTATATCCGCCATCTCGCGCATATCCTCGGACGGATAGAGCTGGGCGACATCCGCGCCCTTGAGAAAGATATGCTTTATCCCCGCAGACGAAAACAGGTTTTCGAGCTCGCCGCGCGTCATCTTCTGATTGGCACACTTGAACATAAGCATATTATGGCTGCCCTGGAGTTCCGTGACGATATTCGTCGGGACATTCCTGTTTTTGCGCAGGGCGTACCACAATATATTCGTCATATTATGCTCACGGGCAAGCTCCAGCAGCTTTTCAAAATCGCCGCTGAAATCATCCGCACGGCCGCCTTCGAGCGCGGTGCGCACAAGAAAAATATAATCTTCGTAAAGCTTCTTCACTTATATCCTCCGCTTTCAGCCGTTGAGAACAGCCGAAGTTATCTTCCTGACTATTTTATCATCCTGAACGATGCTGAATTTTCTGGCAAAGAGACAGCCGGAATTCATCAGCTCATCATAATCCTCTGATTTAAATGTGTACGGGTGACCGCGCGTCCAGTCGATATAGCGCAGGCACGCTTCGTGGTCATCGTCGAACTTCTTGCTGTGCAGATTATCTGCAAAGCTTGAATTTATAATCACCGTCTGAACAAAGAATTCATCCGGAATATATGTGTGCTTAAACTGCTTGAACACAAATGATTTTTGCGAAATAAGATATTTTGCAAACTCGCCGGTCACGCTGAACCACTGCGAGCCGCGCTGTATCTTCTTGCCCTTTATTCTGTTTATTCCGAACATACGCCCGAGAACAGTCTCCGCTTTGGTGACAAGGCGGTTAAAGAAATTTCTTCTGCCGGAGGCAAAATGATAATACCTGACGCGCTCAAGCTCTTTTTCCGTAGGCTCGGGTGCGCCGAAATGGACGAACTCTTCGCCTTTATGTGAATCAAAATAGTGGTGTATCTCATCCTGATTTTTCAGCGGCAAATCCGCGCCTGAGATGAGATGGACATAGTCATATTCTCGCCCGCTCTCAAACGCCGCTTCGAGCAGCTCATACTCGCATCTGACCATGTCGAATCCGCCCCATCTTATATGGATACGCGGAACAAACTCAACGCGGGAGTTTTGCAGAACGCTTTGGATTCTGCCGATATCGAGCTCTGAATGGGAATCGATATGTATATAAATGTCGTTACGCTCGTCGTCGATACATTTGAGAAGACTTTCGAGCAGGTCGAACTGATCGTGGGCTATTATCAGATATGCGTGCATGGTGCACCTCCAATCAGCAATTATATACTATTTTATTTTTAACTTTATTTTCTACGCGCCAGGGCGGAATACAGCGGCCACGCGAAGGCGAATATTATCGCTTTTATCTTTCGCTTTGTCGAAGCACCGCACCCGAGAAACGCCGCAAGGGCGCCGCGTATTTTTTTTATGACCTCGCGCCTGAACCAAGGCTCACGGTCGATGCCGGAATGCATACTCTCCTCCGCGCAGAACATGAGCACGCGCATACGGATATCCGCCGTTTCTTTGCGCCCGAGCGACTTTCCGCACTCGCTGCTGCAGATATATTCGAGAACAGATATGCGGTCGATTATTTTTTTGTCGTTGAGCCGGCTCATGAGGCTGCCCGGTGCGGATTCATAATGATAGAGCCGTTTATTAGTATCCGCCTGCACCGAAATATTCTTGCTCACTTCGTAGTTGAAGAGCCAGTCCTCGGCGATTACCAAACTTTCGTCGAAGCGAATCTTCCCTATTGCCTTTTTGGAATAGACGGAGCGCCAGACGTTGTTGTGCTTGCCGCAGGCGGAATAGGCAATTATAGATTTTTTGTCGCTGAGCACTGTTATTTCATCATCATCCGAAATTTCATCCGGGCGTGAAGAATCGAAATAGCCGCAGCCGGAGCGATCGGCGTTGTTTTCGAGCGCGTTTTTCATCAGAGTTTCGTACATATCGGGCTCTATGAAATCATCGGCATCGACAAAGCCGATGTATTCGCCCGACGCCATATCAAGTCCGGCGTTTCGCGCGGAGGACGCGCCGTTGTTCTTCTTATGTATCACCCTAACGCGCCAGTCGCGCCCCGCCCAAGAATCGCACATCGCGGGGCAGGCATCCGGCGAGCCGTCGTCGACCAGGACAAGCTCTATATTCCCATATGTCTGCGAAAGTATACTTTCGACACATCTGTCAAGATGCTTTTCCGCCTTGTAGACGGGAACAATGATGCTCAGAAGTTTATCCACCGAATTCACCTCTTAACGCCCTTGAGCCTGAGCAGAAGTTTTGAAAAAAGATTGAACGGATACGCCGCAAAAAGCAGACGGACAGTCGACCTGCCCATATCGCCCGGACAAAGGCGGCATATTGATTTATAAAATCTCAGCGCGGTTTTGAATCTTTCATCCGTCACGCCGATACGGTTGGCGAGGAGAGTATTGACCGCCGCATCATAGGCATATCGGCGCACAGCCTCCACCGTTTTATCAAAGCCGCGATCCGAAAAGAACTTCGCCTGAGCGGCAAAGGCTTCGAGGACATCGAGTCTGCGTGGCGTATATTCCGACATGATGCTCCCCTGCCGGCTGAGATAAAAATACACAGCATCCTTTCTGACGGAAATGCAGCTGCACCTGTCAAAGAGGCGGTAATATACGAACGCATCCTCGTTGAGTCTGCCCTCGGGAAATGATATGCCGTCAAACAAATTGCGGCGATAAAGTCTGCCGCAGGAGATAACATAGGCGAACAGACCCTTTTGGGCTATGTCCTCGAACACTTCGTCTTTTGAAAGAAGCATGTCCGAATCAAAAATCAGAGCTTTTATTCGCTTTCCGTTATCGTCTATTCTGGCGACATTCGCGATACAGATATCGCTGTTGTCGCGCCGCACGGCATCGGCGAGCAATTCAATGCAGTTCGCAGATATTGTATCGTCGCTGTCGAGGAAGAAGACATATTCACCTGATGCTTTGGCGAGTCCTGCATTGCGCGCGGACGAGAGACCGCCGTTCGGCTTATGAATAACCTTTATTCGCCCGTCTTTTTCAGCCCATGCATCGCACATCGCGGGACAGCCGTCCGGCGAACCGTCATCGACAAGAATTATCTCAAGGTCGGAGTATGTCTGCCCGACAACGCTTTCAACGCATTTATCGAGATATTTTTCAACTTTGTAAACCGGGATTATTACGCTTATCATCCTGTTTTCACTTAGCCTTTTTGAATTTTCCGATAACGCCGCCGACAAGCGACCTGATTCTCGTGAGAAGCTCTTTGAAATACGGATTCTTGAAATAGAGAAGCAAATAGAGAACATTCGTTACCGCAAAGCACGCGATGCCCTTGACTATAAAGCCGAGTATACCCGAGAGAGGAATCATATCGGCGAGCAGCTTCACACCAAATCCGGCGCCGCAGCTGATAACCAGCGTTGCAAGAAACGAGACAAAATATCCCCAGACCGACTTTTTGAAATGGTCGCGGAAGAGAATAATCGGCTCATACCAGATATAGGTCAAAAGCTTTGAAACAGCCGACGCAAAAATTATGCCCGCCATTCCTATCCACTTGCCCATGAGTATGGAGAGTCCGATATTGATAACTGCGGTGGCAGTCATTATATACTTTGTTTTCAGATAGATTCCCGCCGCTTCTCTGTATATCCATATGGGATAGAGCAGGCAGGACAGAAGGAAGTTAAGGCAGATGGCGCAGACGGTATATTTATCGACAAGAAAGTCCTTGCCGAGCCACACGATTATGAAATCGTCAACGAGCGCATATGTACACGCGCTGACAACTATTCCGAACCATGCGGACATCGTCTGAATAACTTTGAACACCCTATACTGCTTCTCCTTGCTGTCGGACACCATCATGTTGCCAAGGCTCGCCGTAAACGAATAGAAGACGATGTTTGCGTAGCTGTTTATCATATTTATCGGCATAAGGTAGTTAGAGTAATCGCCGACGGCAACGGTGCTGACCATCTTTGATATGAGCAGGTTATCCGTACCGTTTATCATAACAGACGAAAGCTTGTATAAGAATATCGAACCCATGTTGTTGAATATTCCGCGCTTGTCCGCTTTTGAAAGCGGCTCGTTGGGCTCTTTGATATAAGGATAAAGCTTGTTCGCCTGATGCGAAATTATCAGATTGTTCACGATAGTAAACACAACGCCGACCATTAGATAAGCTATATAATTCTTTGTGGCATATATAATAACTATCTGCATAATCGTAGATACCGTGCTGGTGACAACGGTATATCTGGAAATAATATATCCGTGCTGATGCGCGGTAATAAGCGTCTGCTTGTAAGCAAAAAGGTATGAGCAGACCGTATTGAACACCGCGATGCCATAATACAGATACATATGCTCGATCTCGTGATCGAGATTTACAAAAGAATCAAGGAACGGAACGAATGCTACGCCCGCAACGGACACCGCCGCAGCTATTACTAAATAAACTTTGCTGTAAAATTTATTCAGCGCGGCTATTTTTTTTGTGTCGTTATCCGCTATCGGCTTATAGTAGCTGTATGCCATTGCCGTGCCGAAGCCGAGATCGGCAAGGCAGAGCAATGAAATAACATTTGAAAAAAGCCCGTTAAGGCCGAGCATCTCGCGCCCGAAAACATTGATAAACGCAGTTTTTGAGACAAACGCAAGCACTTTTCCCAACGTTGAATTGAGGAAACTTGCCGCAGCGGTTCTTGTTGATTTTTCAGTACGTGATGCCAATTTATCTACCTCTTATTTAATGATTTCAATAAGCTCATCGTAATACGGCTTCAAGGCGGTGTTGTCATAGCTGAAGCTTCTGCCTTTGACTTTTTCATAAAATGCAGCTATATCCGCGCAGTTCTCAACATTTTGTATATACTCAACATCCGACAGGCACCAGTCATAGATGCCTTTCACCTTATGGCTCATGCTGAAGAAAACGGCGCAGGGTGTACCGGTTATCGCAGCGAATATCATTCCGTGAAGCCTGTCTGTTATCACGATCTCGGCTTTTCTGAATGTTTCAAACTGTTTTTCGAGCTCGGCAAGACGGTTCTTCGGGAGCACATTATGGTCAACGCACATGTCGGCCTCTTTGACACTGTCAAAGACCTTGTTTGTCCAAGTATAAATCTCCGCGCTGTCGGAATCGTCCATTATTTTTTCACAGTCATTTCTCAGACAGAGGACTGCGCCGCTGCGCTTCTGATCCTCACGGCACTCGTCGAGCGACAGCACCATATCCGGAATGAGATTCACTCTGCTGTGGTCGTCGAGCAAAAGGAGCGCATTGTCATAAGAGAGCTTTTCTCTTGTGCAAAGAGTAATGTTTTTATGTGAATTATACACCTTTCGGGCATCTTCGAGCCACTTTCTGCCCTCTTCGTCGTCGGAGAAGAAAATCGTGTTGGGCAGGAGTGTTATTCTGCTATGCGGAAGAAGCTCTATGATTTGCTGCGTCAGAATATCGGAATACGGCCAGATAGTACCAATAAATCCTCCGCCGTGAATCAGTATGTCGCTTTTCCCGAACAGGAGCCTTAAGCTCAAGCTATGTCTAAAATACTTGAAAAATTTATCCAAGCTTCTTTCGGTTATTTCAAACAGGAAAAAGTCCTTGAAAAGAGCCTCCTCGGCTGCGGCTATGGCGTGGTCGCCGAGATTGCAGTGCTCCGGAGTTATCAAAAGAAATTTAAACTTTTCACGATATTTAATTTTTTTGAAAGCAGTTGAAAATATAAGCTTCCAAATATAAAGATAATATCTGAATCTTGCAAGGATCTTTCTTATTCCTTCAGGCAGTTTCTGCATTTTACAATTCACTCCAAAAAATCATTAAAGCATGCAACTAATAAATTATCTGCCCAATAATTTATTGAAAATCACAAATAACCTTGGGCTTATAGCGATGATAATCACTGAAACTTTATATTTAATCGAAAGATATCTGTTTTTCATGATATATTTTCCGTACTTGCGGATTTCTTCAAATATTTTTTCAGAGTAAGTGCCGCTGATTTCTTTTCCACCGCTGACACTTGCATCGCTACTGAGCAATCTTGAAAGTGTTGCAAAAAGGATGCGTGTATGGCGGCAAATACTTTTTTCGTAGATATCGCTGTTATATCTGCTCTCTTCCACAAATCTCGCCGTTATTTTATATAGGTTCGCGCGTCCGACTGTCATATCAGTAGAGGTAATTGAACCTGCACGCCTGATATAATGATAGAAGCCCTCATCTGTAGATATAAATTTTGATGCTTTTTTCATAAGCCGGTAATTCATATCAAGGTCTTCTGCATATTTTATAGTTTCATCAAAGCGTGTATCAGAAAACAAATTCAATCGATAAAGCTTACCACACGCTTCCGGTCGAATATTGTCGAGAATAAACTCTCCCAGTATATCAAAGCCTTCTAGCCTTTTATTTCCGGAGTTCTCTTGAAAAGTCGTTCCGTCTTCATATTCAATGCTGAATCCGCACATTATAATGTCCGCATCTTCGCTGATCGTAAGAAGGCTTTGCACAGTGCTTTCATCGATCCAATCATCCGAATCAACAAACATCACAAATCTGCCGCAGGATATATCGAGTCCTGCATTTCTCGCAGAAGACAGTCCTCCGTTAGGCTTATGTATAACCTTTATACGACCGTCCTTTTGAGCCCACAAATCGCACATAGTCGGACAATTGTCCGGAGAGCCGTCATCAACAAGAATTATCTCAAGATTTTTGTAGCTCTGAGCGACAATGCTCCCGACGCACTTATCAAGATATTTTTCAACCTTATAAACAGGCACTATCACGCTGACAAGAGCATCCTGCATATTTATCTCTCCTTTGTGCAATGTTATCAATCGGCCTTTTTATCCTTGGCGTTTCTTATTCCGCGGATCATAAAGTTATAAAATCCGGGGCAAAGCCAAAGCGCAAGTGTTTTCACCTTATACTTGAGAGGATATTTTTTTTGAGTAAGTATCCGCTTTTTGAAGTTCAGTATTGCAGATCTTATATCATCATACTTATAAAAATATTTCTCATTTGTGAGAACCCCGCTGAGCAGAGTGAATGCCGCAGCAGCATATCCCCTCAGGCAACAGTCATAGACATCCTCAGGTATATCTTTATAACTCAGCATAATCTCAAACGCTGTCATTGAATCAAAAGAGTGATCATTCATGACCCACGCTTGTTCTTTGATTCGCTTCTGAACATAATTATATTCGATCTTGTCAAGAATAGCCGCGCCATTCGACTTCTGTGCCGCTTTGAAATTGAACAACAAATCCTCAGAATACCAAATATTTTCGTCAAACCGTACTCCTTTGATGATGTCAGCACGATAAAGCCTGCTCCAAATATAACCGCCATCACCACCGAGCACAATAAAGCGAAAATAATCGTCTTTACAAATAGCATCCTTATCGGTAATGCACCTACACTCGTTTATTTCCCCGGAAACTTCTATTGAATAGTACGAACATACTGCAATATCTTTTCCTGTCTCATCTATTCTCATCATAAGTGACTCATACATATCCGGCTCTATCCAGTCATCCGAATCAACAAATCCGATAAAATCGCCCGTTGCCGCATCCAAAGCCGCATTTCTTGCGGATGAGACACCGCCGTTTTCTTTATGGATGACTTTAATACGGCTGTCCTTTTCAGCCCATTTATCGCACATTGAAGGGCAATTGTCCGGCGAGCCGTCATCGACTAAGATTATCTCGAGATTTTCATATGTCTGTCCGACGATGCTTTCAACACATCTATCAAGAGATTTTTCAACTTTGTATACCGGCACGATAACACTGATCTTGGGTTGACTATTCATCGTTTTCCTCCTATATAAATCCTCAAAAAATCAACATATTTTTCGGTCATAAACACAGAGCCGTGTTTTAGCGCCGATGCGAGCAGCTTCGTGTGCGCGGGCAATTTTCCCATATCGACCGCTGCCGCCGCAGAGCGAATATCTTCATCCGCGCAGATATTTTCAATAACTTTCCTGCGCTCCTGTTTCGAATGGGAATTGGCTTTTTTTGCTTCGTTTCGAAGCAGGAAATTGACCATATACAAAAGATAATAATCGAGCTGAGATGATATATCAAAATCAGAAGACACATTTTTCTCTTTGAGCCGCTTATACGGCAGGAGAATAATATCTTTGAGTTTTTCGTCATATGCCGTCGACATCGACTGCCCGGTTATTCTGTAATGATAGGTCGGCGTTTTTATGCATGATATGCTCTGCGAGTCAAGCATACACGGATATATGAACGCTGCGTCCTCGCCCATTCGGATGCGCTCATCGACGGAAATAAGATTTTTTTCAAGGATATCTCTCCGAACAAGCTTGCTCCAACAGCTCGGTTTGATGCCGAAATCATAGAAATTGCCATCAAAAAGCATAACGGGGAAAATCTCTTTTTCAAGACGAACGCGGTCATAAAAGCTCTCTTCAAAGCACTGTTCGCTCGGCTCCACACGGTCACCATAGTCACAAAGGAAGTCGCTGAGCACCATATCGGGCGAATGCTCGCGGGCGGATTTGTACATATTCAGGAATGTGTCCGGCTCGACCCAGTCGTCGCCGTCGACAAAGCCAATATAATCGCCAATTGACGCCGCAAGTCCTGCTTTTCTTGCGCTGAGCAAACCGCCGTTTTCCTTATGCACGACCTTCATGCGCGCGTCTCTCGCCGCATATTCATCGCATATAGCGGGGCATCCGTCCGGCGAACCGTCATCAACTATGACTATCTCCATATTCTCAAGCGTCTGTGCCGTGAGACTGTCAAGGCACTGACGAAGATATTTTTCAACTTTATAAACCGGCACTATGACGCTTATCATAAATCAGGCACCCTTAACCTCTTAGCTTTTTGTAGATCAGATATGCAAGTCTTCCAAAGAAATTCAATAAGCTTCTATTGGCACTGTAAACATCGATTACTTCATAATTTTCGGAAGAGTTATATGTATGAACACGCAAAGGATTCTTGATTCCAATAATATTTAGATCCTTAACATCGACAGTCTTTACAGCTTTCTCGCGGTAATACGAATCAAAATCGCTATCCACCTCAAGAAAGTTAAGGCGTTTGCCGTATTCTTCGGAACAATCTTGTGACACACGTATAAGTTTTCCATCATATTCAAACATTTTGCCTGCCGCACGAGCAGTAACCGGATCGTTGACAACGCATCCAAGTTCTGTAGAGCAAAGCTTCATATTCTCATTGACACCGAACAAAACAAGTTCGCTGTTCTTTGTCCTCTCCATATCGCAGGCAAGCGCATAAAGCTTCCCTCCGCGGTTCAAAAGCGTTGTATCGGCAAAAATGACATCTTTGGCAAGATTCACGGATTTCTCCCATTTATCGGGAAAATCGACCGCTCTGTACATATCGAGGGTACGCCCTGAACCCGTTTCCGGCACAATATATATTTCACCGTTATATTCAAAAATCTGCGGATATGACATATGATAAGGCTCGACGATTATTTCTTTCCAGCGCGAAAAACTGCCGTTCGACCTGAGTTTCGAATACCCTATAACACCTCTTCGGCGAAGATAATCAAACAGCTCGGCGAAGATATATGTCTCGCCGTTATGTTCAAACGCAAACGGATCGGCTACCCAGTATCTCCAGTTATTTTTTATAGCTTTAAACGGCGTGGTCTCGTCGGTCAAAAGTGCATGTCCGCTTTTTTTTCTAAATGCCACGCGGTAATAATCCAGTTCCATCAGAAATCCCCCGCAATATTTTCAAACATATATTTAATCATAATTACAATTATGTGTTTTTGGTCGCATATTTTTCGCTGTTGCAAGAATCTACTAAATCTGCAAAGTATAGATTATATATCGGCGGTACTTTTTTAAATATCTTCGCAAAAAACAAACAAATTTTGTTGCATACTTGTCTTACTTCAATTTTTTTGAACAAGAGCTGTACCAAAAATTCTATAAGCAGACATGTGAAAAAGAAAAATACAGCACAGAGCACCATCCATATTACCAAAGAATTTCCGAAATTCTGTTCAAACATTTTTGGGACTCTTGAGACAACATATTCTCTGGTTATGGGATTGTCATGAATCAGATAAACCCCAAAAGTCAGTGGTCCAACAGAACAAACAAAGTGCTTTATTCTATTGCTGAAGTCAATATTTACAAACAATAACAACATACAAACAACCGCCAAAACGGTGAACGGCGAACTGTACGTATCTGCAGACAGAATACTACTTATCTCCACATTTTTATACTGTTTAAAGAATGTCGGGATAAACTCGTTGTCAAGATACAGAAGCAGTGAAAAAAACACAAATCCCAAAAAGTAAACAATTTTCTTCTTTTTTTCTAAGATAAAATGGAGCCTGAAATATGCGCCGGTCATATACATGGCAACAAACCAAACTGTACTGTATCCGCCTTTGAGGATAAAAATGTCAATACCGGTATACTTTTTTACTACAGGAGCCACAAAACAAAACAAAACATAAATCACAATTAAAAAAATGCGATAACACTTTTTTGACATCTTGTGCGCGATCATATTTATAATCGGCATCAACAAAAAGAGTAATGTATATCTTGTAAAAAACCAATATTCATGGTGGAGCAGCGGAGTAAATATTCTTAATATT
>CAVAWW010000023.1:0-26816 GCA_963592475.1 bacterium
AAAGGAGAATCGCTGTGGTCTTAATCGACAAGCAGAGCCGCGTGCCGGCATACGAACAGATAAGGAATCAGCTGCTGACTCTTATCCTTGTCGGTACATTCGCTCCGCACTCGCAGCTGCCGTCAATTCGATCCATCGCAACCGACGCCGGCGTGAACATAAACACGGTCAAAAAGGCATTCTCCGACCTTGAATCCTACGGTGCGATATACACCGTGCCCGGAAAGGGAAGCTTCGTCAGTGAAAAGGCTTTCAAGAACGATTCGGTGCACGACACGGCGGTGTCCGAAATTTCGGACGCCATCTCTGCCGCCCGCGCCAAGGGACTCAAAAAGCAGGAAATTATCGACATACTCAATGAAATCTACACTCAGGAGGAAGAATTATGATTGAAGTAATCGGCGTTACAAAACGGTTTCAGGACTTCACCGCCATTCAGAATCTTTCGCTGAAAGTCGAAAAGTCGTCAATATATGGGCTTGTCGGCTACAACGGCGCGGGCAAAACGACGCTTCTCAAGACGGTCGCCGGAGTCTACAGAGCCGACGAGGGCGAGGTCAAAATATTCGGCGAGAATGTTTTTGACAACGCAAAGGTTAAGCAGAGACTTTTCTATGTCCCCGACGACCTCTATTTCGAGCCCAACGCGACTATCGAGAGCATGGGCAAGTTCTACGCGGGCTACTATCCCCGCTTCAGCTTCGACACCATGCACAAGCTCTCAAAAGTTTTCGGGCTTGACACGAAGAAGAACATACGCGGCTTTTCAAAAGGCATGCAGAGGCAGGCGGAGATAATCCTCGGAATGTCCACAATGCCCGAGGTCATTCTGCTCGACGAGAGCTTCGACGGACTCGACCCGGCGAAGAGGAACCTCATCAAGAATCTTCTGCTCGAATACATGGCGGAAGAGGAATGCTCCGTCATAATCTCTTCGCACAACCTCCACGACCTCGCCGATATGTGCGACCACATCGCGCTGATAAACGGCAAGAGCATTGTCATGGACTGCTCTGTTGACGATATCAGCGGCTCGCGCTGCAAGTTCAGGCTGGTCTTTGACCGCGACCTCGAAGAGAGCGATTTCAAAGCTCTCGACATCAAGCACTTCTCGAAGGACGGAAAGATAATCACCCTGAGCGCCAACGGCGACATGGACGAAAACGAGAAGAAGCTTCAGGATATGAAACCGCTGATGATCGAAAAATTCCCGCTCACGCTCGAAGAGATCTTCCTCGAGGAGATGGAGGGCAGCGACTACGACTTCAAGGACATCTTCGGCAAGGCCGAAGAGAAGAAATGAGGTGGCACAGATGAAGAAAAAATATAAGAACACTTTCTGGTTCTCCGTCGCGCACGCGATGAAAAAGAATTTCATTCTCCCGCTGCTGACATTTGCAGTGAGCATGTTTTTCTATCTCTCCAACTTCTGTTGGGAAAAGATAAGAGAAGCAAAAGAAACAGCCTCAATCAAAGGTCAGGATGTTTTGAAGATAATGCGCGACGCATACGAAGTATTTATCTTCGACTCCGAACAGGCATCATATGACCCGCTGTTTTACATCTTCCCTGCCCTGCTCGTTGTGATATCGCTCCTGCTCGGTGTTTTGCTGTTCAGATTCGTCACGAACAAAAAGACCGTCAATGTCTACTACAGTCTCGGCATCAAGCGCGCCGACCTCTACACCGCGCGTCTTCTTGCGGGCGTGTTCATGATGCTCGCGGCAGTACTCATTCCGCTCGCTGTTTCGCTCGGGCTCAACCTCCACTATTTCGGCTCGTCCGTCATGCTCTGGCGAACTTTCCTGTTCTATGCGGTACACAGCACGATATGCGTGCTCGCCGGTCTTACAATATCGGCGGCAGTCTCGAGCTGCGTGGGCACGACTGTTGAGGCGATTGGTTTTTCAGCCGTTCTCGCGGCGTTCCCGAGCGTTGTGACAATGTGCGTGAACTACAGCGTTCCCGCAATTCTCAACGGCGCACCCGACATAACTTACTACGACATATATCCCAGTTCGTCAAGCTACGGCGACATGCACCTCAACATGACGGACTCCACCATATTCGGGCGCATCATCAGCCACATAAATCTGCTCATGCTCAACAGAAGCTCTTTTATTAACTCATCTTCCGTTGAAGCTATGACAAAAGAGGCGGCAAAAAAATTGGCCGCGCCATCGCTGACTCCCTATATTCTCTGGGCAGTTCTCATCGCCGCGTTCTTCGTGTTCGGTCTGTTCATGTTCAAGCGCAGAAAAGCCGAGATATGCGGTTTCCCCGGAAGAAGCGCCGTTCTCAACTTCGTGCTCTGCATGATTGCCTCTTTCGGAGCTGCTTCGCTGATAATATATTTTATAGCATACACATCGCAGATAAGCAGATGGATAATGATAGCCCTGGTAATCGTCGCAGCTTTCCTGGTATTTGTTATACTCGATGTCATTCTCCATTTGAGCTTCAAGGCTCTTAAAAAGGACTGGAAGATAGGTCTCGTCCATGTCGGACTCATGGCGGCGTTCCTGCTCTCACTCTACACCGGATTCTTCGGTTACAGCAGCCGCGTGCCGGATATTCAGGATATCGAGAGCGTATCCATCTCCGCCCCCAACGCGCTGATGGGCAGCTACCAGCTTGGACGCGAGCTTAGCGGCAGCTATGACAGCAGCATACACTACTCGGAAAGATATCTTAAAGATTCCTATTATGTCTGCAACAGATCCAATTCGGTTGTTGGGGGATTCAAGGACAAAGATGACATAAATACTGTCCGCGAAATCCACAAGGCTATGATAAAAGCCGGAAACCTCAGAAAAATGAACTGCGACCCCGATGACTATTCGAAGAGAGTTACAAGCCAGACTGTAATTATAAAATATAAGCTCAAGAACGGACGCGAGCTTATCAGAGTTTATAAATACGTTCCGCTGGCAAACTATCCGACACTCTATACTCTCGAAGATACCAAGAATTGGAACAGCAAGATAAAAGACGAGCTGCTCAACATTGACTCGGAAAACGTCATCCCGATAGTTTTCTCCGCTCAGATGGACAACAGGATAGCTGTTGACGAAGAGCTGACGGCGGGTCTTGCGCGCGCGATATATAATGATATATCCTCGCTGAGCTCCGACAAATTCCTGTCAAGCAACGCCAAATATCTAGGTTCGGTTGCATTCTATGTCAACAGGAGTCAGAGAGAAGATTACTCAATGTATGAATCATCCGAATATGCCAATGCGACTTCAATGACAGATGAAATCACCGAAGAAGAGACACTGTCGCGCCAGGAAACCGTTGACGGATTTGCAAATCACAAGGACTCAACCGGACGTTACCTCGCGCTCGGCGACTATTCGGTAGTCCCGATAACCGAGGAAATGACAAACACAATAAGCTTCCTCAAAGCTCACGGGCTCTATGAAAAGCTCAGCGACGAGTCGCCGATAGTCAGCGCAAGAATAGCGGACATGGGTGACGCCACCGACTCCGAAAATATACAATACCACTCCGGCTATTCCACCCCGATTTTCAACTCATTCTGGGATGACGGCAAGGCAAAGCCTTATTCGAAAAAGGACTCCATGGGCTACACATATGACGTAATCAACTACACCAGCGGCGACTTCATGCCGAAGGATTCAAAGACCATAACCGACAAGGCGACGCTCGAAAAACTCGCCGCCAACGCCTACGGCTACAGATTCGACCTCACAGGCGGATATCTTGTTGAATTCAAGCGTGCAAACGGCAACCTTACAATAATGTATGTTCCGAAAGGGCGCATCGAGTTGAATCTCGGCACGGGCAAATAAAATCAAATCGGCGGCTGTATTCAAAAAGGTACAGCCGCCGGAGAAAAATATCGGGAGGGATAAAGAGTGAACAAATCAAGAGACGGCTTCAAAAGCCCCTTCGGCTTTACGGTCGTTCACGCGATAAGAAAGAATTTTGCTTTTCCGCTCGCGATTTTTGTCATGAACCTGGCACTCTACCTCAACGGATTCTTCGGGAGCGAAAAGATGAGGCAGTTTATGGCACTGACCAAATCCAATTCGCCGACCGCTCATGCTCTGCGTGAATCCGGGAAATTTTTAATAATCGGCGGATCTGACAACTATATACTAACAGATATTCTCTATTTTTACACGGCGGCAGTCGTTGTTCTCTCCGCCGCGCTGGGCATAATGCTTTTCAGATTCGTCTCAAGCAAGGCAAAAAGCAACATATATTTCAGCCTCGGCATCAGCCGCGCGGGTCTGTTTTTGGCTCATTGGCTCGCAGGCACCGCCATGCTCGAAGCGGCGGTGCTGCTCCCGCTCGCGGTCTCGGCGATACTGAATCTCGCCTACTTCGGCTCGTCCGTGATGCTCTGGCGCGCGCTGCTGTTTTACGCCGTGCATATGACTGTAACGGCTCTCGCGGGGTTCACTGTCGCGGCGGCGGTTTCGGTCTGTGTAGGGACAATAAGCGAATCTGTCATATTCTCGCTCGCGTTTCTCGCGTTTCCGATTGCTGCTGTATATTTTCTCAACAACGCGGTGCCGCATCTGCTCTTCGGCGCGCCGGGCAACACAAACTACGCGCTCTATCCGTCGACAAGCCACAACCAGGATATCAGCATGGCTCTCTCCCCTTTCGGGCGCGTGCTGTCGTATCTCAACCTGCCGATGCTAAACAACGACGCGTTTATTCGCTCCGGCACATTCGTCTCAAACGGATTTTCCGCAATGAGCGCAGACAAGCTTAAAAGCTGGAGCGCACCGTCGCTAAAGCCGTACATACTTTGGGCGATACTGACAGCCCTGCTGTTTGTTTTCGGGCTTTTGATGCTGAGAATCAGAAAAGTCGAGATTTGCGGCTTCAGCGGCAGAAACAAAATAATTAATTTTGTGATAACCGCAATGGTCTCGGTCTCCGCGATTGCAATGGCGGTCTCCGTCGGGCTTAAACCCGCTGCCAATAAGGAATATCTGCTTTACAGCGTGATATTCGTGCTTTTGAGCGCCGTGATATTTGTCATTCTCGATTTTGCGCTGAATCGCAGCTTCAAGATAATCAAAAAAGAATGGAAATACGGGCTCATTCACATGGCTCTCGCCTGTGCCGTTATGCTCTCACTCTACACAGGATTTTTCGGCTACAGCAGCCGTCTGCCGGATATAGACAAAATTGAAAGCGTGTCGGTCTCAGCGCCGGACATACTGCTCGGCAGCTATATGTCAAACAACGACGATCTGACCTTCAGCGACTACTCGGGCTACTATGGTTCCATAGATGACAAAGGCAATATAGTAAACACCAACAACAAGCGCTACTACCTCACAAACATCGACACCACGCGCATGGTTATCGGCGGATTCAAGAGCGAAAGCGACATAAAGACCGTTCGCGAGCTGCACAAAAAACTCATCGCTTCGGGCAGAAGAGCCGTTTCGCAAGGCGAGGATTATTCCGAAAGAACCGTGAACAACACCGTAATTATAAGATACAAGCTCAAGAACGGGCACGAAATCATAAGAGAATATCAGAATGTTGTACTCAGCGACTACCGCTCGCTCTACTCCGTCGAAAATACAGAGAACTGGAACGGCAAAATCAAAAACGAGCTGCTGAACATCGACAGCGAAAGAGTTTTCCCCGTTCTGTTTTCAAGGCAGATGGACGAAAAGACGGTAATTGACCCGCAGTTTACACAGGGGCTTGCCCGCGCGATATATAACGACATAACCGCTCTGGGCGCGGACAGAATACTCTGCTCCGACTCAAAGTGGCTCGGCGCGATAGCCCTCTACCACGACATAGCGTCGGACGGAGTCGAAGCCGTGACGGCGACCCAAGCTCAGGCGGATGTGCCCGATATCGATGATGTTGATACTCCGGCTGACAATGTCCGCAACGCATGGAAAATCAGCAACTACGCAAACGAGGCAATGACGAACGGCTCGGAATACGGCGATTTCGGCAAGTTCAAGACGGTCATTCCGATAACTGAAGAGATGACAAACACCGTAGAGTATCTCAAGAGCCACGGGCTCTATGACAAGCTCGGCGACAAATCGCCGATAGTCAGCGTCAGAGTCGCGGACATTGGCAAAACGACCGTCGGCGGAGATTTATACGCCACGCCGATATTCAACGCTTTCTGGGACAACGGCAAATCAAAGCCCGAGAAGAACAAAGACAACGGCGAAGTGGTAAGCGCATACACGAGCGGCGATTTCATGCCGAAAGATTCAAAAGAATTCACCGACAGCGAAATAATAAACGCGCTCGCCGACAACGCCTACGGCTACAGATTCGATCTCACGGGCGGATATGTTGTTGAATTCAAGCGCGCGAACGGATGCAGAACGATAATGTATGTCCCGAAAGGGCGCGTTGAGCTGAATCTCGGTTAAATATAAAAACTCCCTTAAACACACATAGCCCCGGGCTTCACGGAAAATCTGTGAAGCCCGGGGCCGTTTTCATATACGCATGAAAAAATGCGACCCCGAAGGATCGCATAAGTTCAGCTTTCAGATATTACTTGTCCTGTATTAAAGGAAGAGAAGAAGCAGGGTTGCAACGAGTGCGAGAACGAAGAAAGAGATAGCGATGATCTTCGTGATAAGCACAAGCTTCGACTCCATAGTCCTGCTCTTATTCTTGCCGAAGAAAGTCTCTGCGCCGCCTGCGATAGCACCGGAAAGACCTGCGGACTTACCCTCCTGAAGAAGGACAAGAACAATAATAGCGACCGAAAGAAGAATGAGTACTATGCCCAATATAATCTCATGTACTGCCATGAAGTTAACCTCCAAACACAAATTGCTAAAATATTTTAGCATATACTTTGACACATTTCAATAGTTTTTACAAAAACTTTTGCCAAACGGAGAAATTTTCCTTCCGAAAGATGTATTATCAGCGTGCGGCTGAGCAAACTACTCTCAGCGGCAAGAGTCCGAAGTCAATGCGTTTGCAGGGCTTTTCCCGCCGACCGTTTTGCGGGGAAGCCTTGCAAACGGTCTTTTTTATATTCCGAGCTCAAGCTGTTCGCCCTTGTCCTCCGCGCTCAGCAGCGCTCCGGCGGCGGGCAGATTCTTTGTTTTATATCTGTACGCCTTGGCGAACTCCCCTTCTTTATACGCGCGGACGGTCATAACTTTCTGACCCTTTTTGAGGCTCATAACGCCGACTCCCTGAGTGTCCTTGGTAGTCTTGGGCGAGATTGCGCCGGTGTTTATCAAAAGGTGTCTGCCCGCAGAAGAGATTATAACAAGCTCGACATCGCTCTCTATATGGAGCATCGCCGCGGCGGGCGATTTGTCGGAATAAGCTTTTATGAGCTTCTTGCGGTTCGTCTTCGTCTGATAGGCAGAAAGCTCGACCTTCGCCGCCTTTCCGTTTTCAAAGAAGAAGAGCATATGACCCGAATAGTCCGAGGTCACGACCATATAGACCGCCGTCTCGCCCTCGTCCATACCGAGCGTGCTCGCCACATAATCGCCGAGTGCGCTCGCCTTTGTCTCCTTGAAGTCGTTGACGCGAGCCTTGTAGACCTGGCAGCGGTTCGTGAAGAAGAGAAGCTCTTTCGCGTTATCCGTGGTCACGGTCTGGGCGAGCTCATCACCCTCCTTGAACTTCTGCTCGCTGCTCATGCGCAGTGACTGCGGAGTTATCTTCTTGAAATAGCCCTGCTTCGAGAAGAAGAGCGTCACGGGATAGTCGGGTATCTGCTCCTCCTCTTCCTCCTCTGCGATATCGGAGGCGTAGATAATTTCCGTCTTTCTCGGCTTGCCGTATTTCTTGATAACTTCCTCAAGTTCGCCGATGATTATCGCGCCGACTCTGCCGCGCTTTGCGAGGATATCCTCAAGATCGGCAATGAGCTTTTCGAGATCCTCGATATCCTGCGTGCGCTTTAAGATATATTCGCGGTTTAAATGACGAAGCTTTATCTCTGCGACATACTCCGCCTGGATGCGGTCGATTCCGAAGCCTATCATGAGGTTCGGGACGACCTCCGCCTCCTCTTCGGTATTTCTGACGATCTTTATCGCCTTGTCGATATCGAGGAGGATTTTTTCAAGTCCACGCAGCAGATGCAGCTTGTCCTTAGCCTTTTTGAGGTCGAAATAGGTTCTGCGTCTGACGCACTCCATGCGGAACGCAATCCACTCGTTGAGCAGCTCTTTGACGCCCATGACGCGGGGCGAACCGGCAATCAGGACATTGAAGTTGCAGGCGAACGAATCCGAGAGCGGAGTGAGCCTGTAGAGCTTCTGCATGAGCTTGTCGGGGTCAGTTCCCCTCTTTAAGTCTATTGTTATTTTAAGACCGCTCTTGTCCGTCTCGTCGCGGATATCGCTTATTTCTCTTATCGCGCCCGCCTTGACTCTGTCGATAACCTTTTCTATTATAGACTCGCTCGTCGCGGTCGAGGTCATCGGAATTTCCGTTATATCAATACAGTTGTTCGACTTGTCATAAGTATATTTGGCGTAGAGCTTGAACGAGCCGCGGCCTGTGCGGTAAATTTCCTCAATCTTCGCGCGGTCATATAGTATCTTCGCGCCGCCCGCAAAGTCGGGTGCTTTGAGGGTATCCGCAACGCAGTGGTCGGGGTTTCTGATAAGCTCGATAGTCGTGCGGCAGACCTCTTCGAGGTTAAATGAGCATATGGAGCTCGCCATGCCGACGGCTATACCGGTGTTATTATTGACGAGCACGCTCGGGAAAGTGACCGGCAGAAGGGTCGGCTCTTTCATGGTGCTGTCGTAGTTATCGACAAAATCAACGGTGTCCTTGTCGATATCCTTGAAAAGCTCGGCGCTTATGGGGTCGAGCTTCGCCTCGGTATATCTCGAAGCCGCCCACATCATATCGCGCGAATACGCCTTACCGAAGTTACCCTTTGAATCGACATACGGGTGCAGCAGTGCCTCATAGCCGCGCGAAAGCCTGACCATAGTCTCGTATATGGCGGCATCGCCGTGGGGGTTCAGCTGCATGGTGCGTCCGACGATATTAGCCGACTTTGAGCGCGCACCGGTGAGCAGACCCATTTTGTACATGGTATAGAGTATCTTTCTGTGCGAGGGCTTGAAGCCGTCTATCTCCGGGATAGCACGCGACATGATGACGCTCATCGCATAAGGAAAATAGTTCGTTTCAATGGTATCGGTTATCGGCTGTTCGACAACTTCGCCCGCGCCGATGATATGAACTCCGCTCTTGAGCGGATCGATTTCATTTTTCGGGGGTTCTTTTTTGCCTCTTTTTCCCGCCATTTATATCAAAATCCTTTCAATAGTTAAGCTGTTACGAAACATCCGCCATGTCGATATATGCCGCGCCGTCGCGTGCGATATGCTCTTTTCTGCCGGCGAGATTGTCGCCGAGCCAGAGATCAAATATCTCGGCAGTTTTCTGGGCGTCGGTCGGGTCAACGCGGATAAGGCGGCGGGTTGCGGGATTCATCGTCGTCAGCGACATCATGTCCGCATCGTTTTCACCGAGTCCTTTTGAGCGCTGGATGGTAAACTTGCTGTTTTCAAGCTGGGAAAGGATATCCTGCTTCTCCTGCTCGTTATAGGCAAACCATGTCTCGTCCTTTGAGTTTATCTCATAGAGCGGCGACTCCGCGATATACACCTTGCCCTTTTCGATAAGCGTGGGCATGAGGCGATAGATCATCGCGAGGATAAGCGTGCGTATCTGGAATCCGTCAACGTCGGCATCGGTGCAGATTATGACCTTGCTCCAGCGCAGCTGGTCGATATTGAACGCAACCATATCTTTCATCGACTTCGACTTGACCTCGACTCCGCAGCCGAGAACTTTTATCAGATCGGTTATGATATCGTTTGCAAATATTTTGTTATATTCCGCCTTGAGGCAGTTGAGTATCTTTCCGCGCACGGGGATTATCGCCTGGAAAGACGAGTCGCGCGCCTGCTTACAGGCGCCGAGAGCCGAGTCGCCCTCCACTATGAACAGCTCGCGCTCGGAGACATCCTTGCTGCGGCAGTCAACGAATTTCTGCACGCGGCTGCCCATATCGTTGCTCGACTGGAGCTTGCCTTTTATATTGAGCTTCGTCGTCTCAGCACGGACACGCGCGCGCATATTGACGAGCACCTGATCGCATATCTTGTCCGCATCGAGCTTGTTTTCGATGAAATACACCTCGAGCTGATGCTTGAAGAACTCGGTCATTGCCTCCTGAATGAACTTGTTCGTGATAGCTTTTTTCGTCTGGTTCTCATATGAAGCTATGGTCGAGAACGACGAGATGACAAGCACGAGGCAGTCTTCAATATCCTGGAAATTTATCTTTGAATCTGATTTGAGATATTTTCCGCTCTTCTTTATATAAGCGTCTATCTGCGACACGAAAGCGGAACGCACTGCCTTATCCGGTGCGCCGCCGTGTTCAAGGTAGCTCGAGTTGTGATAAAACTCCTTGAGCTGAACTTTGTTCGAGAAGCAGAGTGCGGCGTTTATTTTCAGAGTATAGTCGGGCTGATCTGCTCTGTCGCGGCCGACGCGCTCGCCGCTCCATGTGCAAATGGAAGAAAGTCCGTTTGAGCCGACGACCTCGCGGACATGGTCGGCGATGCCGTTTTCGTAGAAATATTCAAAAGTATCGAACTTTGAGCCGTTCTGATTTTTGAGCACGAATTTGACGCCCGCGTTGACTATCGCTTGGCGGCGCATCATATCCTGAAAATACTCGAGTGGTATGTTGATATCAGTGAAAACCTTGAGATCCGGGCGCCACTTTATGCGCGTGCCGGTGTCCTTTTTATTATACGGCTCCTTTATCATGTCGCCGACGGGCTTGCCGCCCTTGAAATTCAGATGATAGCAAAAGCCATTTGAATGTATCTCCGCCTCCATATATTCCGAGGCATACTGGGTGGCGCAAAGACCGAGTCCGTTTGTGCCGAGAGAATACTGATAGCTACCGCCGTCGTTTGTCTTATACTTACCGCCGGCATACAGCTCGCAGAAAGTCAGCTTCCAGTTATATTCCTTTTCTTTCTGGTTATACTCAACGGGTATTCCGCGTCCTTGATCCTGAACTTCAACGGACTTGTCCTCAAATCGGGTAACGGTTATTGTATTACCGAAGCCCTCACGCGCCTCGTCAACAGAGTTCGAGATGATCTCGAACACAGAGTGCTCGCAGCCCTCTATGCCGTCGGAGCCGAAGATGACCGCAGGTCTTTTGCGCACGCGGTCGGCGCCCTTGAGCACCTCTATGCTCTCCTGATTGTAGGTTGCCTTATTCGCCATTTAGCTGTCCCCCGTAAATCAAATGCTACGCATTATTTTGTATCATACATATTTAATTATACACCATATATTGGCTTTTTGTCAATGATATCAATGGGTATAGAAAAAGACAGACCATGCAATAACACAGTCTGTCGGATAAAAATTATGATTTGTTACGCCTTTTGCTTTTTCTTGAACACATCTGCGGGAAGCTGGGCGAGAACTATTGCGACGAACATGATGATGCAGCCGCTGAGCTCCCTTACGGACATTTTCTGATCTATCAGCACCCATGCGAATATGACGGCGAACACAGATTCAAGGCACAGCAGGAGCGAAGCGACCGTTGGGTCTGAATCGCGCTGGCCGAGGGTCTGGAAAGTGAACGCCACTCCGCAGGACAAAATACCTGTGTAGAGCAGATAGGGCGCTGCGCTCATTATGGCATGGATACTCGGCTTTTCAAAGATAAACATAAGAACGACGGATATTATGCCCGAGACAAAGAACTGCGCGCACGAGAGCTTGACTCCGTCGACTATCGCCGAATATTTGTCGATAACAAGAATATGTATCGCAAAGCCGACCGAGCACGCGAGAGCGAGCAATTCGCCCTTGCCGAAAGTCGCCTTGCCGCCCGCACACAGCAGATAGAGTCCGACAACGCCGAGCCCGACGCCTATCCACACGGGAAGGCTGACGCGCTTTTTGAAGAAAACGAGGCTGATTATCGGCACTAAGAGCATATAGAGCGCGGTTATGAAGCCGACCTTGCCGACCGTTGTATAGCCGAACGCCGCCTGCTGAAGATTGCTCGACACGCAGAGAACCGTTCCGCAGACAAGTCCGCCGACAATGAGACTTTTTCTGTCTTTTTTCTTCTCTTCGGGAGTTTTCTGCTCAACCGAGCCGAGCTTTTTGTTTTTTGATTTTTGAACTCCCGACATTATCGCAATGACCGGCAGGAGCACCGTGCCGCCCATAATCATTCTTATGCCGTTGAAGGTCAGAGTTCCGATTACCTCGAGTCCCTCGCTCTGAGCCACAAACGACAATCCCCATATAACGGCGGCGAGAATGAGGAAGATGCCGCCTTTAAGCTGTCCCTTTTTCGTTGTTATCACTCCACTGAAGTTTTCCGAAATATGATAGCACAAAGGCAAATAATAAAAATCGGATTTTGGAATAAAATGTAATTTTCAAAAAGATTTTCGGTTTACTTCTCTGCGAGTGGAAGTATTGAGCCGATATCGGTTAATTGAAAGTCCCCCGCCTCCTCCGCACGCACGCCGAACGAAGAGAGAAAGGCTCTGATTTTTTCGCCGTCCCTATGAGACGAAAGCGAGCCGTTGAAGAGCATTGTATCGGGCGCAATGAGCCCGCAGCATCCGCCGATAAAGCCGTATTCGCGCCCGGGCAGAACGACATCGCCCTTTGAGACGAGCAGGACGGCAAGTCCGCTTTTTTGGGCCGCCGAGGCTATTGCCCCATCATCGGTAATTATCGCGTTTTCCGTCACGGGCACTACCGAGCATTTTGTGTAGCCCTGGCGCACGGGTATTAAACTACACCCGAAAAAGTCGATGTTTTTGCAGACGGTCTTGGGATTGAGTATCGCATATTTGCCCAAAAGCGCGGCATTAAGCGGCACATCGGAAGGATATTTATCGCCGAGCGGAGTGTCGAGAAGATGCACATCGAAGCCCATTTCAATAAGCTTTTCCGCGTTGTTACACTGCTCTCGGCTCAATATGATTTTTCGCCCGCCGAGATGCAATAAGTGCAAATCGGCGTGGGCGGCTGTGCCGTCGGTTATCGCGGCGCACGGCAGAATATCAAAAACACTGATACCGCGCGAGAGAAGATATTCTTTTGCTTTCACTGCGCCGACGCTTACCGCGGCGAGGGATATTCCCCGCTTCGGCAGGTTCGGCGATTCTATAGGGGTCATAAAATTCATCAGTCAACACAGTTCGCGAACGCCTCATAGACATTCTTGACGCCGATGACCTCTATCTCCTTTTTGAGCTTGTCCGGCACGGATTTGAAATTATGGCGCGGGATGATGCAGGTTTTGAAACCGAGTCGGGCCGCCTCTTTTATGCGCTGTTCGCAGTGGTTGACGGAGCGAATCTCGCCGCCGAGCCCTATCTCGCCGAAAGCGAGCACATCGTCCCTTATAGGGACATCCTTGAGGCTCGAAATAAGCGCAAGCGCGACGGAGAGGTCGGTCGCAGGCTCATCGAGCTTGAGTCCGCCGATGACATTTATATAGGCATCCATATTGCCGAAGAAATAGCCCGCCCGCTTTTCGAGGACGGCTAAGAGCATAGCCATGCGGCTGTAATCAAAGCCGGTCGCCATACGGCGGGGATTGCCGAAGCTCGACGCGCTGACAAGAGCCTGAACCTCTGCGAGTATCGGGCGGGTTCCCTCCATAGCGCAGGCGATGCATGTGCCCGAAGTGTTCTTCGGTCTGCCGGAGATTAGCATAAGAGACGGATTCTCGACCTGAGAAAGTCCGCTGTCGAGCATCTCAAAAACGCCTATCTCATTCGTCGAGCCGTAGCGGTTCTTGACGGCGCGGAGGATTCTGTAAGACATATTGCGGTCGCCCTCGAAATAGAGCACCGCATCAACTATATGTTCAAGCACCTTGGGACCCGCGATGTTGCCGTCCTTGTTGACATGACCGACAACTATAATCGGGATATTGCTGTTCTTCGCGGTGCGCATGAACATCGAAGTCGATTCACGCACCTGCGTGACGCTGCCCGCAGAGGAGCTGAGGTCGCTTATGACCATAGTCTGTATCGAGTCGATGATAACAAGCCCGGGCTTATTGATATTTATATACTCGCATATAGCCTGAACATCGGTCTGGCTCATGAGAGTGAGGGTCGGGCTTGTGACCCCGAGCCTGTCCGCGCGAAGCTTTATCTGATAGACCGACTCCTCGCCCGAGACATAGAGAATATCGAGATCCTTGCCGATATACTGGCATATCTGAAGAAGAATCGTCGATTTGCCTATGCCGGGATCGCCGCTCAGGAGCACCAGCGAACCTTTGACTATTCCGCCGCCGAGGACGCGGTCGAGCTCGGTGAGCCCTGTCTGATAGCGTATCTCCTCATCGGCGGTTATCTCGCTGAGTGCATATGTCTTGACACTGCGCGCGCTCGCGCCGCTCTTGGACGCCGGAGCGGCGGGCGCTTTTATCTTCTCGTTCATGGTGTTCCACTCGCCGCAGCCCGGGCAGCAGCCGAACCATTTCGGGCTTTCATAGCCGCATTCAGAACAGATATAGACCGATTTTGCCTTGCCTGCCATTTTATGTTACCTCCGTCAGTTTTTCATCTTGTTTTAAATAGTCTGTTATACCGCACATGACCGAAAAAGCCATGGCATTTTGATAATTATCGTCTTTTAGTTTCAGCGTCTCGGCGGCGTTCGAGAGGAAGCCGCACTCGACCATAACCGCCGGAGACTGCGCATGATAGAGCAGATATATCTCAGTGCCAGTGTGCTTGACGGCGCGCTGATTCTGAGGCTGGATAAGCGAACGGATATCCTGCTGGATCGCCTTCGCCAGCTTCTCGCTCTCCGGGTTATTTTTTGAATAGAACACCTGCGCGCCGCTGTATGACGGGCCGCCGTAGTGGTTCTGATGTATGCTCACGAACAGGGCGTCGGGCGTCTGTTCGATAATTTTCATTCTGTTTTTTATATCCGAGACTTTTTGCTGACGCACGGTTTTTGCGGAGTCATCGGCTATATCGTCGTCCGTTTCGCGGGTCATAATGACATTGTAGCCCGCAGTGTCGAGCATATCGCGCAGCTTCAGGGCTATGGACAGATTTATATCTTTTTCGACCGTTCCATCCGCCGCGGTCGCGCCGCCGTCCATACCGCCGTGACCCGCGTCAACGATAATTGTCACGGTGCGAAACGCATTTGAAGAGACCCTGCGCGCATATCCGGAGCCGCGCGATGATATCATCACGAAGCATATAACCATTATTACAACCGCTGCCGCGATACCGAGAGCGACGAGCCTTGAACGCTTTTTGAAATTTATCACCATACCGACACCCCCACAAAAGAATATGCGGAAAGTCGCGGCATTATTAGAACAGCGGCGGGCAAAATAGGAAAAAGGAGCTGAGAAAATGAAAGGAATAACAAAAATTATCGGCGGTCTCGCCATCGGGACGGTCAACTCCGCACTCGGAGCCGGCGGCGGGATGATCGCCGTGCCGATGCTCAGAAAGAGCGGAATGGAGCAAAACAGGGCGCAGGCAAACGCGGTGGCACTCATCATGCTGCTGACCGCGGCGAGCGCAGGGATATATATTTACACAGGGAAAGTCACCTTCGGCGACGCGCTCCCCTATCTCCCGGCGGGGCTTATAGGAAGCGTTCTCGGTTCTTTCATTCTGCCGAAGATACCGACGAAAATACTCGGCAAGATTTTTGCCCTTTTCATGCTCTGGGCGGGAGTGAGGATGCTGATGCGATGAAGACTATACTGGCAGCTTTTTTCTCGGGTCTCGCCGGCAGTCTCGGGCTCGGCGGAGGCGGAGTGCTGGTGCTCTATCTCGTGCTCGCACTCGGCATGCCGCAGCTCAAGGCGCAGGGCATAAATCTATTATTTTTTATCCCCTGCGCGGTGCTTTCAAGCATAGTTTATTCATTCAAAAAGCTCATCGACTGGAAAAGCGTTCTGCTCTTTGCCGCGGGCGGTCTGCCGGGAGTTTTGCTCGGCAGTCTCACGGTATCGCACATGAACAGCAATATTCCCGGGAAAATATTCGGCGGATTTCTGCTGCTCATGGGTATAAAGGAGCTGTTCAGGAAAGGTGATTGATGCGCCGATAGTCGAGATAATCCTGAAGGATCATCACGGCGCTGACGGCATCGACAACTGCCTTGCGCTTCTTGCCGCGCGTGTTTGTAACATTCAGGGCGTTATGCGCCGAGACCGTTGTCAGGCGTTCGTCGCGCATAACGGTCTCTATGCCCGAAAACTCAGTCAGAGCCGCCGCGAAATCCTCGCAGCGCTGAGCGCGTTCGCCGTGGGTGCCGTCCATATTGACGGGCAGACCGACAACTATCAGCTCCGCCTTTTTCTCTTTTGCTATCTCTGTTATTTTTTCAATCAGCGGCTCGGATTCTTTTTCTGTTATAACGGTCACGGGAGACGCCAAAAATTCGGTCTTGTCGCAGACGGCTATGCCCGTTCGCGTATCTCCGTAATCTACCGACAGGATTATCATAAAATACCTCTTAATTAAAAAATTAGCCGCACCGTTATCGGGTGCGGCCGTTTATATATTTTTTCGCCGCAGGTTGAGTTTAATCGTCCGAACGCGGGCTTGTCGGAAGGATGGAGTCGATAATATTGCTGACCGCCTCGCCGACTCCGCTGACGACCTCGCTGACGGATCCGCCGCCGCATGCGGTACACTCGGCGGGCATTGCGGACTTCTTATAATATCCCTTTGCAGTCTCCTTGCACGAGGGCGAAGCGAGAAGTCCGGTCTTCTTACAGTAGTCCTTCTCCTCGACCTTGCCGGTCTTGGGGAACTCCTTGACGGGCAGGTTCGCGTGGATGCGGTCGAGCAGTTCGATATAGACTCGTCCGGAAGCACTGTATCTGAACGGGATGACCTTGGGCTTATCGTAGCCGAGCCAGACTGCGCAGACATAATAGGGCGTGCCGCCGGCTATCCAGCTGTCCTTGGTGTCACTCGTGGTACCGGTCTTGCTCATCAGCTCGAACTTGCCGAGATTCTTGCTCTTGCGGAAATCTCTTGCCGGGACGGTCTTGAGCAGTTCGCGCATGACCTCTGCGGTATCCTCGCTGAGAACTCTCTCGGGCTCGGACTTCGTTTCGAGCAGGACTTCCGTACCCGTGGCGTTGGTGACTTTATAATAGCAATAGGGCTCATAGTAATAGCCGTTGTTGCCGAACACAGCATATGCCGCCGCCATTTCGACAGTAGTGACGCCGTTTGTCAGAGCGCCGGTTGCAAGGGGCGCGATATTCGCATCCGCAGAATCATCGAGAGTTGTCAGATGGAACGTCTTTTTCATGAAGTTATAGGCCTCGTTGACGCCGAGCATCTCCGTAATTATTCTGACGGGCACGGTATTGAACGACTTCTGGATAGCATACTGGACGGTTATTTCTTTCTTGCTTCCGTTCGTGCCGTCCGCATTCTGCGGCCAGAGCTTGCCGTTTTGATAGATTGAATAGTCAAGAATCATGCTCGACCAGTTGACATAATTCTTCTCGAGCGCGAGAGAATAGGTTGAAAGGGGCTTTATGGACGAACCGGGCTGTCTCGGGGACTCGGACGCTCTGTTGAGGCAGAGGTTGCCGTTCTTTTCGCCCGCCTGTCCGACTATGCCGACGATTCTGCCCTCATAGTCCATGACGGTTGCCGCGGACTGAGCGGCGGGATGCTCGGCGGTGTCTGCCTCCTTATCGAAAGCGATTCTGTTTGAATATACGGTATTGAGAACCTTCTGAACATCGGGGTTTGCGGCAGAATATATCTTGAGTCCGCCGTAATTTATCTTCTCCATCGCCTGGCGGTAGGTGTAGCCGTATTTGCTCATCAGATCCTTGCAGACGGTCTTGATGACATAATCGACATAGAAATCCTGATATTCTTTCTCGGTGTTCTTGTCCTCGGTAGTGGTCTTGGTCTTGCCCGGCTTCGGGACATAGCCCTCGCTGTTTGTGAACACGAGCTTATAGTTGACCGCTTCTTCGTACTCTTCTTTGCTTATCGCCTTTTCTTCGAGCATATATTCGAGGCAGAGTTCCTGACGCGTTTTGTTCGCCTCGGGGTTGAGCAGAGGGTTATACTTCGTCGGTGCTTTTGTTATGACCGCAAGGGTCGCACACTCGGCGAGGTTCAGCTCGCTGACATCCTTGCCGAAATAAGTCTCGCTCGCTGTCTGGACGCCGTAGCAGCCGTTGCCAAGATAGAGAGTGTTGAGATAAGCTTCAAGGATAGCGTCCTTGCTGTAGTGCTGTTCAAGGTTCAGAGCGCGCTCTATCTCCTTGAACTTTCGAACGACCGTGACCTCCTTATCGTTTGTCACGTTCTTTACGAGCTGCTGGGTTATTGTCGAGCCGCCGCCGGTTGAAAGTCCGGTTGCCGCGCCGAAAGTGCGCAGCCAGTCGACACCGTGATGCTTCTCAAAACGCTTGTCCTCAAGGCAGACGAAAGCGTTTCTTAGATTTTCCGGCATCTTGTCGAAATCGACCCATATTCTGTTCTCCTCGCCGTGGAGCTGAGCCATTTCAACGAGCTCGTTCTTGCTGTCATAGGCATAGACAAACGAGGTCTGGTTCTGATTCGCCTTGTAGTCGTCGAGGTTTATCGCGATCTCGCCATGGGCAAAAGACACGATATTGAAAAAAACATAACCTCCGATTATCGCCGCGGTGAGCATACCGACGACGAGCACACAGAGTATGACCAGCAGAGCTATCCTGCCGGCTTTTTTATTCGGCTTTTTATTCTTCTTTTTGGAAGATGTTTTGGCTGTTCCCATCTTTTTCGATGCGTTTGCGGAGCTTTTTGCCATCCGTGCGCCTCCTTCACATTACAATCCAGTTAAAAATTATAGCATACTTTTTGCAAAAAGTTTAGCCTAAATCCAAATATTCTCACTATTTTGTAAAATCAAAACAATAGCAGTGTATAAAACAGCGTATAAAAACGCCCGAAAGGGGCAAAAATCACCACGAAAGCAGAAAAAGCAAGCCTTCGGAAAGGAAAAAGGAAGATGAAAACAACGATAAAAAGCATCGCCGTTGCCCTCGCGTTCTGCGCCGCGGCGTTTCTGACCGTCTCGGCTATAATCGAAATCACCGCGCCTGACGGGAGCGAAAAATACATCATGCGCGACTACAACGGCAGGATAGCGGTGTTCGTCTACGGCGAGGACGAGCCGCAGGAGGTGTTCGATGTTTTCACATCCTCCCTGCCCCGCGGCGAAGCCGAGCGCGTCTATAAGGGAATAACGGTCGAGGGCGACGAAGCACTTCAAAAGCTGATAGAAGATTTTACAGGGTAGCAAAAATAAAAGCGGCTGTTATCATCACGCAGGCACCGAGCCTCATGATGAACAGCCGCATTCTATTTTTATTGACGATATTTATTCGCCCTTATCAAACATATCGTTAAGCTGGGCGCACACGGCGGACATTCTGCCGATACGCTCGCGCAGAATAGTTTCTGCCTTCTTCTGCGCCTCGGCGACTATTGCGTTCGCCTGCTCCTGCGCTTCGGCGACTGTCTTCTGCGCCTGGCTGCGCGCGGCGGTGACTATTGCATCGGACTGGCCGCGAGCCGACTCATTACTCACTTCAAGCAGGCTCTTCTGCGCCTCAAGGTCGGATATCTCCTTTTCGAGAGCTTTCTTCCTGCTCTCTGCGGCGTTGAGCTCGTCAACCATATATCTGCCCTGCTCGTCTCTGAGCTTTTCGAGGCGTTTTATATGCTTTGCAAACGCCACGCAGTTGTTATATAGACTGCGGTTCTGCGTTCTGAGCGCTTCTATCTCTTCGCTCGAAGCCGCTTCGCCCGCTGGAGCTTCGGCGCGCTTTTCAAGCTCCGAACCCCAGGCGTAAATTTTATTATATTCCTCCTGCAGCATCGAGATATACGCATCCGTTGCCGCAATATCGTATCCCCTATCAACTACGGGGAGCTTCATCTTTCCTTCCACTTCTGTCATCCCTTCCCAAAATTCAGCTGTTTCTCTTTGCTATATCAACAAGGTTCTTGTAGCTTATCGCCATCGACTCGCGCGGGTCGATATCGCAGGTGTCCTGCTCGATAACGATATATCTTACACCAGAATCCCTGCACGCGCGGTAGCACTCATCGAGATTGAGGTTGCCTGTGCCTATTTCGGCAAAATCGGGCTTGTTCTCGCTGTTGATTTTATAATCCTTGAAGTGGCAGACCTTCATTCTGCCGCTGAGGCGCTTTATGAAATCCGCCGGATCGCCGCCGCCGTACTGAACCCAATATGTGTCCATTATAAAGCCGAACAGCTCGGGGTCGGTGTCGTCGATAAGCATATCTATAACGCGCCTGCCGTTATATTTCTTGAACTCGAAGGCATGGTTATGATAGGCAAAGTGCATTCCCATATCGCGGAGCTTCTTCGCGAGCTCGCCGGTAAGCTTTATAAACTCGCGCACGCCCTCTTCGCTGCCGCTGTACTCCCCCGGCATGCAGCCGACTCCGAGCGTGTCGCAGTGGATCATTTTATGCTCCCTGACGACCGCTTCGGTATCGCTGAGCATGCGGTCGAACGAAGTGTGCGTGACGCAGACATCCATATTGTACTTATCAACAAGATATGCGACCTTCTCCGGCTCGATAGGTCCGATAGCGGAAATCTGAATCGTGTTGATGCCGATAGAATCAAGATAGGCAAAAGTCTTTTCGGCATCCTCATAATTCTGTATGTAATCGCGTAAAGTATAGAGCTGCGCGCCGAGTTTGATATCCGACACGAGAGCACCTCCGTTCCCGATTTTTCTACAGATTATTATATTATAGCCGTCCCGAAGTTTCAAGTGAATTTACAAAAAAAAGCCCGGACTTGCAAGCTCCGGCAAACCGCGAATATAGATATTCTACGGGAGGCGGTGCTGTGTTCGGTTGGTTTTTGCAGTTATTTTCAAACGGATTCCTCTTTTTTATCCTGCATCTGAGCCAGCCGGGCTCATTTGCCCCGCCGCTGAGTGCGGCGCAGGAGCGCGAAGCTCTTGCAAAAATGCACGCGGGCGACAAATCGGCGCGCAGCGAACTCATCGAGCACAACCTGCGGCTCGTGGCGCACATAGTCAAAAAATACTACGCCGCATATTCGGATCAGGACGATCTTATTTCGATAGGCACGGTCGGGCTGATAAAAGCTATAGACTCGTTCAAGCCCGACAAGGGCACGCGCCTTGCGACATACGCCGCGAAATGCGTTGAAAATGAGATACTGATGCACTTTCGCTCGATGAAAAAGAGCGCGCACGACATCTCGCTCGAAGACCCGATCGACAGCGACAGCGAGGGAAACCCGCTCACGCTCATGGATATTATCTGCACGCCGGACTGCATCGCAGACGATCTTGATTTGAAAATAAAGAGCGAGAAGCTGCGCGATCTTGTCATCGGCATACCCGACCCGCGCGAAAGGGCGATAATCGTCATGCGATACGGGCTCGACGGCAACGAGCCGCTGACACAGCGCGAGATAGCATCGATGATGAACATCTCCCGCTCCTATGTCAGCAGGATAGAAAAGCGCGCGCTCGAAAGGCTCGGAAAAGGAATGAAACAGCCGTGAGAATCATCCCACGGCTGCATTTTTATTTTATAATGTCGTTATCCTTGATGTACTTCACAGTCTCATCAACGGTTGTGAACGCGAGGGCGACCGAAGTATCGGCGGCTCCGTAATAGATAGCTATTCTGCCGGTCTCGGCATCCGCAAGCGCGGCGCACGGGAACACGACGTTCGGCACATCGCCGACGCATTCGTAGAGCTCATGGGGAGCTAACAGGAAGCTGTCCGCGCGGTGGAGCACTTTCCACGGCTCATCTTTATCGAGGATGGCGGCGCCCATGCTGTAGGTGAAGCCGTTGCAGCTCGTGAGCACGCCGTGATAGAACATGAGCCAGCCCTCGTCGGTTTCAATAGGAGTCGGACCCGCTCCGACTTTTGTTGCCTCCCAGTTCTCGACCGGGCTCATAACAAAGCGGTGCTTGCCCCAATAAGTGAGGTCTTTTGACTGGCTGATGAATATATCGCCATAAGGGGTGTGTCCCCTGTCGCACGGGCGAATGAGCAGAAGATACTCGCCGTTCACCTTGCGCGGGAACAGAACGCCGTTGCGGGCGACGGGATAACAGGCATCCTCAAGCTGAGTCCAGCTCTTGAAATCCTCTGTATAGGCTATGCCGATAGTTGTGCCGTGAGGGGTGAGATTGACCCACGAGAGATAGTATTTTCCGTCGAGCTCGCACAGGCGCGGATCGTAGCCGTCGAAGATATATTTATCCTCAAGCTCCCAGTTTATCGCATCCTTGCTGAAGCCGACAACGAGCTTCTGGGCGCGCGAGCGGATATCCGCTCTGAAAACTCCGGCAAAGCCCGAGCCGTAAGGCACAACAGCGGAATTAAAAATGCTGTTCGCCATATGCAGATTGTCGCGGGTGATAACGGGGTTGCCGCTGTAGCGCCACACGGGATATTCAAATCCTGCGGGCTTATCCTCCCACGGGATGTTCGGTATGTTTGTTCCGATTATTTTTGCCATATCTGACTCTCCTTCCGTCCTTTAGATTTTAGCATAGGGAGAGATAAAAAGTAAAGAGAAAGAACGGAAATGGGGAAGAAAGTAAAAAAGTGGCGGATATTTTAAAAAAGTTTGAAAAAAGACTTGCCAAATCGCTTTTCATGTGGTATTATTGATGAGCTTTCCGGGTGTGGCGCAGCTGGTAGCGCGCTTGACTGGGGGTCAAGAGGCCGTGAGTTCAAGTCTCGCCACTCGGACCAATTAAAAAGCTTTGAAATCTAACGGTTTCAAGGCTTTTTATTTTTTGCGTAGGATTAGAAAGTATATATTTTCTAACACTTCTTCTAACACTTTGATATTTAGTTAAAAGGTTTATTAATGCACTTGCTTAAGCAAACCGCCAATGAAAACATTTCTATTGTCCTGTATTCACATACAAAAAAGTTTGGAAAGTGCAGAGTAAATGCAGAGTATTACGGACTAAACCGGCTAAAAAATATATTGGAAATCCCGGAACACCGTCATTGATGTTCCGGGATTTTGTTATGTATTATAAATATCGTTCTTTACTTCACTCCGTCGAGTTCGAAAGTATAAAGCCAGCCGCATTTCATTTCGTCGGGGTTTATCTGCGGGAAGACAAGCTTTGCTTTGCCGTTGTCGTTTTCAACGGCTATGGGCGCGTCATGCGCTAAAAGCTTCGCCTTTATATCCGGGTTGTAATCCACCTTGTCGAGCGTGAGGCTGCCGAACGGATAGGCGTTCGTTATCACATAGACTTTGTAGCCCTTTTTGGTGTAATATGTACCCTCCTGCGGCGCTTTGGTATAAATGCGCGTGCCGTAGATAGCATCGCCGTTGACGCTGAGCCACTTGCCCATATCGAGCAGGCGCTCCTGCATGATAACAGGGATAGTGCCGTCCGCGGCGGGGCCGATATTGAGCAGGAAGTTGCCGCCCTTTGAGACGAGCGAGCAGAGCGTTTCGATGAGTTCTTTGCTGCTCAGATATTCGTCAACGCCCTCGATGCGATTGAGTCCGAACGATGCGCCGATACCGCGGCACTCCTCGAACGGGCGGTCGAGCTCGACTTCTTCGATGCGTCTGCCGTTGTCGATTATGCCGTATTCGGTGGTGAAATTGCCGCCCATGCGACCTCTTGTCTCCGTGCCCCAGCGGTCGTTGGGGACTATCGTATCTTTAACAGGCGACTCATTATAGAGCCACTGGAGGAAATCTGTCGAATGCCAGACGGAGCTCGGGTGATCCCACTCCCCGTCCGTGAACAGAGTCCACGGCTCGTATTTTGTTATAAGCTCCTTGAGCATCGGGATAAGATGCTTTACGGCATACTCCTCGGGGTCTTTGAGGTAGAGCGGATGGAACCACTCATAAACCGAATGGTAGACGCCGAACTTGACATCCGTCTTCTCGAGCGCGGCTTTCAGCTCGCTGCAGAAGTCCCTGTGGGGTCCGACATCGACGCTGTTCCAGTTCCATGCGTAGTCGCTCTTGAACATGCAGAAGCCGTCATGGTGCTTCGAGACAAGGTTTATATACTTTGCGCCGGACTTTTCAAAGAGCTGCGCCCACTCATCGGCATCAAAGAGTTCCGCCTTGAAGCCGCTGACAAAGTCCTCATACTGCGTTCCGGGGGCATACACCCTGTCGTGGAACTTGCGCGCGGCGCTGTTCTCGTCGCGTATCTGCTGCATATACCACTCGGCATACTGCCCTTTTTCGGTATACGCCGGCACGGAATAGAGACCCCAGTGGATGAATATGCCGAACTTCGCGTCCGCGAACCAATCCGGCACATGGCGGCTGTTGAGCGATTCCCAGTTGTTTTCGTAATGCATTTTAACTCTCCGTTTTTGTTATATTTCTGAAAAGACGTCGCCGACGCCGTTGAATATATATGTGGGTCTGTAGGGATAGAGATTGACATCCTCGAGGCTCGTGACTCCCGAGAGGACGAGGACTGTGTCGAGACCTGTTTCGATGCCCGCAATGACATCCGTGTCCATTCTGTCGCCTATCATCGCAGCCTCCGCCGAGTGGACGCCGAGCATCTTGAGTCCCGTGCGCATCATGAGCGGATTGGGCTTGCCGACGAAATACGCCTTCTTGCCCGTCGCCATCTCTATGGGCGATATGAGCGCGCGGCACGCGGGGACGATGCCGTCCTCGACGGGACCCGTGAGGTCGGTATTCGTGCCGATGAGCTTCGCGCCGTTTCTGACAAGGTTCGACGCATGGACGACCATCTCATAGTTATAGCTCGAAGTCTCGCCGACTATGACATAATCCGGGTCGATGCTGTTCATAGTTATGCCCTGGTCATAGAGCGCGTTTACGAGTCCGGGCGCGCCGATAACATACGCCGAACAGCCGGGCTTCTGACTGCTGATAAATTTTGCCGTTGCGAGGGCGCTGGTATAAAAATGACTCTCGTCAACATAAAGTCCCATTCTCTCAAGCTTCTGCTGAAGCTCACGCGGCGAGCGTTCGCTCGAATTCGTAAGGAACAGGAACGACTTGTTTTCTTTATACAGCCACTCCACGAACTCTTTGACATCCGGAAGCAGTCTGTCTCCGTGATATATGACACCGTCCATATCACATATAAATCCTTTTTTTGCTTTTAATGCATCCATATTTTCCCTCCCACTAATTGTTTAAAATAAGCTTATCAGTTAACGGGTACAAAGTCAATAATTTACTTTGCGTTTATATTCACAAGCTCTGCGCGGAGCTTTGAATAGACTATTTTCTGGCTGCTGTAGAGTCCGTAATAGCCGGAGAGCAGATAGCTCACGGCGGCAGCGAGCGCAAACAGCGGCATACCCTGCGCGCCGAAGAGTTCGATGCTCAGGAATATAGAAGCGAGCGGACAGTTGACAACGCCGCAGAAAAGCGAGACGAGTCCGACCGCCGCGGCAAATCCGGGATCGAGCCCGATAAGTCCGCCAACGACGCAGCCGAAAGTTGCGCCGACGAAGAAAGTCGGGACTATCTCGCCGCCCTTGTATCCCGAGCCGACAGTGACGGCGGTGAAGATAAATTTGAGCAAAAACGCCTCGGGCTTCGCGTTGCCGCCGATGGCGCGCTCGACTATATCCATGCCCGCGCCGTTGTAGTCCCCGCTTCGGCAGATAAGAGACAGCGCGACGATTATCAATCCGCCGACGACTGCGCGGACGAAAGTGTTTTTGAAAATTTTTGCAAAAAGCTTATGCGTGCCATGCAGGCCGAGGCAGAATCCGATGCTCAGCAGAGCGCATATCGCGGCGAGCAGAGCGGTAAGCAGGCAGCTCTTGAGCGAGAATGCAGGGATGTTCGAGACTGTAAACGCGACAGGCTCGGTGCCCATAAGAGTTGAGATAAAATATGCGACGAACGCAGACACGACGCACGGGAGCAGACCGGCATAATAAATGACGCCGACGCTGATAACACCGAGGGCGAAAACGGTGGCGGTTATCGGCGTTCCGAAAAGCGCGGAGAACACTGCGCTCATGCCGCACATCGTCATGATGTGCATATCTTTTTCATCGAGGCGGGCTATTTTGCCTATCAGCCCCGCGATGCTGCCGCCGAGCTGAAGAGCCGCGCCCTCCCGTCCGGCGGAGCCGCCGAAAAGATGCGTTATAACAGTTGAGACAAATATCAGCGGCGCGAGCAACGCCGGCACGCCCTGCGGCGAGCGCACGGCATCGAGTATTTCATTAGTGCCGATATCTTTTTTGCCCGAGAGCTTATACAAACCGGCTATCACAAGTCCGCCGACAGGCAGCAAAAACACTATCCATGAATGTGCTTTGCGCACGCCGGTAACATATTCGACGCTCAAATGAAACAGCGCACCGACCACGCCGCCGACAGCGCCCGTGACCGCGGCGAGGGCGAACCATTTCAGAAAAGTCAGCAGATACTTTCCCGCCGACTTGCAGTTGTTTTTCAGATTTATTTTGACAGACTCCACTTTTACCCCATCCATTAATATATGTTGATTAGATTTTATCACTTTATCACAGCTTTGGCAACGAGAAGAAAAAATTTGAGCCATGATTATTGGCTTAATATACATTAATAGTTGAACGGTGTGATATTCGCCCTCTACCTTCGCGTCCTACAGCAAATATATTTTTATATTTTCCGCGTTTCGGCATTTTCTTTTTATTTGAAAAAGAAAACGCCTGCAAAAGAAAAG
>CAVAWW010000024.1:0-25988 GCA_963592475.1 bacterium
TGTGTGGTAACTACATTCTACACTATAGTTAGCGTGTTGTCTCTCTTCTTTTTTTGCGGTGTTGCACTTCAAATTATAATCTGCTCACCTCCCTTTACACAAGGGAGGCTTTGGTTTTTGCGAAACCACCAAAAATAGGTTTATCGACACGCTCAATCCTACCCATTCCCGGGTAGGATTTTTGCTTTGTTTTATATTTTATTCCGCCTCTTCGATGAGCCCGTAGTAGCGCGCGAACCAGTAGGGGTGGGTGTAGTTCGTGCACGCCATGATGTACATTCCGTGGTCGTCGCCCGTGCCGGGGAACATCGTGAACGCCGTCGGGTCGTCCGACTTCGTGAACAGGCGCTCGGCTTCGCCGGCGATGCCGGAGTCCGCGATGAAACGGTTGCTGTCGCAGCTGTTAATGCGTCTCTCGTGCGCCGGGAGCGGGTGATAGAGCTGCGGGATCATGCCGACCTCCGTCGGGCGCATGTCCCAGTCGAGATCGCGCCAGCTGTTGTAGAGCGTCCAGAGAATTTGATCCATCGGGTAGTCCGCAAGCTCGTCTACAGAAGTCTCTATGTCGCACTGCTCGCCCGTGCATGCGCCGTAGACGAAGTTGAAGAACGCGTTGTGCTCCGCCTTTTCGTCGTCCCAGTGATGCGTCAGACCCATGGCGAACACGGAGCGCAGCTTCGGGTCTTCAACATAGCGCATGAGCAGCGATATCATGAGGAAATCGTGGTTGTCGTCAATGTGGAGCAGGTGGCCGTCAAGGATTTTGTACTGCATGAGGTTCATGGCGAAGTGCTTGTCTTTGATGAGATATTCAAATGCGTCTTCGTATCTCTTATCGCCGGTGATATGATATCCCGCCTTGAGGAAGGTCAGAATCTGAAGCGAGTTCGTGCCCTTTTCGTATATCCACTTGTGGTCGTTGTTGAGCAGATCGGGATCCCAGTTTGCCCATGTGGTCGGCACGCCGTCGGTGTCAACGAGTCTGAATTTGTTGTCGAGAATATGGTCGAGAATCTTCTTGACAACGGAGGCTATCAGCTTCTTCTCCTCGTCGTCCGCGACGAGATCGAAGTAGTTCGAGTATGCGTAGAAATGACCGACCATCTCGTCGGACGAGGTCTCGCCGAGCCACTCGAGTTCGTTGCCGTCCTTGTCGGCGGTGTGGTGCCATTCGTGGCGCACGCCCGTGCCGTAGCCGGCTTCGTCGATGTATCTTATCGAGCGGGCGGTGAAGCCATCTATGCCTGTTATCTCGGTGAGCTTTATCATCGCGAGCAGCGAGCGGTGAGCCGCGGCGCGAACCTCCGGGTCTTTGGTGCAGGCGTATTCAAAGCACAGCGCGCCGAGATATAGCCCCGTCCAGAGTCCGTCGTTGTCGCCGGTGCAGACATAGCCCTCATTTTCCGAAACAACGCCCTCGTGCTCAAGCGCGCGCTCGAGCACAAAGCCGTCCTTGCGGACATTGTATTTCTCGCTGAATGCGCGAAGTTTTTTCGCCTTCTCTTCGAGCGTCATCATCTCAGTCTTGAAAACGCTGATGCCGCCGGAGGCGGTGGAGACGCAGAAGCTGCCGTCAGGCGAGAGGACGATGCCGGTCGCGTGCATATCGGGCAGCCAGCGCTTGTAGCCGTAATATGAGAGTTTGCCGTTGTGGAGGATTATGAGACCGCAGGAGGTCGTGAAGTATCTTCTGCCCTCGCTGTCGGTCACCATGCCGGTTATCTCGCCCTTGGGCAGACCGGTTATCTTCGAATTGTCGAGCCAGTAGCTGTTGTCGTCGTAGACGCATACGCCCTTGTCCGTGCCTATCCAGACATCGCCCGCGGGGTCAATGTCGAGGCAGGATATGTTGTTGCTTAGTATTCCGGTCACGCCCTCCATGAGCTCCGACCAGTGCCATCTTTTGCCGACGAGCGCATGGAGACCGTCGCTCTCGGTTCCGACATAGACTTTGTTATTGCCGAAAACGGCGATGCAGCTGCCATTGCCGGGCACGCCGATTTTAAGATCGTGTTCTTTAGCTCCCTGCGGGAAGCGGTAGAGAACGGTCTTTGTGAGAATCCATGTGACGTTGTCACAGTCCTGCTTCATCGCGACGGCGTCGGACGAGAACTCGCGGGACGCTATGATTTTTTTGCCGCTGAGCTCGATTATGCTCTTGCCTGTGCCGACGAAGATATGACCGTCGTTTGCGCAGAAGAGCATGGAAATCGGCGCGTTCTCAATTCCAATATCGACTGCGGTTATCTTCTTCCCATCTATCTTCGAAAGACCTCTGTCCGTTCCGACGTAGAGGCAGTTGTCCGCGCCGTAGCAGAGCGCGGTTATGTTGTCCGACGCGAGACCGTCGGCGGAGGTGAATACCGTTCTCGTCAGCTGGGGAAACTTTCCGAGTCGGCATACCATGCTGCGTTTTTTCATTTATCTGCTCCTTTTGTAAAAAAATCAAAGCCGCATCGGGCGGCATAAATATCAATAATAATTATATCGAAATCCGTAGTTTTTTCAAGAGCAAATGCAACAATTAGCCTTTTTCTATTGCATTTTTGTGCATTGTGGAGTAAGATATCAGCGTTGGTAAAAGAACAAACTTCGGAAGGTGGAAACAATGTTTACTGATAAGCCCGAGAGCTACAGGGGAGTTTATTCCCTTCTGCTCACCCCGTTCAAAGAGGATAAGTCGATAGATTACGATGTCTACGCGCAGTATGTCGAGTGGCAGGTCGAGAGAGGAACCCATCATCTGTTCTCCGTCTGCGGAAGCTCCGAGATGACGGCGCTCACCCCCGAGGAGAGAGTCAAGTGCGCGACTATCGCCGCAAAGCACTCCGGCAGCGCAGAGGTCGTCGCCACGGCGAACCTTGAACCGACATGGCATATGCAGGTCGAAGAGGTCAAGCGCATGGAGCAGACCGGCGTTGACGGACTCGTTTTCGTCTCAAAGGGCTATGCCGATAACGATGAGAGGCTTGTCGAATATCTCAGCGAGCTCGCGGGATATACTACTCTGCCGATAATTCTCTATGAGTTCCCGGGAATGCAGCCGTGCAATATGTCCGGCAAGGCATACGGCGAGCTGGTCAAGACCGGCAGATTCCACGGAATAAAGGACACCACCTGCACCATGGCGGGAATAAAGGACAAAATCGCCGTTCAGGGCGATTCCGCAGTGCTCCAGGCGAACATCCCGCTGCTGTTTGACGCATATATGGCGGGCGCGCGCGGCGTGTGCGCAACCCCGACCTCCTGCGGCGCGAATCTGTTCCGCAAGATGTATGACGAGTTCTTCGTCGAAAAGGACATAGCCAAGGCGAGGGAGACCTTCAACGAGATAATCCTGCTCGACAACGCTATCGACAGCGGCTTCAACGCGAGCGCAAAGTATCTCGTCAGCCTGCAGGGCATCCCGATGACGACCGTCACCAGAACCGGTTCGAGCGTCAACGAGGCGAGAAGACGCAGCATCGAGGCGTATTACGAATACGCAAAAGAGCACGGCATGCTCAAATAATTAAAATACATAGCGGCACTCTCAATCGGGAGTGCCGTTTTTGTATTTACAATGTATATTAAACAGCGATACGCCGAAACAGCCCATCGCAGCAGCTTCGTCCGAAGCGCCGCGGTGGGCATGATTTTATAATAATGCCGCCGTCTTGCAAATAAATATATCACAGATACGGTCTGAGTCCGCAGAGAAGATCCTCTTCTATCCCGATTAGGCGGCGCGCCGTGCTGCGCGAAGCGCCGTCCGCGCCTTTATATTCGTTGAGGTATCGGGTCAGGCTCTTTATGCCCATGTCGCACCCGTCGGTCATCAGACCGGCGACCGTCCTGTCCGAGTCGTTCATGCCGAGCTTGACGTTGGTTTTTATCCACGACATGCTCTTTGCCATTATCCCCGGGTCTTTGCCGTCGTCGCCGAGCGATGCCAGCTGTTCTTTTATCGTACCGCCGAGCTGGCTGTGTTCCTCCTTACTCTTCTCGAGCAGGTTTTTGAGATCCTCGTCCTTTATGTGTCCGCTCACTTCGTCAATGCTGCCGACCGCCATCTTTATTCCGCTGTCGCATTCGCGCAGCAGCTCAAGTGTGTCTTTGCTCATTTTATGCACCCTTTCTGTTCTTTTTCGCTGTATAGTGTGCCCGGAATGCGGCGGATTATTATATATTGTATAAAGAACGAATATAATATATAGTGCACAAAAATCGATAAAAAATTATGGAAATTATGGAAATATAAAATAAAGTTTATTCTCTTGACAAACGAATAAACATAAAGTAAACTTGAATCGTAACATGGCAGAGGATGCTCTGCCGAAAGATGAAAGGAGACAAACTATGAAGAGAATTATTGCTATCCTGCTCGCGCTGATAATGATATTTGCATTTGCGGCATGTAAGAGCAAGGACGACAAGAACGACAACACAACGGCTGAGAGCTCGCAGGACGCGAACGCAGATGTTCAGGACACCCAGGCGGGCGACGCGGAGAGCAACGCGGCAGAGAGCACCGCTGACGACAGCACGGCAGTTGCACCCTCCGAGGGCGGCAGCGAGGCGGCTACTCAGGGTCAGCAGGGCGGTTCTCAGGGCGGCCAGCAGGGCAACAAGCCCGCAGCGGAGATAAAGGCTCCCGTCAGCGGCAGCAAGGCTGAGATCGTTGCGTTCTTCAACAAGTACGCTTCGGCTATGAAGAGCTACACCGGCAAGGTCTCTGTCAAGAGAGTCCAGGGCACTACCTCGAAGATCAACAGCATCACCGGTGGTTCGGCTATCGCGGGCATCGCAGAGCCCCTGCTCCCCAACGACTATCCGAAGACCGACAACAAGACCTTCAACGGCGGCAAGGCTTCCGACGGCACAACTCTTGCAAGCTTCCTGCCCGCGGCAAAGCGCGCTTCCTATAATGTCGATCCCGCAGGCGTCAAGTCGGCTTCCTGCGTCAAGCAGGGCAGCGGCTGGAAGGTCAGCATCACTCTCGTTGTCGAGAGCGGCGAGGGACTTACATATGTTCCCAAGTACCACGGCTCCTGCTTCGACACTCTCTCGCTGACGAAGGATTCCTTCGGACCGTTTGAGCCTGTCAGCACCAAGGTCAACTATCAGAGCGGCACGTTCACTTTCGTGCTCAACGCAGACGGCACTCTTGCGAGCATCAATGTTACCGAGCCCGCAAACGTTGTCTGCAAGCTCAAGAAGGGCATCTCCATCGACGCCGACTTCACCGGCACATGGCAGCAGCAGTACACTTTCGTTTATTAATAGGAATTTCATAAAGACATGGGTCTGTCGATTAGCTCGGCAGACCTTTTCTGCTTTTAATGTCGGATAATTTTTTCATAAATATATTGACTTTCGCCCGCAAAGGGATATAATTAAGCCACAACCAATGGGGAGTAGCTATGGTATATCCATCCGCCTGTCACCAACCGCACAGGAGCTGTGCTGGCAGCGGACATTGGCGGCGTTGGCCGCGAATGAAGCAAGACCTTTGGCAGACCGATTCTGCCGAAGGTCTTTTTTGCGGGATACGAGGTGAATTATGAGAAAGCTGTTAAAAAGAATGTCGTCTGCAAGAATAATTGCGCTCGGTTTTGCAGCCGCGATATTTATAGGCTCGGGTCTGCTGATGCTGCCGTGCAGCGTGCGAAACGGCGTAGACTTAAAATACATAGACGCGCTTTACACTTCGGCGAGCGCCGTCTGCGTGACGGGACTCGTGACCGTCGATATAGGGGACACGTTCACCGCGTTCGGTCAGTTCGTTGTTGCGGCACTGATACAGATAGGCGGACTCGGAGTCGCGTCAATGGGCGCGGGAGTCATTCTGGCTGTCGGAAAGAGGATAAATCTGAAAGGTCGGCGTGTTTTGCGCGATGCGATGAATCTCGACTCAGGCAAGGGAATAGTAAAATTTATAAAAAGCGTGTTTTTGACTACGGCGGCATTTGAGCTTGTCGGTGCGGCGCTGAGCTTCATTGTTTTCGTGCGCGATTACCCGCCGCTCAAAGCTCTCGGAATAAGCCTTTTTCACTCCGTCGCCGCGTTCAACAACTCCGGCTTCGACATCCTCGGAAACTTCCAGAGCCTCTCCGCCTACAAAGAGGATGTGTTCTTAAATCTCGTGACCTGCCTTTTGATATTCTTCGGCGGAATCGGCTTTCTCGTTATCCGCGAGATTGTCGAAAAGCGATTTCGCTGGCGCAGATTTTCCATGCACACAAAAGTAGTGCTCACGATGAGCGTCGCGCTGACGGTCGGCGGCGCGGTGATTTTCAGAATTACCGAGGATATGCCGTGGATAGGAGCCCTGTTCAACAGCGTGACCGCGAGGACGGCGGGCTTCTCGACATATTCGCTCGGCGAATTTTCAAACGCGGGACTGCTCGCTATGATCTTTTTAATGTTCGTCGGCGCGTCGCCCGGCTCCACCGGCGGCGGAATAAAGACGAGCACGCTGTTTGCGCTGATACAGGGCATAAAGACCGCCGCGACAAACACCTCGGGAAAGGCGTTTCACTATTCCGTGCCGCGCGGCGTGTTCCGCAAGGCGTCGGTCATAGCAGTCATGGGTATAAGTGTGATAGCAGTGGGAACGTTTATGCTCTGCGCCTTTGAGCCGGATATAGCAATAAGGGATGCCTTGTTCGAGATGACGAGCGCGTTCGGCACGGTGGGACTCACTACCGGGATAACTACGGGACTCTGCACCGCGAGCAAGCTTACATCAATAGTCATGATGTATATCGGCCGCTTGGGGCCGCTTACAATAGCGACTCTCTGGTACTTCACAAACGGAGATCGAATAAAATATCCCGACGGAAACATAGCCATAGGCTGAGAACGGAGGACAAAGATGTTTAAAAAATCAAAAAGCGATAGCAAATCTTACGGAATAATCGGACTCGGGCGCTTCGGCTCTGCTCTGGCTGTGGAGCTTGCGAAAGCGGGCGCGGAGCCGCTTGTAATCGACGGAAACGAGGAAAAGGTGCGCGAGATGCGCGAATACACGGAGAACGCCTTTGTCGTCAGCAGCTTTGACAAAAAGACGCTTTCGGAAACCGGAATTCAAAACTGCGATGTAGCCGTGGTCTGTATCGGAGAGAAGATGGACACCTCGATTCTGACTACCCTGAACGTTGTCTCTCTCGGTGTGCCGACCGTCATATCAAAGGCCGCGAGCGCCGAGCAGGGCGAGATACTCAAGAAGCTCGGCGCAGAAGTCGTCTACCCCGAGAGGGATATGGCAGTCAGACTCGCCCACAAACTGGAAACTCCCAATATGCTGGACTTTGTTCAGCTGAGCCGAAAGCTGAATCTCCTTAAGCTTGAAGTTCCGCGTAAGATCGTCGGAATGACGATAATGTCCGCCGATATGCGGGGAAGGTTCGGAGTAAACATAATCGCTATAGAAAACAACGGAAATTTGACAGACAATGTGCATCCCGATTATATGTTCCGTGAGGGCGATATTCTCTATGCTGTCGGCAGCGAAAAAAGCATGACGCGCCTGTCCGATTGGATGGATGAGACAAGATAAAACTACGGGCACCGTGAAACCGGTGCCCGTCTTTTATGCGGTTTTGTGTGTCGGCCGGATTTTGAGCTTATCGCGAACATCTTTTTACGATTCTGTCTGCTGTTTTGTATTCTTCTTTGCGGTAGTTACGGAAGCGATAAGCTTTCTTCTAATTACTCTTCAGTTTTCGGAAATTCATATCGCTCGAGACAGCAAGCATACCGTCTCAACATGTTCATCATTGTCCAAACTCATCCTACACTAATACATAAAATCTGTTAAGATTCAATTTAATTAGCATTATTTATTTTTAGGGTACTTTAAGCAAAATTCTTCGTTTATCTTTATAACTATAAGAATCATGATTCGAAGAAAAATAAAGTAATCCTGTTTATTTTGATTTTCATCTACTCTTTGTGTACCATGTGTATAGCTATTACGAATATCTAGTCCATTGTCAAACTCAGACTTATTAAATAAATAATTATAATAATCCTGTTCTGGTCTAGAAAATAATGATGACGAAAACTGTACCAATCCCATTTTATTTAATTCCATAATAATAGATTGATACTTTTTCATATAGCTAAAACATACTACATCGTGTTGGTATAACTCATTTAATATCTTTATCTTTTCCCAATATGGCATTATTCTTTTTTTGTGATCAATTTTTATAATATTATGATCAATTAACCAATCAATGCTAGGTATTTGATAATCCTCAAACATATCATAATAGACATTTTCTTTTTCCAATAAACAATAAAACGAATTATAATTATTCGACAATTTAGGAAGGTAATGAATTATTGATTGATCCGAAAACAATAAATTACTTATCGTTTGATAGTCATTTCCACATGGATAAATATATTTATTACTTAGCATGCTTGGTATATCTTTAATAAATATATGCTCTGTTGATATATGTAATAATTCATCATCAATTTCTCCATCTTCGCAATAAATTTTAAATCTCTTTAAAATATTATCAAATTCAGCAGCAATATTCCTACATTTTTCAAGATATGACACTGTATGTGAAGATTTATTAAAACAAAATCCTTTCACATTGAATTCTTCTTCTAAATAATTACAAAAGAACCATTCGATAATGTCTTCCAAAAATATATTATACTTTTCTAATTCATTACAATATCCAATCATTTGAAGTTGTGCTAACATTTGAATTTGTTGAAATGCAATTCCAGTAGGATATTCTTTTCTACCTTTAATTCCTAAGCATTTTTCTATAATGCTCATTTGAGATTCCCTAGAAACATGAAAAGACCTAAATTGCAAATCTGTATATCCAAATAAATAAATAAAATTATTTAATAATGTTGGATAATCCAAATTTTCTTTTATCCATTTTGCACTGTACAAAACCGATAAAATTCTATTATCATCTGTTTCAAATTTAAATTCTTCATCTATCTTATTAGAAAAAGAAACCTTTGCACCATATTCAAATCCAGTTCCTTCTTTGAATAAAGTCTCTATCTCTTCATCATATTTTCGTTTTGCTTTTAACTTTAATCTATCGGGCAAACGCAGGTTATTCGTACTATTTGATTCAAAAATTAGTTTTAGATAATTGATGTTAGATGAGTTACTTGCTATATACTTATCTAATATTAATGTTTTCTTTTCATTTGATAGTTCAACTGGAAAATATAAAGATTCTATATTTCTGTCATGCTTTTCCAAGTAGTAACTCAATATAATTTCAGCACAAAATGGATTTTTTTCCATGTATGTAATTATTTCACCTGAAAACTTTTTAACTATATTTTTACATTTCAAAACATCATTTAAGATAAAATGTTTATTCAAAATTATTTTTCTAAATTGCTCGACTGAAATTTTATCATAAACCTTATACTTTTCTATAAGTTTCCAAAAGTCATTTCTATAATCATAATAGATAGTATCAAACATACTTTCTATTGTATCTATATTAATTTCCGAAAAAAATTTACATATTACTTTTGAAAAGTCACTTACAATCTCACTATAGTCGTTCAACTGCTGTTTTGTCCAATGTATAGAATAAATTCTATTATGAAAAAACTGTTGTATATTATATAATTCAATAATTTCGTTAATATCGACTCTTTTTTTCTCAACCACAAAATTACAAATAATATCTTCTATTCTCTTCAAATAAAATCCAGCGCTTAAATCATTTGTAGAATAGTATTTTACTCTTAAATCATCATTTGTATCCATAACTATATCAAACCTTTCTCAAATCATTTGAAAATACCTAAATGCATCTTTTATTGCCTTTTCTTTTTCTATTGGACATATTGGTTGCTTCGAATCGTCATTTTTAGGTTTGTTATAATTTTTTCTTTCTTTAATTCCACACTTTTCTTTTACTTGTGCAATATATAAATTTGAAACTTTAAATCCAAACTTATCAAAAACATACTGTTTTATATCGTTGTAAGTAGCCTTGCTTTCAGCTGATGTCAAATCTAATTCATCCGTATGTAATTCAATGTTGACATGTTTTTTCGTCATAAGTTTGGAAAGTAACACAACCGTCTCAACATGCGCCGTTCTCGGGAAGAGATCAACGGGTGTCGCTTCTTCGACTTCATATCCAAGCTCTTTGAACACAGCGCAGTCGCGTGCGAGCGTGGCCGGGTCGCAGGAGACGTATACTATCCTGTCGGGAGCCATTTTTGCGGCGGTTCTTACCGTCTGCTCCGAGCAGCCCTTGCGCGGCGGGTCGAGGACTATCACCTCCGGGCGCTTGCCCTCGGCGAGCAGCTTTTCGGCGGCTTCGCCCGCGTCCGCGCAGATGAACCGCGCGTTTTCTATGCCGTTTGCGGCGGCGTTCTTCTTCGCGTCCTCTATCGCCGGCGCGACGGTTTCTATGCCGATGAGCTCCTCCGCCTTGTCTGCCATCGAAAGCCCTATCGTGCCCGCCCCGCAGTAGAGGTCGAGCAGGAGCTTTATTTTTTTGTCTCCGGCGTATTCGGCGGCTTTTTTGTAGAGACGCTCCGCCTGCGCGCGGTTGACCTGATAGAACGACAGCGGCGATATGCGTACCTTTACTCCGCAGAGTATGTCCGTTATGCAGCCGTCGCCGAGGAGCGGGATGCACTTTTCGCCGAGCACGGCGTTCGTGTCGTCGGGGTTTATGTTTATAAGCACGCTTTTTATAGCTTTTTCATCTTTGAGTGATTCGATGAGCTTGTCGGTGTGCGGCAGATTTTCCTCCGCGCTGACGAGGCAGAGCATTATCTCGCCAGTCGCGAACGCCTTCCGCAGATATATGTGCCTGACAGCTCCGCTTCTGCTTGTCTCGTCGTAGACGGAAATATTATATTTTTCGATCCAGTCCGCGACCGTGCCGAGAATTTTTTCAAACTCCGGCGGCGCGAGGCGGCACGCGCGGCAGTCAACTATCCTGTGCGAGCGGCGGGAGTAGAAGCCGATTTTTAATTCGCCGTTCTCACGCCCTACCGGGTACTGCGCCTTGTTTCGGTAGCCGTCGGGCGAGTCCGCGCCGATTATCGGCTTTAGTTCAACATCAAGTCCGCCGATGCGTGAAAACGCGTCGCGCACGGCATCTGATTTGAGCTTTAATTCCGCGCCGTAGCTCATGTGGCGGAACGAACAGCCGCCACAGCCGGGATATGCCGGGCAGTCGTTGTCGGTTCTGTCCGGCGACGGCTTGATTATTTTTGTGCACTTGCCGACGGCGTAGCTCTTCTTCGCCTTGATTATGTGCGCTTGTATTATATCGCCGGGCGCGGTCGCGGGGACGAACACGGCGAGTCCGTTGTATCTGCCGACTCCGCTGCCCGTCAGCGAGACCGAATCTATATGAAGTTCAATGTCGTCATTTTTATTGAGAAGCAAAATATCACCCCAAAAAATCTTTATTAAAGTATATCAAACGGCGGTCGATTTTGCAATACGGGAGAAAATCCATTGACAGCGGGCGGGCAAAAATATATACTTGACTTGGATAAAATTTCTCCCGAAAGGAACTGATAAAATGATAAGAGTTACCGTCTGGAACGAGGGCGTCCATGAGGTCGAATCGCCCGAGATAGCGGCAGTTTATCCCCACGGAATCCACGGCCAGATAAAGAGCTTCCTCGACACGCAGGAGGATATCGAGGTGCGCACCGCGACCCTCAACGACCCCGACTGCGGTCTGCCGCCCGAAGTGCTCGAAAATACCGATGTGCTCATCTGGTGGGGACACAAGGCGCACGACGAAGTGCCCGACGAGCTTGTTGAGCGCGTGCACGACAGAGTCCTGCGCGGCATGGGCTTCATAGCGCTGCACTCCGCGCATTTTTCGAAGCCCTTCAAGCGCCTTATGGGCACCTCCTGCGCCCTGCATTGGCGCGACGGCGATTTTGAGCGCCTTTGGACTGTCAATCCCGCGCATCCGATAGCAAAGGGCATCGGCGAATACGTTGAGATACCCGTCGAAGAGATGTACGGCGAGCGTTTTGATATCCCCGAACCCGACGAGCTTGTTTTTATGGGCTGGTTCTCCGGCGGCGATGTGTTCCGCTCGGGCTGCTGCTGGAGAAGAGGGCGCGGAAAAGTATTCTATTTCCAGCCCGGTCATGAGGCTAACCCCACATATTATATCCCGCAGGTTCAGCAGATTTTAATAAACGCCGTTCGCTGGGCGGCTCCGCAGGAGATAATAGACGAGATAGTCTGCCCCCACGCCGAGATCTCGCCCGAGCAGGCGAGAAGAGACCGCGGCGAATAAGTAAAATATTATTTATTGCGAAAAATATTGACTTTCCAAACAGAAACAGTATATAATAGCCTTATGAAAAAAGAAGCTAGGCTGTGCGTCAGGCGTGCAGCATCTATTTGGGGAGAAGACAAGCGACCGTCTGATATCTGTCAGCCGGCCGCTTCCCTTTTTTGAAAAAGACAGCTGATTTCGGTCAGCTGTCTTTCTGTTTATTCGCGGTGTTCATGAGCATAAGCACTTTTTCGAGCAGGTCGAGCATCTTGTCCTGCGGCATGATGCGCACCGCTATGTGCGGCTTGCCCGCGGCGCTGACTGTCACCCTGCCGGGGAAGCCCGCGGCTATGGCGGAAATCTCCTGCATATCGAGGTCGTCGATATAGAGCAGCAGCTTGTCGCCCTTGCGCCCGATCTCATAGATGTTGTGCTGGGCGGAATACGCCCGGAGCAGTGAAGTCCTTATCAGTCCGAGCACGGGAGCGGGCGGCTCGCCGAAGCGGTCGATAAGCTCATCCGTGACATCGTCCGCGTCCGCGCGCGAGGTTATGTCCGCGATGCGGCGGTAGATGCCGAGCCTCTGCGGCACGCTCTCGATATATGTCGGCGGGATATGCGCGTCTATCGGCAGATCGACAAGACATTCTTTCTTCGGCTTCTTTGTCTGGTCTCCGCGCTCCTCGCTTATCGCCTGTTCGAGCATCTGGAGATACATCTCGTAGCCGACAGCTTCCATGTGACCGTGCTGCTGTGCGCCGAGCACATTGCCCGCGCCGCGCAGTTCAAGGTCGCGCATGGCTATCTTGAAGCCCGAGCCGAACTCCGTGAACTCTCTTATCGCGTCGAGCCTGCTCGTGGCTATCTCCGTCAGTTCCCTGCCGGGCCTGAATGTGAGATACGCGCTCGCCCTGCGCGACGAGCGTCCGACGCGCCCGCGTATCTGATGCAGCTGAGCGAGACCCATGCGGTCGGCGTCCTCAATTATAAGGGTGTTGACATTCGGAACATCAACGCCTGTTTCGATTATAGTCGTGCATACCAATATATCTATCTCGCCCTCGAGCAGCTTGCGCCAGACTTCGCTCAGTTCGTCTTCGCTCATCTTGCCGTGAGCTATGCCGACAACGGCGTCGGGCAGCATATCTTTTATCGCCGCCGCCGTGTGCTCGATGCTCTCAACGCGGTTGTGCAGATAATATACCTGACCGCCGCGCCTGAGCTCCGCATTCATCGCCTGCGCGAGCATCTCGGGATTGTGCTCGACAACATAGGTCTGCACCGGCGAGCGGTCGTGCGGTGCTTCTTCGAGTATTGACATATCGCGTATGCCGGAGAGCGCCATGTTGAGCGTCCTCGGTATGGGCGTCGCGGTCAGCGTCAGAACATCGACCTTGGGATAGAGCTCCTTGAGCTTCTCCTTCTGAGCCACGCCGAAGCGCTGCTCCTCGTCGATTATTATCAGCCCGAGATCGCGGAACTGAACATCTTTTGATATGAGCCTGTGCGTGCCGACAACGATGTCGACGCTTCCTCGCCTCAGACCGGTTATTGTATCTTCGATCTCTTTTTTCGAGCAGAAGCGCGAGAGCATACGCGCTTCGACCGGGAAGCCCTCTATTCTCTTGAGCACCGTCTGATAGTGCTGATAGGCGAGAATAGTGGTCGGCACTAAAATAGCGCACTGCTTGCCGTCCGCAACGCACTTGAACGCGCCGCGAAGCGCTACCTCCGTCTTGCCGAAGCCAACGTCGCCGCAGAGCAGTCTGTCCATGGGGCAGCTTCTCTCCATGTCGCCCTTTATTTCGTCAATGCATCTGAGCTGATCCGAGGTCTCGTCGAACTCGAACCTGCGCTCGAAGTCGCTCTGCATATCCGTGTCGGGCGAGAATGCGTGACCCTCGATTTTGAGCCTGCGCGAATACAGCTCCGTGAGTTCTTTTGCCATATCCTTGACCGCACTGCGCACGCGCGAGCGGGTCTTCTGCCAGTCCTTGCCGCCGAGCTTGTTGAGGCGGACAGGTTTGTCGTCGCCGGACGGACCGATATATTTCGAGACCTGGTCGAGCTGAGTGACCGGGACATAGAGAATGTCGCCCTTGTCGTAGCGAATTTTGATATAATCTTTTATCGTGCCGCTCGCTTCAAGCTTGTTTATGCCCTCGAATATGCCGATACCGTGCGCGACATGAACAACATAGTCGCCGCGGTGCAGTTCATCGAGGCTGTGGAATGCGTTCGAGCTTTTGCGGACGTTTCTCTTCGGCTGAGCGACCGCCGCCCTGCCGGAGTGGGTGAATACGGTTATTTTTGCCAGCGGATATTCAAATCCCGCCGAGAGACAGCCGGGCACAACGGTCAGCGTACCGGGAGCCAGTTCGTTCGGCAGTTCGTCCATGTAGAGCGCGCTGTAGCCGTCGTCTATAAGATCTCCGCGCAGTGCGTCGGCGGCCTTGCGCGTGCCCGCGAAGATAACGCAGGTGCGTTTATTTCTGTCCGTCAGCGCGTCGAGGTCGTCCTTGAGAACGGAAAATGAGCCATTCCACGCTGTTATCTGCCTTGCGTTGACGCCGATAAGCTCCTTTACGGGCGTGTCGAATCCGCCGCGCGGCAGATTGTCCATGTATATGGCGCCCATCTGCTCATAGTTGTTCAGCAGGTCTGAGAGATGCAGAGAAAATCTGTCGAGCCCGGGGCAGAGCTCGCCCTCCTCGAACATCGCCTTCATTGCCTCGTGCATGAGCCCGATGGCGGCGTTGAACCGCTCTTTGACGGAAAAGCTCTCGCTCACGCAGAGAATATATCCCTTCGCGTAGTCGAATATCGAAGCCACGTCGTAGAGCAGGGGCATATATTTGTCCGTCGATTGCAGGCGCAGACCGCCCTTTATTCTGTCTATATCTTTATCAACGCACTCGCGCGCTTTGACCGCACCTTTGCCGCGTATCTCCGAGCGGAAACGCTCGAGCAGCTCGACGAATTCGTCCGTGTCGGGCGGGAGAATCTCGTTTGACGGGGTTATTTTTATCTTTTCAATGTTGTCCGTGCGGCGCTGAGTTTCTATATCAAAATACGCCATGCTGTCTATTTCGTCGCCCCACAGCTCGAGTCGGCAGGGATATTCCTCGCCGGGCGTGAAGAAGTCGAGCACTCCACCGCGCACCGCATACTGACCGACACCGTCGACCTGCGCCGAGCGGGAGTAGCCGGCGCGAAGCAGTGCTTTTACTATATCCTCGAGCGGCATCTCGTCGCCGACAGCGAGTTCAATCGTGCGGTTTTTAAGCTCCTCTGGCGGCAGAGTCAGCTGCGACGCCGCCTCTGCGGAGCAGATTACCGCCTGCGCCTCGCCGCGCAGCATCTTGTCGAGCACGCCGAGCCGCCTGTGCTCGTATTCGCGCGATTGGCTCTCCGTCGAGCGGAACGCAAAATCCCTCGCGGGATAGAGCAGGGCGCGGCAGCCGAGCGTTTTCATGTCGAGCGCAAGGCGCGAAGCCTGTGCCTCGTCCGCCGTTATCACGAGCACGGGTCTGCCGCAGTCCGCGTTCAGCGCGGCGGCGAAATGCGCCTTGTGTATATGGGAAAGACCCGTCATGCCTATGGGCAGACGGGTGCTTTTGACGCAGTCGAGCAGCGCGCCGTATTCTTCTATTCTCTTTGCCGATGCAATAAGCCCGTTCATAATACCTCTTTTATACCCCTGTGATGAAGTATATTTGATTTGCCTAAAATCCAATTATACTATGCGCGGCTGAAAAATTCAATGATACTAAAAGCAATATTTGCAAAATTTTTACTGCGCGACTCCCGCCGTTTTGCAGTTTTTCAGGTGCTCCTGATATGTCTTTGCAAAATAGTAGTTGCCGTCGTTGTCGGTGACGAAGAAATAGTAGTCCGTGTCCGCCGGGTTCAGTGCGGCGTTTATCGCCTCGATCCCGGGGTTCGTTATCGGACCTGCCGGGAGCCCCTTGCGGTCGTAGGTGTTGTAAAACTCATCGTATTTGTCCGCCTGATCCTCGCTTATATACGGCTTGACGCTGCGCTTTAAATAGAACACCGTCGCGTCGCACTGCAGGCGCGGATAGCTCGATGAATTGAGCCTGTTGTGGAGCACGGAGGAGACATTCGCCATGACCGACGGCACCGACGCCTCCTGCTGGATTATCGAGGCGAGCGTGATTATCTCGTCCATGGACATGCCGATTCCCTGAGCTTTAGCATACATATCGTCGGTGAGCTTCGATTCAGTGTTCGCGAGAAAGCGTCCGAGCGCCTTTTCCGCCCCCTCGCCGACATAGAAATCATATGTGTCGGGATAGATATAGCCCTCGAGCAGGAACGGGCGCTCCTGCGGATTGTTTATAGCTTTAACGAATTTGTTGTCCCGTTCGGTGTTGTTGACCGCCGAAATAAATTCGTCCTTTGTGCATACGCCGCCCTCTTCGAGCTTCTGCGCCGCCTGAATGACGGTCGTACCCTCGGGAAAGGTCAGCCTGACCGTCTCCGGCGCGGGAGCGGGTTTGAGGCGGTCAATCAGCGAGCAGGAGCAAAGGCTCAGCGCGAGAACAAAAATAAGCAAAGCGGCGATATATTTTTTGAAATTTTTCATTTTTTGCACCTCCGTCTTTCGGACAAGATGATTCTATCAGAAATAACGCGCAATTTCAACTTTCTGCTTCACGGAATATCGGCGCGCCCGCGCGGAAAGCTAAAAACGCAAACGCAAAGAAAGGAGAATTTTTTGTGGACAAGCCGAAAAAGCAGAAGAAAAAGATAATCGAAATTCCGCAGTACAACGACCCGATGAACAAAGAGGGAATTATCCCGACCGATGTTCTCGGCAGTTATTCGGGCACTCCGCTCGACGGCTCGCAGCCCGTGCAGGATGTAGACGACCTGTAAAATAAAAAAAGTTCCCCGAAAAAAAGTTAAAGCCGAATGTGTGCAGCATTCGGCTTTAGCTTTGGGGAAAGAGAAAATAAAAATGAAAAAAGAAGTTGACAATTATTAAAACCAGATAGGTAGTTGTCTCCTCGGTACCTCTTGGGTACACATATAGAATAATTGCGCCGTGTTGCATCAAGTATACGTAAATGTGAACAAATTGTAAACAATACCTGTTTTTTCAATTGTGTCTGACATTTTTAGGCATTTTTGTTGAAAATTCTCGCCGGGGAGTTCGTTTTTTCTGAGGGTGTTCGAGCGGTAATTGCGAGTATTCGGTTGTATTATTTACATTTTCGGTATAAAATAACATTTGGTATATTTTTATATATCCGGCAGTATATGCTGCACAAGCAAACGAAAGGTTTGATACAATGGATTATTCACTGACAAAGAAGGCCGCCGAGGAGCAGATAACCGCAAAGCTCTCACACTTTTTCGGCGTCACTCCCGAAGAGGCCAACTACGAGCAGTTTTACAAGGCTATCGCGATGATAACCCGCGATATGCTCAGACAGGGCAGACACGAGTTCGAAAAGCGCTGCGAGGAGAGCGGCTCGAAGCGCGTATACTATCTCTGCATGGAGTTCCTCATGGGGCGCTCGCTCAAGAACACGCTCTATAACCTCAACCTCACCCCCGTCATGGAGGCGGCGCTCAAGGATTTCGGCATAAAGCTCGACAAGCTCTATGACTGCGAGCCGGACGCGGGTTTGGGCAACGGCGGTCTGGGCCGCCTTGCGGCGTGCTATCTCGACGCTTTGGCAACAGACGGCTATCTCGGAATGGGCTACTCCATTCTCTATGAATACGGAATCTTCAAGCAGAAGCTTGTTGACGGCTGGCAGACCGAGATGCCCGATTTCTGGCTTCCCGGCGGTGAAGTTTGGCTCGTCGCGCGCGAGGAGAAGAGCGTCGATGTCAGCTTCGAGGGCGAAGTTGTCGATCACTGGGAGGACGGCTATCACAGCGTCGATATAAAGAACGCGAAGAAAGTCCACGCCGTGCCCTATGATATGATGGTCGCCGGCAAGGATGGCAAGGGAGTCAGCGTCCTGCGCCTCTGGAGCGCGAAAAGCTCGGAAATTGATATGAACTCCTTCAACCAGGGCGATTACCTGCGCGCCATGGAGCAAAACGCTATGGCGGAGGTCATAAGCAAGGTGCTCTATCCCGCGGACAATCATCCCGAGGGCAAGAGCCTGCGTCTGCGCCAGCAGTATTTCCTCGTCTCCGCGTCCGTTCAGGATATCATCAACCGCCACCTGCGCAAGTACGGCTCGCTCGACAATCTCTGCGACAAGATGGCTATCCATATCAACGACACCCACCCGACTCTCGCTATCCCCGAGCTTATGCGCCTGCTGCTCGACGAGTGCGGCTACAGCTGGGATGACGCATGGGATGTTGTGACGAAAGTTTTCGCCTACACTAACCATACTGTCATGAGTGAGGCTCTCGAATGCTGGAGCGAGGATCTCTTCCGCCGCCTGCTGCCGAGAATCTATCAGATAGTCAAGGAAATAGACAACCGCTTCCGCAGCAGCGTCTGGGAGCAGACCCACGACGCGGGTAAGGTCGAGAGAATGGCTGTTATCTCAAACGGAGTCGTGCGCATGGCGAACCTCTGCGTCGCCTGCTGCCACAGCGTCAACGGCGTCTCCGCTCTCCACAGTGAGATACTCAAGGACAGCGTGTTCCATGATTTCTATACCCTCACGCCCGACAAGTTCTGCAATGTCACAAACGGCATTGCCCACCGCCGCTGGCTCTGCCAGGCGAATCCGCGCCTGACCTCGATGCTCAGCGACCTTATCGGCGGCGAGTTCGTATATAACGCCGAGTGCCTCTCGGAGCTTGCAAAATATAAAGATAACCCCGCCGTGCTCGCGGAGATAGAGAAGATAAAGACCGCCAACAAAGCGGACTTCGCAAAGCGCGTCAAGGCAAAGACCGGCATCGAGCTCGACCCGAACTCCATCTTCGATGTTCAGGTCAAGCGCCTGCACGAGTATAAGCGCCAGCACCTCAACGCGCTCAACATCCTCGCGAAATATCTCGCGATAAAGGCGAATCCCTCGGGTGATTTCACGCCCCACACCTATATCTTCGGCGCAAAAGCGGCGAGCGGCTACTTCATGGCGAAGAAGATAATCAGTTTCATCTGCGCCCTCGCGGATCTTATCAACAACGACCCCGATGTCAAGGGCAGGCTCAAGGTCGTCTACATGGAGGACTACAACGTCTCCATGGCTGAATATATGATGCCCGCTGCCGATGTCAGCGAGCAGATATCCCTCGCCGGAACCGAGGCGAGCGGCACGGGCAACATGAAGCTGATGATGAACGGCGCGATAACCCTCGGCACGCTCGACGGCGCGAATGTTGAGATTCACGACGCAGTCGGCGACGAGAATATTGTTATCTTCGGCATGACCACCCCCGAGGTCAACGATCTCAGAAGCAGAGGCTATGTGCCGATGAATTTCTACAACAACAATGCGGAGCTTCGCAATGTCATCGATTTCATAAACCGCGGCTTCTGCGGCAAGCAGTTCCCGGAAATCAGCGGAACTATAGTCTATCACGACCCCTACATGGTTCTCGCGGATTTCGCAGACTACCGTCAGGCGCAGAACAGGATCGACGAGCTCTGGGCGGACAGAACGCGCTGGAACTCGATGTCCCTGATGAACACCGCCTGCTCCGGCAGATTTGCCGCCGACAGGGCGATAAACGAGTATGCCGAGAATATATGGCACACAGCCCCCGCAAAATAAGGGCTGTCACATTCGGCGCAGACCAAAGAGCAAAAAGGGCCGCAACTCGCGTTTTAGCGTGGGTTGCGGCTTTTATCATATTTGCTTTTGCTCTTTTAAGCGCTTTTTTGCCCACTCGCAGTATCTGCATACAGCTTCGGGGCAAAGAAAACGCTTTCCGCATCCGATTGTGACAGCCCGGAAAGAGGATAGTCACACTCAGCGCAGACCAAAGAGCAAAAAAGAGCCGCAACTCATGTATTCGGCGTGGGTTGCGGCTTTTGTCATAGGCTGTGGCTTTTGTCATAGTTTGCGGTCTGGCATTTACAGGGTAATTTATAGGACTCATCTTGCAAAAAAACAGCCCGCGAGGATATCCCCGCAGGCTGATTATTTATATTTACGCTTTGTGATAGAGCTTCTTGACTTGATAATGCGGCTCGCAGGTCAGGTTGATACCGAGCTTGCGGTAGACATCCGCGTCGACCTGGGAGAGTATAACCGAGGAATGTGCCTCGCAGCCGCGCAGGAGTGAGAGCGCGTCGAACGCTTTCTTTGCGGGCTCGCTCTGTATCGCGCTCATGGTCAGCGCGATGAGCACCTCGTCCGTGTGTAGGCGCGGGTTGTTGTTGCCGAGGATATTCGTCTTGAGCGACTGTATCGGCTCGATAACGCCGGGATCGATGAGCAGCTGCTCCTTGGGCTGATTGCTGAGCAGTTTCACCGCGTTGAGCAGCGCCGCCGAGCTCGCGCCGAGCAGAGAAGAAGTCTTTCCGGTTATCAGTCTGCCGTCGGGCAGCTCGATTGCAACCGCGGGAGCACCCGTCTCTTTCGCTCTGTCGAGCGCGGGACGCACGCAGCGGCGGTATTCTTCGGTGACTCCCGCCTGATTCATCAGGCTCTCTATCTTTGTCAGCTCCGCGTCGCCGGTAAGACCCTTTTTGTGATCGCACAGCGCGCTGAAGTAGCGGCGGATTATCTCGTTCAAAGAGGCGTCGCGGGTCGCGGCGTCGTCGGAGATGCAGTAGCCCGCCATGTTGACGCCCATGTCCGTGGGCGATTTATAGGGGCTCTTGCCCTCGATTTTCTCAAATATAGCGTTGAGCACGGGGAAGACTTCAACGTCTCTGTTGTAGTTGACGGTGGTCTTGCCGTAAGCTTCGAGATGGTAGGGGTCGATAACATTGACGTCGTTGAGGTCGGCGGTTGCCGCCTCATATGCGAGGTTGACGGGGTGCTTTAGGGGCAGATTCCATATGGGGAACGTCTCGAACTTTGCGTATCCCGCCTTGATGCCGCGCAGGTTGTCGTGATAGAGCTGGGAGAGGCAGGTCGCCATCTTTCCGCTTCCGGGGCCGGGCGCGGTTATAACAACGAGCGGGCGCTCGGTCTCGATATATTCATTCTTTCCGAAGCCCTCTTCGCTGACTATGTGCGGGATATTATATGGATAGCCCTCGATGGGATAGTGTATAAAGACGCGCACGCCGAGATTTTCGAGCCTGTTCTTGAATGCAAGCGCGGCGGGCTGACCCTTATACTGCGCGATAACGACGCTGCCGACGAAAAGACCGATCGCGCGGAATGCATCGATGAGGCGCAGCACGTCGCTGTCGTAGGTTATGCCGAGGTCGCGGCGCATCTTGTTGTTCTGGATATCGCTCGCGTTTATAACGATGACGATCTCAACATCCGAGCCGATATTTTTGAGCATCTGCAGCTTGCTGTCGGGCTTGAAGCCGGGCAGGACGCGCGAGGCATGGTAGTCGTCGAAGAGCTTGCCGCCGAACTCAAGATAGAGCTTGCCGCCGAATTCCTTGATGCGTTTGCTTATCTGCTCGGACTGCTTCTGAATATAAAGGTCGTTATCGAATCCCACTTTGAACATTGTAAAACCTCACAGTATATTTTTTGCGCTTGATGCGCTTTGTCGCCGCAAAATGCGCCGCCCCTCGACGCGAATTTATCAAAATCAATTAATTATACAACTTCCGCGCCGCCATTGCAACTGTTTTGAGGCATTACCCCCCCCGAGCCTTAAAAACAAAAAACAGCCGCAGCATTTTCGGCGGCGCTTTGTATATTAACCTGTCCCCCTTGACAACCGGCGGAGCGGTTATATAATTAGACTGTTCGTTTTTTGCACGCATGGGGGTAATTAAATGGAAAAAGATAAATCATTTCTCGGCACTCAGCCGGTCGGAAAGCTGCTTTTCAAGCTCTCGCTGCCGACGGTCATAGCGCAGATAGTCAACATGCTCTATAATATAGTTGACCGCATATATATCGGTCATATGCCCGACGACGGCAGCCTTGCGCTGACCGGAGTCGGTGTGTGCCTGCCGATAATCATGATAATCTCGGCGTTCGCCGCATTTGTCAGCGCGGGCGGCGCGCCCAGGGCGTCCATCTCCATGGGCAAGGGCGACAACGGCTCGGCGGAAAAAATACTCGGCGGCTGCTTTTTCATGCAGGTAATAATATCTGCCGTTCTGACTGCGCTGCTGCTTATCTTTGACCGCGACCTGCTCCTCGCCTTCGGCGCGAGCGAGAACACTATCGAATACGCGGTCGATTATATGAATATCTACGCCATAGGCACCGTCTTTGTCCAGCTGACCCTCGGCATGAACGCGTTTATAACGGCGCAGGGCTTCGCAAATATCGGCATGGTGACCGTCATGATAGGCGCTGTGTCGAATATTGCGCTCGACCCGATATTTATCTTTGGACTGCATATGGGGGTCAAGGGCGCCGCGCTCGCGACGATTATATCGCAGTGTATCTCATGCGTATGGGTCGTGGCGTTCCTCTTCGGCAAAAAGACGGTTTTGCGCCTGAAGGCAAAGAATTTCTTCGTGTCGCCTAAAATTATCCTGCCGTGCATTACGCTCGGTCTCGCGACATTTATCATGCAGTCGAGCGAGAGCGTTATCTCGGTCTGCTTCAACTCGTCTTTGCTCAAATACGGCGGCGATATCGCCGTTGGTGCGATGACGATACTGACGAGCGTCATGCAGTTCGCCATGCTGCCGCTCAACGGTATCTCGCAGGGTTCTCAGCCTATCCTCAGCTACAACTACGGTGCGGGAAACAGCGAGCGTGTCAAGAAAACTTTCAAGCTGCTTCTTGCCGTGTGCCTCACTTATTCGTTCTTGCTCTGGGGGCTCATCGAGCTGTTCCCGCAGGGCTTTGCAAGGATGTTCAGCTCAGACGCCGCGCTTATTGATTTCACCTCGCACGCCCTGCGCATCTACTGCGCCGTGCTCTGCCTGTTTGGCATACAGATGTCGTGCCAGATGGCTTTCGTGTCGATAGGCAGCGCGCTGTGCTCGATATCGGTTGCGGTCGTTCGCAAGTTCGTGCTGCTCCTGCCGCTTATTTATATCATGCCGACATTTGTAGCAGACAAGACGATGGGCGTTTATATGGCGGAACCCGTAGCGGATGTTATCGCGATAACATTCACGTCCATACTCTTCACAATTCAGTTCGGCAAGGCAATGAAGAAGCTCGAAGCCCAGAAAAAAGGGGAGACAAAATAAAATGGCCGATGAAATAAAAATCCGCGCGGCAACGCCCGACGACGCGCCGGCGCTGCTCAAAATATACGCGCCCTATGTCAAAAACACCTCGATAACATACGAATACGATGTGCCGAGCGAGGAGGAGTTCCGCAGGAGAATCGAATCTACGCTCAGGAGATACCCGTATCTCGTGCTCGAAAGGGACGGCGATATCCTCGGCTATGCCTATGTGGGTCCGCTCCATTCGCGCCCGGCGTATGACTGGGCGGTCGAGACATCGATCTATCTCGACCAAAACGCGCGCGGCGGCGGGCTCGGCAGAAAGCTCCACGACGCGCTCGAAACAGTGCTGCGCGAGCAGGGCTTTCTAAACATGAACGCCTGCATTGCTTATCCCGAAGTCGAGGACGAGTATCTGACGAAAAACAGCGCGGAATTTCACGCGCATCTCGGCTATCGCATGGTCGGCGGCTTCACAAAATGCGGATATAAATTCCACCGCTGGTACGGCATGGTCTGGATGGAGAAGCTTATCGGCGAGCATCTTGAAAATCAGCCGCCGGTTATTCCGTTTCCGCAGATAAGAGATGTCATCCGCGAGAAGTACGGAATAGATTAAAAAATATACACGCCCCGAAAGAACTGTGCACTGTCTTTCGGGGCGTATATTTTTATGGGTTGCAGTTTCCCTTATTCTCGGCCTTGATTACCCTCAGGCCAATTGTAAAAAAATCTTATTTAATCTTTATCTGCCAGTATGCGATGTAGTCTCTCTCGTAGGTGTAGGTGATGTGGATAGTGTCACCCTTGACGACAACTGAGGGATAAGAATACTCAGCGAGACCCTTTTCAAAAGTCTTTATCTTGGTGAAGGTCTTACCGTCGTCGGTAGAAACGGAGAGAACAAGAGGAGTACGGATGCCGGGAGCACCGATATTGTTATAAGCCAAGAAAATTCTGCCCTGATCGTCGGTGTCGAGGTCGATACCGCTGTTGTTGTTGGGAAGCTTGGTGGCATAAGCGCGGCACCAGGTCTTGCCGTTATCGTAGGAATCGCTGCGATAGATCTTGCCGACCTTTGTTCTTGTGAGCATATGGACGGAGCCGTCAGCGGACTGCCAAAGGGTGGGCTGAATCATCGGAACCTTGAACCATGTGCAGTATTTGGAATCGACATTAGCGGTCTTTGTCCAAGTTGCGCCGTCGTCGGTGGAAATGTCAACAAATGCTCTCCACTCGCCGTCTATCTCGGTCGAAGCGGGTGCAAGAACAGTGCCGTCCTTGAGTCTGATGGGCTTATTCTTGACGGGTCCTCTGCCGCCGCTGTTGTCGCCGGGGACAAGCTCTCTGGGAGTGCTCCAGCTTCTGCCGTCGGTCGAGGTTGCGTAATAGGTCTTCCAGTAATCGGTGTCGGTGCCGACCTTGAAGTAAAGAACGACAGTGCCGTCTTCCTTCTGGAACAGAACGGGGTTCCAGTGAGCTATGTCATCAGCCGCGGAAACAACGATGGGATCACTCCAGCCGTCCTCTTCGGTGCGAACCGAGGTGTAGATCTTAACATCGCTCTTCTTCTCGGAAGAACCGCCGAACCAGGCTGCGATAACGGAGCCGTCATCGAGGGGCAGAACCGTTGAAGCGTGGCAGGAATCGGTTATCTTCTTGTCGAAGATCATTTCTTTTGTTGCGGAGACGATGATGTTATCGCTCGAACATTTAGCCATGCCTATAGATGCGAGAGCAAACATGAGGCTGATTGCGACGAGAACTGATAAAATTCTCTTGGTCATTTTACTTCCTCCTAAAAATTTCCTATATTATGCCGCGTTTCCACAACGCTCAAGAGGGTTTTGAGCGATTGAAAAGCACGTAAAAGCCGCAGGAAAACATCACTTGATCTTTATCTGCCAGTAGGCGATATAGTCTCTTTCATATGTATAAGTGATGTGGATGGTGTCGCCCTTGACAACGACCGCGGGATAAGAATATTCCGCGAGTCCCGTCTCGAAGGTCTTTATCTTCGTGAAGGTCTTGCCGTCGTCAAGCGAAACGGCGAGGGTGAGGGGCGTTCTGATGCCGGGGATGCCGACGGGGTTATAGACGAGGAAAATTCTGCCGCTGTCGTCGGTGTCGAGGTCGATACCGCTGTTGTTGTTCGGCAGGCTGGTCGGATATGCGCTGCACCAGGTCTTGCCGCCGTCATAGGAATCGCTTCTGTAAATTTTGCCGACCTTTGTTCTTGTGAACATGTGAACCGAACCGTCCTTCGACTCCCAAAGCGTGGGCTGGATCATGGGAACCTTGAAGAAGCCTAAAAAGCTGGAATCGATAACGGAGGTTTTGCTCCAGGTTTTGCCGTCATCGGTCGATATGTCGACAAAAGCCTTCCATTTGCCGTCTATCTCGGTCGAAGCGGGGGCGAGAACAGTGCCGTTTTTGAGTCTTATGGGCTTGTTCTTGACGGGGCCTCTGCCGCCGCTGTTGTCGCCGGGGACAAGCTC
>CAVAWW010000025.1:0-25504 GCA_963592475.1 bacterium
ACAAAAAGAGAATCGAGGCGGCTGTGCGCGAGATACTTGCGGCGGTCGGCGAGGATCCGGACAGAGAGGGTCTTGTCGAAACGCCCGCGCGTGTCGCCAGAATGTATGAAGAGATTTTCTCGGGACTCGAGGACGACCCGAAGCGCCACGTCAAGCTCTTCAGCGAAGAGAAAAACGAAGAGATGGTCATCGTCCGCGACATCCCGATGTATTCGATGTGCGAGCATCATCTTCTGCCGTTCATCGGCAGGGCGCATATAGCATATATCCCGCGCGACGGCAAGGTCATAGGCTTGTCGAAGCTCGCGAGGATAGTTGACAGCTTCGCGCGCAGACCGCAGCTTCAGGAGAGGCTCACTTCGCAGATTGCGGACTTCCTTGACGAACAGCTCGACCCGCTCGGCGTGGCGGTCGTTATCGAGGCGGAGCACCTGTGCATGACGATGCGCGGGGCGCGTGCGTCGGGCGCGCAGACAAGAACTTCCGCTCTGCGCGGCACGATGCGTTCGGACGCGAGAGCGCGCGCCGAGGCAATATCACTTCTGACAAAATAAGGCGATACTATGGAGAGATTTATTTTTGATACCTCCTCCCACACCCTTGTGTGCGGGATACTCAATATAACTCCCGATTCCTTTTCGGACGGCGGCAAATGGGACGAGCCGCAGAAGGCACTTGAGCACGCGCTCGAGATGCAGGCGCTCGGCGCGGATATCATCGATGTCGGCGCGCAGTCGACCCGCCCCGGCTCAACAAAGCTCTCCGCCGACGAAGAGAACGCGAGGCTCATTCCGGTGCTCGATCTGTTAAAGGGCAGGATAACCGTTCCGATAAGCGTTGACACATTCTATCCCGAATGCGCGCGCACGGCTCTCACGCACGGCGCGAAGATAATCAACGATGTCAGCGGGGAAGCGAGCGACGAGATGGCGAAGGTCGTCAGCGAATTCGGCGCGGGGTGGATAATCATGCACAATCCCGCCGGCGCGGACGCAGTCCCCGTCTATGAAAACGGGGTCTCCGACGATGTGCTCGACTTTTTCGGCAGAGCCGCGAGGGTCGCAAAAGCGCACGGGATACCGGCCGGCAGCCTCTGCTTCGACCCGGGAATCGGCTTTGCAAAGAGCTACGAGGACAACCTGCGTCTGATAAGGGATATCGGGAAGATAAAGACCGACGGCAGTGCGCTGATGTCCGCCGCGTCGCGAAAGCGTGTTATCGGCACGGCATCGGGCGAGACGGACGCCGCAAAGCGCGACCCGGGAACCGTGGCGCTGCACACGGCGAGCATATTGAACGGTGCAGATGTTATCCGCGCCCACGATGTGTTCTCCGCCGTCCAGTCGGCGCGCGTCGCGGACGCACTGAAAAAGATATACGGGGAGGCAGACGGTGGATAAGATAATTATAAATTCGCTTCGCCTCTTCGCCTATCACGGGGTCAATCCCGAGGAGCAGGAGGACGGGCAGTTCTTCATTCTCGACATTGAGGCGGATATTCCGCTTTCAAAAGCCGGCGAGAGCGACGATTTAAATGACACCGTCAGCTACGCGCAGATGATAAAATGCGCGCGCAGGGTGTTTTCCTCGCAGAAGGACAAGCTCATTGAGCGTGCCGCGCGGCGTGTTGCCGACGCACTGCTCGAAGAATTTCCGCCCATTGAGGGCGTGAGAGTGACCTGCAAAAAGCCGGACGCGCCGATGAAGGCGGATTTCGGCTTCGCCGCGGTCAGCATTTACAGGGAAAGAAAATAAAAAACATAAAACGGGCAAGAAACATCAAGCGAAAGGACTGTAGATTTTATGGCAAACTGTATGCAGGCAGTTATAGGGATCGGTTCGAACATGGGGGACAGACTGAAGAACATAAACGGCGCGGTGCGCTCTCTGTCCCGCCTGCCAAAGACGAAAATAACGGCGTGCTCCCACGTCTATGAGACCCGCCCGGTCGGATATGAGGCGCAGCCGCTGTTTTACAACGCCGCAATAATAGTGGAGACGGAGCTGTCCGCGCAGATGCTGCTCGGCGCATGCCTCGGCATCGAGGGAGCTTACGGCCGCGTGAGGACGATAAAAGACGGACCGCGCGTGCTCGACCTCGACCTGCTGCTCTATGAGGGCATGAAGAGCGAGAGCTTCCTGCTCACCCTGCCCCACCCGAGAATACACGAGCGCGCTTTCGTGATGGTTCCGCTGCTCGATCTGTTCCCGTCCGGCAGAGCGCCCGGACTCTTCTTCCTGCCGGCTCTTCACGAGATCGGCACGGACGGCGTTGAAAGAATAAACGAAGAGATAACTCTTCCCGAATAAAGAACGAGGTGTACCAATGAAATACGACGTAGTTATCATCGGCGCGGGTCCTGCCGGAATATTCACGGCCATTGAGCTTATCCGCAAGGGCGCGAACAAGAAAATTATGATGGTTGAAAAGGGTCAGCCGATTGAAAAGCGCCGCTGCCCCAAATCGAAGACCAACAAGTGCGTCAACTGCAAGCCCTATTGCCACATAACGACCGGATTCTCCGGCGCGGGCGCATTCTCGGACGGCAAGCTGTCCCTGAGCCCCGAGGTCGGCGGCCAGCTCCCCGAGCTCATCGGCTACGATGTGGCGCAGAAGACCATTGAATATGCCGACAGCATCTATCTCGAGTTCGGCGCGGACACCCATGTTGAGGGCGTCGGACGCGAGGAGGAAGTCAAGGAGATAAGAAAGCGCGCGATAAAAGCGGGTCTTCGCCTCGTTGACTGCCCGATACGCCACCTCGGCACCGAGAAGGCGCAGGACATATACTATGCCATCGAGCAGTATCTCATCGAAAACGGCGTTGACATGCTCTTCGGCTACGAGTGCGACAACATAATTCTTGAGGGCGACCAGTGCAAGGGCGTCTATGTCCGCAAAGGCGACGAAAACATAGAGATTTTTGCGGATCACACGGTCATCGCGACCGGACGCCGCGGCGCGGACTGGCTCGAAAAGCTCTGCGCTCAGCATGATATCTCTCATCAGCCCGGCACGGTCGACATCGGCGTGCGCGTTGAGATAAGAAACGAGGTCATGGAGAAGGTCAACGATGTTCTCTATGAGTCAAAGCTCATCGGCTATCCCAAGCCGTTCAAGAACAAGGTCCGCACATTCTGCCAGAATCCCGGCGGCTTTGTCAGCCAGGAGAACTACGACAACGACCTCGCCGTTGTCAACGGACATTCATACAAAGAGCTCAAGAGCAACAACACGAACCTCGCGATACTCTGCTCCCACAACTTCAATCAGCCGTTTAACCAGCCTATTGAATACGCGCAGAAGGTCGGCGAGCTGACAAACATGCTCGGCGCGGGACACATTCTCGTCCAGCGCTACGGCGATATCCTCGACGGAAAGCGCACATGGCAGAAGGAGCTTGACCGCTCGAATGTCAGACCCACTCTCCCCGACGCCGTCGCGGGCGACATAACCGCCGCCATGCCCTACCGCGCGATGCTCAACATAATCAACTTCATCCAGGCTGTCGACTACGTCGTGCCCGGCTTCGCCGCGGAGGAGACGCTGCTCTACTCCCCCGAGCTCAAGTTCTACTCCAACCGCATCAAGATGGACGAAAACTTCGACACGAACGTCAAGGGACTCCACTGCCTCGGCGACTCGAGCGGCTGGACAAGAGGTCTGATGATGGCGTCCGTCATGGGCGTGCTCATGGGCAGAAGCATCGCAGACAGATACAGCGAGTAAACACAGCTAAAAATGAAATGAACCCCCGGAGATTTCGGAAGTCTCCGGGGGTTGTTGTTATATTGAATCAGAATGTGCTTTTGCACCTTTCGGCTTCTTCTTTTGCGTCCGCGCCGTTTATTATAACATTAAGCAATCCGTCGCCGTAATGTTCAAGCATTACTTTCGGCAAAACCAGACTTTCTGTCAGAATTCCTCTGGTCGGAACCGAATCAGAGCAGTTTACATAATACTTAAAACGAACCTGACCGTCATCCATATCAAGCTCAAAATTGCCGGCGGCAAGTCTATGGTTTAACCTGCAAATAAACTCCGCCAGATTAAGCATTTTTCTCTTATCCGACGCATCTCCGTTTATCGGCAGAACTGCATAGACTATATATGAGTCATTTTTAACATCGATAATGTACTTGGTTTTCTGTAATCTGCTGTTAAGGGCAATTGCAGCCAGAAATACTCCTCTGCTGCCCCCTTCTATCTTGTTGAACGAATATGTAACTTTCGTCTCGGCAAGAGCTCCTTTGATTGCCTCAGCCGCCGCTTTTGAGTATGTCCTTCCTGCCATGATTTTTCCTCCGTTTTAAAATATTTTTGTTCAATGGTCAAATATCGAACCATGGCTATAATATCATGGAGAAAATTTTCATGTCAATATGGGGGTCGGTACGAATCGCATTCAAATCGGTACGAAAACAAAAAAATTTAAAAGCACCTGCATTGCAAGCGCTTTTTGCGTTTTGCGGATAAAGTTTCGGTGAAATATCCCGCCGATGCGGGATGTGAAATGTTTGCCTTGCGGCAAACGTGAAATATTGCTCCTTCGTCGCAATGTGAAATAAAATTTGCCCGCGTTCGCGCAGCGAACATTTCACGCGAGCTATCGCATTTCACACGCCGCAGGCGTATTTCACTTGCCCGCAAGGGCAAATTTCACTGAAAAAGGCACTTGCAATTAATCGCCGTGCCGAATAAAGCCACTATAAGCTTTAGTGAAATCGCTCGCCTTGCTCGCGGTGAAATAATTTACTTCGTAAATTGTGAAATTTGATGCTGCGCATCAAGTGAAATAAAATTCGTTCCTTCATATGCCGCAGGCATATTTCACATTTGCGAGGCAAATATTTCACATCGAAGATATTTCACTCGTTCCGTAGGAACGAATTTTACTGAAAAGACCTCAATCTTTGCAAAAAATATCTTTGAACATCTATGGTGCTTTGACACTTGCTTCTGTACTGCTTAATCAAAACTCAGGTGAAATATCCCGCTGACGCGGGATGTGAAATGTTTGCCTTGCGGCAAACGTGAAATATTGCTCCTTCGTCGCAATGTGAAATAAAATTTGCCCGCGTTCGCGCAGCGAACATTTCACGCGAGCTATCGCATTTCACACGCCGCAGGCGTATTTCACTTGCCCGCAAGGGCAAATTTCACTGAAAAAGGCACTTGCAATTAATCGCCGTGCCGAATAAAGCCACTATAAGCTTTAGTGAAATCGCTCGCCTTGCTCGCGGTGAAATAATTTACTTCGTAAATTGTGAAATTTGATGCTGCGCATCAAGTGAAATAAAATTCGTTCCTTCATATGCCGCAGGCATATTTCACATTTGCGAGGCAAATATTTCACATCGAAGATATTTCACTCGTTCCGTAGGAACGAATTTCACTGAAAAAGGCACTTGCAATTGCAAGTGCCTTTTTCTGGTGGGAGAGGGTGGATTCGAACCACCGAAGCCGAAACAACAGATTTACAGTCTGCCCCATTTGACCGCTCTGGAACTCTCCCATATTCGGTTTTCGTTGAGGTTGGAAAAAAAACTGGAGCTGGTGGACGGATTCGAACCCCCGACCTGCTGATTACAAATCAGCTGCTCTACCAGCTGAGCTACACCAGCATCTCAACGCTCGAATAATATATCACAAATCGAGCGTTGAGTCAAGCCCTAAATCAAAAAAAATCGAAAAAATCGTTTATTTTCCGCTCCTGAGCAGTTCCGTCATGACCGCCGCCGAATTCTTCGCGGCAAGGGCGGTGAATTTTGAATAATCCATGTGCGATGAGCCGTCCGCCGCGTCGGATATCGCGCGGATAACGCAGAACGGGACTTTGTTCACATAGCACACATGACCTATCGCCGCGCCCTCCATTTCGCAGGCTATCGCGCCGAAAGTCTCGGAGATATATTTCTTCTTCTCCGCGCTGTTGACGAAGCAGTCGCCCGAGGCAATTTTGCCCTTGACGCATCTGATGCCGCCGACTCCCTCGGCTGCGGCGCAGATTTTATCGGCAAGCTCGCCGTCGGCGGGGATATCGACTATATTTATGCCCGATATCATGCCGACCGGGTCGCCGAGCGGACTCGTGTCCATGTCGTGCTCGACAACGAAGTCACTGACCGCGATATCGCCGATATTGAGCTTCGTGCTCAGGCTTCCGGCAACACCCGTGTTTATTATCCTCTTCGGTGAATAGAGCAGGATCATCGTCTGGGCGCACATCGCCGCGAACACTTTGCCTATTCCGCACACGGCGGTCACCACCTCGCGTCCGCAGAGCGTGCCGCTCGTGAACTCGATGCCGCTGACTGTCTTTGTCTGCCTGTTCTCCATCTGCGCGTTGAGCGCCTCTATCTCGATTTTCATCGCTCCGATTATTCCGGTCATGGCTGTCTCCTTTTTACTCCGTGGGGTATTTGAAATCCTGCTCGCGGCTCTCGAGCTCTCTGAGATACCGCGCCGCCTCTTTGTGCGCCGCCTCGATGCTGAGTTCTTTATAGTTGCCGCACTCCTTGCGCGATGCGCCGAACATCTCCGGTGCGTCAATAGTCTTTCTCAGCGCTTCTTTGACTTTTTCGAGCGCGCGCTCATGGTTCTGCGAGCGCATGAGCAGATAAAATCCCGTGCGGCAGCCCATGGGGCCGAAGTATATGACATCTTCCGCCGCGTCCGAATTGCGCAGGAACGTCGCGAGCATATGCTCCATGGAGTGCATCGTGATGTTATCCATATAGTCGCCGCAGTTCGGCTTGCGGGTGCGCAGATCGTATGTCGTGATATCGCCGTCGATGCGCGAGATGTACATTCCCGGGACTATATAGTCATGATCGACCGAAAAGCTGGTTATTCTCTGCATAAAATACCCTCCTGTTTTCTGACAGATGAATTATACCACACGCCGGGCGCGGTTTCAATGAATATCGGCGCACGGCGGAGCAAAAAATAGAATCAAAGGAGGCTTTTAAAAAATGGGAAAATTCTTTCTTGAAAACCGCGAGATACGCGAATGCTTTGACGCGCTGCCCGTTGAAGTGCGCAACAAGATAATCGAGAGTGACCTCGAAATAAACAGCAAAGACGAGCTCGAGCTTGTCGCAAAAAGGCTCGAAAATCTTTCCAAATAGCCGTTTTCTGTTGACTGATGCCGCGCACTCGTGTAAAATGGGTGTGCGGTATATTTTACACAGATTTTACAATAGAATTAGTATCGTGCTGTAAAACAACATACAAAAAGAGGCATCGCTATGATTATTGACAGATTCGAGAATCTTCCGCTCTATTTCTCCTGCCTGCCGGGACTCGACAAGGCGGCGGAGTTCCTCGCCGGAGAGAATATCGCCGACGGACACTACGAGATAGACGGCGAAAAAATATTCGCAAACGTGTCGAGCTATGAGCCAAAGGAGTTTAACGGCGACATGCGCTTTGAGGCGCATAAAAAATACGCCGATCTCCAGGCGGTTCTCGAGGGCGAAGAGCGCATCGACTGGGCGCCGCTCGGCTCGCTCAAGGAAGAGAGCGAGGAATATTCAAAGGGCGGCGACATAGCATTTTACAGCGGAGACGAGCACATGAGAGTGACGCTCTCGGCGGGCGAATTTGTTATTTTGTTCCCCGGCGACGCGCACAAGCCCTGCATCCGCAGCGGCGGAAAAGTGAAGAAAGCGGTAGTAAAGCTCGCGCTTTAAAACGCGCTTTCGGGTGAAGCTATGAAAAAAAACGACAAGATAACAGTTATAACCTGCGCGGTGGCGTTCGCGCTGAATGTCGCGCTGTTTTCGGTCAAGCTCTATGTCGGCCTGTGCGCGAACAGCATCAGCATATATTCGGATGCCGTGAACAATATGTTCGACAGCCTCTCGGGGCTTGCGGCGTTCATCTGCTTCGCCGCACTGCTCAGCTCCTCGAGCGAGGGCACGCGCGCGATAATCAAAAAAGCAGAGCAGTTCTTTTCGTTCGTCATGTCGGTGATAATACTTCTCACGGGGCTGTATTTCGCATATAATTCGCTCGAGCGGCTGTTCTATCCGACGCCTATATCTTATCTGACGCGCTATCTCGTGATGCTGATAGTCACGGTCGCAGTGAAGTTCGTCATGTTCTTCGCCTATCGCGGGGTCTACCGAATCACAGGCTCGCCGATAATAAAGGTCATGGCGGCGGACAGCATTCTCGACTGCTTCATAACCCTCGCCACGGTCATGAGTCTCACCGTCTCGCAGTATGCCGAGTTTGCGGTCGACGCGGTGTTCGGGCTTGTTATCAGCGCGGTGCTGATAACCTCGGCGGTGAAGCTCGCGAAAAAATCGGGCGCGGTGATGCTCGACTTCGTCGGCAGCGGCAAACGCGAAGAGATATCTGAAATATTTGACTCCCTCGGCGTTGCGGTCGATTATATCACCTACCGCCGCACGGGGACGGAAATTGAAGCGTTTGCAAAGCCCAAATTCCCGGAAAATACGGACGAAAATGAAATAACGCAAAAACTTGTCAGCGCCTGCAAAGAAAAAGGCGTGACGCTGCACATATTGAAAATCTGAAGAGTCATGAAAGGAGCAAAAATGAAAGAGAAAAAGAAGAAAGACCCGAAGAAGAAAAGGAGAGCGCTGATCATCACAGGCTCTATCCTCGGCGTTTTCGCGCTGTTTGTTATTACCGTCGTTATGATAACGATTATCGGCGACAAGGCGAACATCAAGCGCGCCGAGAGCTATGACCCGGTGGTCATTGAGAATCAGCTCGTGCCCGAAAAAGACGAGAACGGCTACTGGACGTTCACGACCGACCGCGATCTCAAGATCATGCAGCTGACTGACATACATCTCGGCGGCGGCTGGCTCTCACTCAAGAAGGACTCGCAGGCGATAAACGCAGTCGCCACGATGATTCAGGCAGAGAAGCCCGACCTCGTTATTATAACGGGCGACATGGCGTTCCCCGTTTTCTTCAAGGCGGCGACATTCAACAACAAGCTGCCCGCCAAAGAAATAGCCGCTCTCATGGAGCATCTCGGGGTCTACTGGACGGTCGCCTTCGGCAACCACGACACCGAGGCTTACAGCTACTACTCCCGCGAGCAGATTTCGGACTTCTACGGCAACTCCGGCTTCAAATACTGCCTGTTCCAGAAAGGTCCCGACGATGTTGACGGCTACGGCAACCAGGTCATAAACGTCAAGAACTCCAAGGGCATCCTCACCCAGTCGCTCTACATATTCGACAGCCACTCGTACACCGACGGCGACTTCCTTGGCATGATGTGGAAATACGACAACATCCACGAGAACCAGGTCCAGTGGTACAGAGACAACGTAAATCTCATGAACAAGCAGAACAACGAGCGTCTCAAGGAGCTGGGTCTGCCCGAGAATTCGGATGTCAAGTCCCTCGCGTTCTTCCACATTCCGCTGACCGAGCAGCGCGACGCATGGTATGAATACATGGCGAACGGCTTCAAGGACACGGAAAATGTCAAGTATGTCTACGGCAAAGCCGGTGAGGGCAAAAAGATAATCTACTGCGGCATGGGCGAAGACGATCTGTTCGAGACGATACAGGAGCTCGGCTCGACGAAGGGACTCTTCTTCGGTCACGACCACGACAACAACTTCTCGATTTATTATAAAGGCATCCGCATGACTTACGGATACAGCATCGATTACCTCGCCTATTCGGGAATCAACAAGCGCGGTTCCCAGCGCGGCTGCACGATAATCACCGTCTCACCCGACGGCACTTTCGACTGCAAGGCGGAGAACTACTATCAGGAGAAGTATCAGAGCCAGTACGAAAAAGAGCAGGTCACGATGCAGGATGTCACCGAGGCTTCGACTCATCTTTAATATAACGCCCGCAGGCTTATAAGCATAAAAAAGCAATCCTACCCGAGGAAAATCCCTTGGGTAGGATTTTTGTGTATACGGCACGGCGAAGCGGAGATTTAGGTTTGTTGTTCGGAGTTGCCGATTTTTCCTTGCTTTTTTAGATGTCCTTTTGTAGGGGTCGGCGACTCGACGACCCTTTGACGCGCCAACGGCACGATGTTAGACTATAAAATTTTTACCCTCTGCCTTCGCTACCTACCTTAACTAAATATTTTATCTCTTACAGCGTTTCGGCATTTTCTTTTTGTTTGAAAAAGAAAACGCCTGCAAAAGAAAAGCAAACTCAGGGCTTCGCCCCGAGACCCCGCGAACGCCGCGCCGCAGTACATAGCTTGTGCTGCTCAGTAGGCAGCTCGGCACATTCGCCCGCAAACGCGCTGGAGCTTGAACGAGTGCGGGCTCGTGCGGCTTGCGTTGCAAGCCGTCCCCTCGCGTCCTCAGTTAGCTTGTTCCACTGCGGCGCGGCTATTGGAAGCTTAATTAAAAAAATCGGCTTGGTCACTTGCTTTTACTTTGCAAGAGTTCAAAAAACGAGGCTTGTCTGCCTGTTTAAATCTTTCTATCGACTACGCCGATAACGGACAGCCGCAAGGGCTGTCCCTACAAACGGTCGGTAATGGACAAATAATTTTGTGTCGCTCCTGCGGCAACGGTGCGTCGAGGTCGTCACACCATACGCGCCAATAAATTTGTGCAGATTTCGCGGGCAGATGATATCTGCCCCTACTTACTTTGAGCGAAGCGAAACGGACTCCGCAGTCTCAGCTTTTGCCGAGCCAGTTCCCCTTTCAGGGGCGCCAAAATATATTCTATAACGATACTCAATTTACCCATCAACAAAGCCAACCTGCCCAAAGCTTATATCAGGCAGGTTGGTTGTCTTTACTCTCCGTCCGCCGGAGGGTTTGATTTTTTAATATCCGAGGTTCATATCAACCTCGTTGATGATATCCTCCCCTGCTATATAGCGGCGGAGATTTTCGAGACAGATGTCCCATACTTTCTTTTCCGTCGCCGGGTCGTGACCGAAGCCGCGCCCGGAGATGTGCGGGGTTATCAGAACATTCGGCATTTTCCACAGCGGGGAATTCGCCGCGAGCGGCTCTTTTTCAAGCACATCGAGAATCGCGCCCGCAATGCGCCGCTCTTCGAGTGCGCGGATGAGCGCGTCCGTGTCAATAAGGCTCCCGCGCCCGACATTTATAAACAGCGCGTCGCTCTTCATCAGGCAGAGGCGGTCATAATTTAATATATGCCCCGTCTCTTTCGTGTTCGGCAGGCAGCCGATGACCAGATCCGCACGCGGCAGGAGAGCGTCTATATCGGACAGCGTGTGCATCTCATCGAAATATTGCGCGGGCGCGCCCGTTCTGCGGATGCCGATATTTTTTGTTCCGAATGCCGAGAGCCGCTTCGCGATATTTGAGCCGATGTCGCCAGTGCCTAAAATAAGAGCTGTTTTGCCTTCAATCGTCCGCTCAGCTCCGGCATCGCGCCAGATGCACGCCTTCTGATTTTCAATATATTCCGGGAAACGCCTGTAGATACAGAGAATCGCGCCGATAACATATTCGGCAATGACCGAGCCGAACGCGCCGGACGCATTCGCTATTTTTATTCCCTGCGGGAAGCCGCCGCGCGTGTATATATCCGCGCCCGCCCAGGTCATCTGGACGAAATTCAGGTTCTTCGCCTCTCTTATTCTCTCCGTGCGCGGTTCGCCGATAACCACTTCGGCGCTGCCTATATCGCTTTTTCTGTCTTTGAATAAAAATACACAGCTGTTTTTGAATTCTTCGAGCCGCAGCTTTATCTCATCGCTGCACGGCGCCGTTATCAGAACCTCTGTCATGCAATCACCTCAACACAAAATTATGCCCGCAGGCAAAAGATATCCCCCCGCATGAGCGGAGGGAATTCGCATTTAGTCGCCGAGGCTCTTGAGCGCATCTGCCAGACGGGTCAGATCGTCTTTGTCGAAGAAATCTATCTCGAGCACTCCGCTCTCCTTGCCTGGCTTCGTGCCGACCTTGACTTTTCTTCCGAGGAAGTCGGTCAGAGCTAATTCAACCTCGTCATAGTAGCTCGCGCGGCGAGCGGCGGGCTTCTCCGCCTTGGGCTCTTTATTTCTCTTTTTGACTAATTTTTCAACATCGCGGACGGTCAGTCCTTTTTCTATAATCAAATCCGCTGTCTCGATGATATCCTGCTCATCTTTGAAACCGAGCAGGGCGCGTGCGTGACCGGGCGAGAGCTTGCCGTCCGAGACGAGCGCAATGACGCTGTCCGGGAGCTTGAGAAGTCTCAGCGCGTTCGCCACTGCGGGGCGGGATTTGCCGACACGCTCCGCCGCCTCGTCCTGAGTCAGTGAGAGAGTATCCATGAGCGCCTTTATGCCCTGCGCCTCTTCAATCGCGTTGAGGTCCTCGCGCTGGAGGTTTTCTATAAGAGCGAGAGCCATCGCCTCGTCGTCGCTGAGCTCTTTTATAACAACGGGGACTTCAGTCAGACCCGCCATGCGCGATGCACGCCAGCGGCGTTCGCCGGCGACGAGCTGATAGCTGCCGTCGGGCATCGGGCGCACAAGAAGCGGCTGAATGACGCCGTGCTTAGCTATGCTGTCCGCAAGCTCGGCGAGCGCATCCTCGTCAAATATTTTTCTCGGCTGGTCGCGGTTGGGCTCTATGTCCATTATCTTGAGCTTGACCGCGCTGGTCGAGGCTATCTCTTCAATGGAGTTGTCGGCAAACAGAGCGTCAAGCCCGCGGCCGAGTCCGCCTTTTTTTGCTGCCATTTATATTTCCCCTTTCGGCTCAGTTGCTTTTCTTTCCGTTCATTCTCAGGAACTCGTCCGCAAAGTCGTTATACGCGCTCGTTCCCTTTGAGCTTCTGTCATAGTACATGACCGGCTGACCGAAGCTCGGAGCCTCGGAGAGTCTGACATTTCGCGGAATGACCGAGGAATAGACCTTTCTGGGGAAGAAGCGTTTGACCTCGTCAACGACCTGCTGGGTGAGATTGAGTCTGCCGTCGTACATCGTGAGCAGAACTCCCTCGATCTCGATCATCGGGTTATAGAGACGCTTGACCTGCCTGACGGTAGACATAAGCTGCGACAGACCTTCGAGTGCGTAATACTCGCACTGGATCGGCACCATGACGGTGTCCGAAGCGCACAGGGCGTTGAGGGTTATGAGCCCGAGCGAGGGCGGGCAGTCAAAGAAGATAAAATCAAAATCCGCCTTGACGGGCGCGAGTGCAGTCTTGAGTCTGCTCTCGCGGCGATCCATATCCACGAGCTCAAGCTCCGCGCCGGCGAGCGCCATGTTTGACGGCAGAACCCAAACGTTCTCATACTCACTCTCGAGGATAACATCCTTTGCGGGGACGGAGTTTATCATCACGTCATATGCCGACTGCTCGAGCGCGCGCTTGTTGATGCCGAGTCCGCTCGTCGCGTTGCCCTGCGGGTCGATGTCCGCAAGGAGGACTTTATATCCCTTGTCGCCGACTGCCGCAGCGAGGTTGACCGCCGATGTCGTCTTGCCGACGCCGCCTTTCTGGTTGACTATTGCAATTACCTTTCCCAATCCGAAGTCTCCTTTGCCTTTTTCGGCCAAAAATACTGCAAAAATTATACCATAACGCTTTGAAAAGGTCAATCAGAATATCGGACACCGATGTTTCACGTGAAACATTGAAACGACAAAGCGGCAGGCTTCTTTTCGGAAGTCTGCCGCCCTGCCGTGATGTGGGGTGTGAAAGAGAAAGATATGGTAATGGGGGATTGTCAAATTTATAGGTCAGCCTGCGTTGCGGCAGGCGAACTCTTTCGGTATGCGCACCGTGAACTCGATGCTGTCCTGCGTCTCGGTACGCAGGGACTCCGCCCTGATGCCCGCTTCGCGCATGGTATCGACGGCGTGATTTATTGTGTTGACAAAGATGCGGACATCTTTGAAGAGCTTTATAACGCGCGGCTTGTGCGCGGTCTCGTCATCGAGAATCGCGTTGACGAGCTTTTCGGTCTGCGCAACATTCAGCGAACGCTTTATGACCGTATCTGTCGCGGCGTGCAGTTTGTCCGGATTTTCTATTCTGAGCAAAGCGCGGGCGTGTCGTTCGGTTAAGTCTGCGGAAATCATCTTCTCGCGGATATCCTCGGGCAGGCGCAGAAGCCTGAGTTTATTTGACACGGTGGATGGAGCTTTGCCGAGCTTTTCCGAGAGCTGAGCTCTGTCGAGTCCGTACTTTTCGCCGAGCGACTCTATTGCAAGTGCCTCTTCAAAAAAGTTGAGGTCGCGCCGCTGAAGATTCTCTATCACGGAATAGACAGCCGCCTGCGTGGAATCCGCATTTATAACAATGCACGGCACGCGGTCGAAGCCCGATTCTGCTGCGGCTCTGAGCCGCCGCTCCCCTGCTATCAGCTCATATTTTCCGTTCTCGTCCTCCGCGCGCACCGAAAGCGGCTGGAGTATTCCGTTGCGGCGGATGCTCTCGCCGAGGGATGAAAGCTCGTCGGGGTCGAAATATTTTCTCGGCTGATTCGGGTTTGTCCTGATCTTATCAACAGGAATGAGCAGAACCGCTCCGGCTTTTGAAACTTCCATGGCACTTGTCCTTTCCGATAATAGAAGAACCGCCGTTCCTCTGTGATAAAAGCATATCACCGGGAAAGGCGGTTGTCCACTGTTTTCGGTCGGGCAGAAATGAGCCGTTCGGGAGCTTTTCCCCGTTATACGAGCGGCTTTTTTGAAATCTGTGCCGAAAGGCGCGGGTATTTTGTCGCAGTGTGCGATATCTTTTTTACATTTATCAGAACTCTCTCGCCGCCGTCGGGCAGTATGAGAGTTTCGGTCTTTTGCGTCTCGCCGCCGAGTGTGGCAATAGCTTTTCCGGCGCAGTCGAGTTCTTCGGCACCCTTTGCGCCTTTCATCGCGCAAAAAGTTCCGCCGACTTTAACAAACGGCAGGCAGTATTCGCACAGCACATTCATCGCCGCGACCGCACGCGACACCGCAAAATCGAAGCTCTCGCGCAGTTCCCCCTGCCCCGCCTCTTCGGCGCGGGCATGGACTATATTCGCGGAAAGCCCGAGCTCTTCAACGCTCTGCGAGACGAACGCCAGCTTTTTACCTGTCGAGTCGAGCATGGTGAGCTTTATCTCCGGGCGGGCTATCAGCAAAGGAATCCCCGGGAATCCGCCGCCCGTGCCGACATCTATAACTTTCGTCCCCGGCTGAAGATCTATCATGCGTAGCGCCGTAAGGCTGTCCGCGAAGTGCTTGACGGCTATTCCCTCGGGGTCGGTTATGGCGGTGAGATTGAGCACTTTGTTTTTTTCGACGAGCATCGACGCAAAAAGTTCAAATCTTTCAAGAGCCTGCGCGTCGAGCTCAACGCCGATATCGGCGCAGATATTTTTGAGCCTGTCCTTATTTATCATGTTTCCTGTTCTCCCTCTCCAGATGAATCAGCAGCACCGAAATGTCCGCGGGGCTGACGCCGGATATTCTCGACGCCTGGCCGACATTCTCCGGGCGTATCTTTGAAAGCTTCTCGCCCGCCTCGAGCCGCAGTCCGCCGAGCGCGGCGTAGTCTATATCCTGCGGTATTTTTTTCACTTCGAGTCGGCGCATCTCATCGACCTGCGCCTGCTGGCGTTTTATATATCCCTCGTATTTGATATCTATCTCGACCTGCTCGAACACTTCTTTCGGATAGTTCGGGCGCGTCGGGTCAAACGGGGCGAGCAGTTTATAATCCGCCTGCGGACGGCGCAGAAGCTCGGAGAGTCTTATGCCGCCGTCGATAGGCGATGTTTCACGTGAAACAAGTATATCATTCAGCTCTTTGCACGCGTGGATAGTAGTATTCTCCGCGCGGCGTTTCTCGTCTTCAATCAATTCGAGCTTGCGGCAGAATGCGTCATAGCGCTCCTGCGAGATGAGCCCCAGTTCGTAGCCCGTAGGAGTCAGGCGGCGGTCGGCGTTATCCTGTCTGAGCAGGAGTCTGTATTCCGAGCGCGAGGTCATCATTCTGTACGGATCGGAGCAGCCCTTTGTGACGAGGTCGTCTATGAGCGTTCCGATATACGAGCTGGCACGGTCGAGTTCGAGCGCAGGTTTATTTTGAACTTTACGCGCGGCGTTGATGCCCGCTATCAGTCCCTGCGCGGCGGCCTCTTCGTATCCGCTCGAACCGTTGAACTGACCTGCGCCGAAGAGTCCGTCAAAGTCGTTGAACTCAAGACTGCGCTTGAGCGCGAGCGGATCGATGCAGTCATATTCTATCGCATAGGCGGTGCGCATAACCTCGCAGTGCTCCAATCCGGGGATAGTGTGCAGGAATTCGAGCTGCACATCCTCCGGCAGCGAAGAAGAGAGTCCCTGGAGATACATCTCCTGAGTCTCCGCGCCGCATGGTTCAATAAATATCTGATGCCGCTCCTTTTCGGAGAAGCGGACTATTTTATCCTCTATGCTCGGGCAATAGCGCGGACCGACTCCGTCTATCTTTCCGGAATAGAGCGGCGAGCGGTGGAGGTTCGAGAGAATAACTTTCTTCGTCTCCTCCCCCGTGTAGGTCACATAGCATTCGCGCGTGTTCTTCACTTCGTACCTGCCCGTGAACGAAAACGGCACTATATCCTCATCGCCGAACTGCGGTTCGAGCTTTTCGGTCTCAACGCTTCTGCGGTTGACTCGCGCGGGCGTGCCCGTCTTGAATCGGCGCAGAGGGAGTCCGAGGGCTTTGAGCGACTTCGACAGCTCAGTCGCCGGAAACATTCCGTCCGGTCCGCTCTCATATGAGACATCGCCAATATAGACTCTGCCGCCGAGAAAAGTGCCCGTCGCGAGCACCACGCACTTCGCGCGGTAAACTGCTTCGAGCCGGGTGGTAAGCACCCACTCGCCGGAGTCATAATGAATATCAACTATTTCAGCCTGGCGGAGCGTCAGATTTTCCTGCTCCTCAAGCGTTCTTTTCATATATGCGCTGTATGCGCGCCTGTCGATCTGCGCGCGCGGGCTGTGAACTGCCGGGCCCTTGCCCAAATTGAGCATACGCATCTGCAAAGTGTTCGCGTCCGCCGCGAGACCCATCTCGCCGCCGAGCGCGTCTATCTCGCGCACGAGATGCCCTTTTGAAGTTCCGCCTATCGACGGGTTGCACGGCATATTGCCGACCCAATCGAGATTGACGGTGAACACCTCCGTCCTGCATCCGAGACGCGCCGAGGCGAGCCCCGCCTCGATTCCCGCGTGACCCGTGCCTATAACGGCAACATCTATTCTACCCGCATCGTATTTCATTCGGTCAGTACCCCTTTGTTTTCCTCAACAGTATATCCGCTTTCGCCGAGCACAGAAATCGCATCGGCAAAGTCATTTTCTTTTATTAGAATATAGTCGGTATCATATGTAGACACCGCAAAAATGCTTATCCCCCGCCGCGCGAGCACGGATGTAATATCGGCGAGGATGCCGACGAGCGAAAAGTCCAACTCGCCGCGAACGCGCAGGGCGCGCCAGCCGTCCTCGCGGTGCAGAATGCCGCCCGGCACAAAATCAGTCGGGCAGACGAGCGAGATTTCGGAATCCGTCCGCGCGAAAAATATAAAATTTGTGTCCGGCAGAGCGGACGGAAGTTTTTCAAGTTTGCAGACGGAAAAGATTCCGTCAATGATTTCGAGAGTCATATGTGGATCCTTTGGTGTGGTTATCTATGGTCGAAGATGATGTGTGTATTTAAGACATATTTTTCCGCAGCTTTTTTGCAAGATTAAACATCGCTCACCAACCAAATTGTATAATCAGACTTCCAATAGCTGCGCCGTAGTGTTTGAAAACTCATTTAGACATGCGAGGGAACGGCTTGCGAAGCAAGACGCACGAGCACGCATTCGTTCAAGCTCCAGCGCGTTTGCGTGCGAATGTGCCGAGCTGCCGACTGAGAGCCGCGAGCTGTGTACTGCGGCGCGGCGTTCGCGGGGGTACAGGGGGATTCCCCCTGTTTTGCTTTTCTTTTGCAGGCGTTTTCTTTTTCAAATAAAAAGAAAATGCCGAAACGCGGGAAGTATAAAAAATTTAATTATAGTAGGACGCGAAGGTAGATGCCAATCATCGACAATTCAGATTCGCTAAAATTTTGTATCGGCTTCGCTGATAACGGACAGCCGCAAGGGCTGTCCCTACGAAGTGCTAAAATTCGGAAGATGGCAGCATAAAATCAGTCGGTTCTGTGCCGCAATCCCTCAGTCTCGGCTTACGCCGAGCCAGCTCCCCTGCAGGGGAGCCAAAAACACAAAGCCAGCAAAGTTCTCCGCTGAGGTCGGCAAAATAGATTTTTACAAAAACTTTATGCCGCCTACACGCATCGGTGCGCCGAATCACTGTGCGCTATAATTGCAACACTCGTCGCAATTTATTTAATCACTTGCCGACGCAGAACTGCGAAAACACTTCGTTGACTACGGCTTCGCCGGCGCGTTCGCCGGTGAGTTCGAGCAGCGCGTCAACGGCGCAGTCGGCGCAGACGTTGACCGCGTCGAGCGTGACTCCGCTCTCGAGCGCGGAGCGCGCCTCCTTTATGCTGTCGAGCGCGCGCACGCAGCAGTTGCGCTGGCGTTCGCTCGTCAGCGCGGCGGCAGACGGATCGAAATTCGAAGTACCGAGCAGATCGGACAGCACTTTTTCCAGTTCGCCGCCGCCCTGAGCCGTCTTTGCGGAAAGCTCGACATATGCGCCGAAGCGGCTCTTTATATAATCCGTATCGCAGACAAAGCCGAGGTCGCTCTTGTTGACGACCGCGAGACTGCGCCTGCCGGAACAGAAATCGATTATTTCCATATCCTCATCGGTCAGTTTCTGCGCGCCGTCGAAAACGGCAATGACCAGTTCAGCTCTGGAGAGGCGTTTTCTCGCCAGTTCAACGCCGATGCTCTCTATTTTATTATCCGTGTCGCGTATTCCGGCGGTGTCCGCAAGGCGCAGCAGGTTTTCTCCGACCCTGACCGTCTGCTCGACTATATCGCGCGTCGTGCCGGGGACATCGGTGACTATCGAGCGTTCGCATCCGCTCAGGAGATTCATCAGCGTCGATTTGCCGACATTGGGTCTGCCGACTATGACAGTATCCACTCCCTGAGTGACCGCTTTACCGTTTTCGAATCCGCTGATAAGCGATTCAAGCTCGCTCTGCGCCGCCGAAAATGTTTTTTCAAGCTCGTCCGTGGAGAGCTCTTCTATATCCTCGTCCGGGTAATCGACCCACGCGCTCAGATGCGCGCAGACATTTATTATGCTGTGGGCGACCGATTCTATCCTGCCGCTGAGTCTGCCCTCGAGGGTATTGAACGCGGCGCTCGCCGCCTGTTCGCCCTGCGCTGAGATGAGCGACATGATGCTCTCCGCCTTTGCGAGGTCAATGCGCCCGTTTAAAAAAGCCCGCTTTGTGAACTCGCCCGGGCCTGCGGGTTGAGCGCCCGCGCTCAGCACCGCGCGAAGAACCTGACGGACTATATACACTCCGCCGTGACAGGACAATTCGACCGTGTCCTCGCCGGTATAACTTTTGGGTGCGCGGAAAACGAGGGCTATCGCCTCGTCTATCGGCTTGCCGTCGAGGCTGACTGTGCCGAAGTGGGCGGAGTATCCCGCCGCCTCGCTCAACGGCTTCCCGGAAACCGCCGAAAAGACTTTGTCCGCGACGGCAATCGCATCGCCGCCGGAAATGCGGACTATGCCTATTCCGCCCGCGGCGTTGGGAGTCGCTATGGCGGCAACGGTAGAAGTCTGTTCCACGGTGTTCACCTCTTTCGTCTATAAATAAATTTATTATAACGCAGGGAGACCTGCGGATTTATCGGAATTAAAAAATATTGGGTTGATGTGAGATTAATGATGTGCGGTAATTACATAGCACCGCAAGCCTTTTTGAAAAACTAAAACAAATAATTTGGTAGGTCTTGACAATCAAGCTTCCAATAGCCGCGCCGCAGTGTTTGAAGTCTATATGGGAAAGGCGAGGGAACGGCTTGCGAAGCAAGACGCACGAGCACGCACTCGTTCAAGCTCCGGCGCGTTTGCGTGCGAATGTGCCGAGCAACTAACGGAGAACCGCGAGCTATGTACTGCGGCGCGGCGTTCGCGGGGTCTCGGGGCGCAGCCCTGAGTTTGCTTTTCTTTTGCAGGCGTTTTCTTTTTCAAATAAAAAGAAAATGCCGAAACGCGGGTAGTGTATATCACTTAACTATGGTGCGACGCGAAGGTAGTAGCTAATTATCAACAATCCGCAATTGCTATAAATTTGTATCGGCTTCGCCGATAGCGGACAGCCGCGAGGGCTGTCCCTACGAACGGTCGGCAATAAACATTTCGGAAATTTCATGCCGCTGTCGCGGCAGCGGTGCGTCGAGGTCGCCGCACCCTACAAGTTCCGCGCCAATAAGATTGTGCAGATTTCGCGGGCAGATGATATCCACCCCTACTTACTTTGAGCGAAGCGAAACAAACCCCTCAGTCTTGGCTTCGCCAATCCAGCTCCCCTGCAGGGGAGCCAAAAGCAGGCGAACGAAGTTTGCCTCTACGATATAACAGATTTATCTGTCACTTTAAGAGAATCAAAAAAGCGGCAGCGGTCTGGAAGCTCCATCCGCTGCCGCCGGACATTTTTTATTTGATGTTGACCTTGTGATTCATCAGCCAGCCTGTGCCGAAGAACAGACCGATTGAAATCAGGAACTGGAAGATAACTCCCGTCACGCCGAATGAAAGATCCTTTGTAGACATCGCCGTGCCGAACGAGAACACAAGTCCGTCGGTTCCGGGCGAAACGGTGATGGGCACATAGTTCGTCAGCAGGAAGTTGCAGATCTGAGCGATAATGAATATCACAAAGAAAACGACTATCGGGCCTGCCGCGCCGAGCTTCTGCATAATGCGGGTGTTCGCGAAAGTTATGGAGAAGAACAGCTCGGAGATAAGGAACGCGAGCTGAACAAAGACCGCAAGCACGAGCAGGACAATATATCCCTTTATCGCTTTTGCGCCGGGCATCGAGCGGAACATGCTGATAATTGTCTTTATCATGTTGAGGTTGTTCTCGCCGATGAGCGAAGTGATGTAGTCATATATCCAGATCATTATGCCTATGCTCACAGCGTAGCTGACGATCATCCACAGGAAAGCGACTATCGCCTTCGCCGCGAGCAGCTGCCCGCTCGTTACGGGGAGCGTGAAGCTCAGATATCCCTGCTGGCTGTAGAGCGTCTTGTAGAAGTTTGCGATAACGCCGACAAAGGTTATGATAAGAGCTATCAGCGCGATGAGGAACAGCGCAACGGTCGCGATGGCGCTCAGCCAGCTGATGTCTATAGCATAGGCTATAAGCATGATGCCTATTGTGACCGCTGCGGCAATGTAGATGTTCATCATTGTATGCGCGCTCATTTTGATTTCATTCTTAATCAATTTGCCAAGCATATTTGAACACCTCCTTGAAAACATCCTCAAGCGTCTTGCCGCTGCTGCATATGTCGTCAACGGACGAGTTGAGCAGGACTTTGCCCTGACCTATCATCAGCGCGTGGTCGAATATGCTCTCGACATCGTGGATAAGATGGGTCGAGATGAGCATAGTCGAATCCTTCGGGTGATTTTTCATGATTATGTCGAGTATGCCGTCGCGCGCGGCGGGATCGACACCGCTGAGCGGCTCATCGAAAATATAGAGCTTCGCGTTGCGGCACATGACGAGAATCAGCTGGAGCTTCTCCTGCATGCCCTTTGACATCGACTTTATCTTCTGCTTGGGCTGGAGACCGAATGTGTCGAGCATTCTCATCGCCTTGTCGCGGTCGAAGTCCGGATAGAAATCCGCAATGTAGTTTATCGCGTCAACTGCACGCATCCAGTCCGCAAGATACGACTTCTCGGGCAGATACGCTATCTTCGCCTTTGTCGAGGGGCCGGGGACTTCGCCGTCTATGAGCACCTCTCCGGAGTAGTCGTGAATGAGTCCTGTGAGTATTTTTATCAGCGACGATTTACCCGAGCCGTTCGGGCCGAGCAGAGCTATGATCTGGCCGGGCTGGAAGCTGAACGAGATATCGTTGAGCACCTGGTGGCTGCCATAGGACTTGCTCAGATGGTTTACTGTGATTATGTCCTGCATTTTTTCCTCCCGTAAATTTTTGACGTAGGAATCTACTTGGAATGATTATATCACAAAAAATGACATAGTAAAAGTTTTTTATGTTTTTTTAAGGAATAGTCACATTTTATTTAAACTTTTTTGCCGATATCCTGTTTTTTATCGCTCCCGCGGCGGCAAAAATTATAAGGCACACGGCGTTCGCCGCTACTACGCTCGCACCCGCCGGGGTATTGAAGGTATAGGAGATAACAAGCCCTGCGAAGAAGCAGACGCACGACACCGCCGCCGATACGGCAGTCACCGCGCGGAAACTCTTGCACACGCGCATTGAAGTCAGCGCGGGGAAGATTATCAAACTTGATATCAGCAATGCACCCATTATCCTCATGCCGACGACAACAGTGACGGCAGTGAGCAGAGCTATAAGAGTATTATATAGTCCTGTCTTTGTGCCGGTCGCCGCGGCGAAAGTCTCGTCGAAAGTTACGGCGAAGATACGGTTATAGAATATGACATAGAGCACGAGCACCGCCGCAGATATCGCGGCGCAGGCTATAATATCATTTTTGCCCATGAGCAGAACCGAGCCGAACATATAACCCGACACATCGGTGTTGAGCCCGGTTGTCAGAGATGCCGCAATGACACCGACCGCTATAGCCGTGCTCGAAATGAGCGCTATGGCGGCGTCGCCCTTTATCTTCGCGTTGTCGTTTATCCGCATGAGTAGGAATGCCGCTACTACGACTACGGGCACGGAGATTTTCAGCGGAGCGACATTTAAAGCCATCGCTATGCACGCCGCGCCGAAACCGACATGCGAAAGCCCGTCGCCGATCATCGAATAGCGTTTGAGCACGAGCGTCACTCCGAGCAGCGCGGAGCAGAGAGCCACGAGCAAACCCGCTATCAGGGCGCGGCGCATGAATGAATAAGAAAGCATCTCGGCGATAAGTTCAAACATCGCTTCTCCCCCTCCCCGCAAAACGCCGTCCGGCGTCGCTTTTTAAATAATCCTCGGTCGTGCCGAAAAATTCGACCCCGCGCGAGCCGAGGTGCAGAATTTTGTTCGCATTTTCGACGGCGCACTCTATGTCGTGCGAGACCATGATAACGGCTATGCCCGAATCCCGATTGAGCTTTTTTATCAGGCGATAAAACTCCGCAGTCACCACCGGGTCAAGCCCGGTCACAGGCTCATCGAGCAAAAGCAGCTCTTTTGCGGCGCAGAGCGCACGCGAGAGCAGAACCCTCTGCTGCTGACCGCCGGAAAGCTCGCGGTATGATCTGTTCGCGATATTTGTTATCGAGAGCTTTTCCATATTTTTATTCGCAAGACTGCGGTCGGCGCGGGAATAAAACGGACCTTTCGAGCCGTTGAGGCAGCCAGAGAGCACGACCTCGCGCACCGTCGCGGGGAAATCGCGCTGAGCCTGGGTCTGCTGCGGCAGATAGCCTATGTCCGTGCGCCTGAGCCCGTCGGCGAAATCAACGCTTCCGCCTCTCATCGGGATAAGCCCCAGAATGCCTTTTAGAAGAGTGCTCTTGCCCGAGCCGTTTTCGCCGACTATGCAGAGATAGTCTCCGCGCTCAAGCTTAAAGCTCACACCGTTGACCGCTACAGTGTTGTCGTAGCCTATCACCACGTCGCGACAGACGAGCAATATATTTTCGTTCATGAAAGTGCCTCCCTGAGATTTTGGAGATTGCCATTCATCAGCGAGAGATAACCGACCCCGGACTCAAATTCGTCGCGGCTGACATTGTGACAGGAGTGGAACAGCCGCATCGAACAGCCCGTCTCGCCGCAGATTATCTCCGCCGTTCGCGGCTCGGTCAGCTCTTCATAGAAAATGACCGGGATGCTCTCGTTTTTTACAGTGTCTATTATCTTCGCTACAGTCCGCGCACCCGGCTCGGAGTTGTCCGCGCAGGCGTCGAGCGCGCTGACGAATTTCAGCGAATACCGCTCGGTGAAATTGCGGAAAGCGAAGCGTCCGGAGAATACGATTATATCGCGCTTTCCGTTTCTGACTGCGTCTTTGAATCCCGCATCGAGCGACTGAAGCTTCGAGATATATTTTTCGCTGTTTGATTTATAGAACTCGGCGTTGCGGCTGTCGAGCCGGCAGAGCGCGTCGGTTATGACCTTCACCATACCCTGGGCATAGACCGGGTCAGTCCAGATATGCGCGTCGACAAAGCCCTCTTCATATTCGTGCTCGTGTTCATGCTCGTCCTCGTGTCCGTGCTCATTCTCATGCTCATGCGCGGCAAGGCGCAGACCCATTTCAGATGCGATATCGAGATACTCGCCCGCTCCCGTTGATTTGTCAAAGAGCTTCGCAGACCAGGTCTCCATATTTTCGCCGACGCGGATCAACAAATCCGCATTGCTGACCGCTTTCATGTCGGCGGGAGTAGGGTCATATGAGTGGCTCTCCATTCCGGGCGGGAGCAGCAAAGTTAAATCTACTCTGTCCCCGGCAATCTCGCGCACGAAATCATACGGCACGAACAGCGTGCAGACAACGCGGAGCTTATCGCCCTCAGGTTCAATTTTTCCGGAGGAGCAGGCGGCAAGCAAGAATATCATTGCCGCGCAGAGTATAACCGCCGCCGCGCGCAAAAACTTAGTTTTCATTCTTTTTCCTTTCGGCGCACTCGGCGCAGACTCCGTAGAGCACTGTGTTCTCCTCGCTGAGGGTGAACCCGTGGTGCTCAAAGATATGCTCCGCGACCTTGTCGAGAAAACTGCACTCGACATGGAGCAGTTTCCCGCACTCGGAGCACTTGAGATGATAGTGGTTGCAGCAGTCCGCGCTGTCGCCGACATATTGATAGCACGCGCTCTCCCCGTCGTGGAGCACGAACTTGCGCACGCTCCCCTCGCGCAGCATTTTTTCGAGATGGCGATAGACCGTAGCCTTGCCGACCGGGCAGCCGCGCTCGCCCAGAATATGCGATATATCCTCGGCGGTCAGATGCCTGCCGCCGCTGCTTTTTAGCAGATTGAGAATGAGTTCGCCCTGCTTTGTGTTGTAACCCATAAAAAAGCACCTCTTTGAGCTTCGGCAGAAAACAGGAGAAATATTCCGCCGCAAACTGAATTTGAGAATCGTTTTCAATTTTAGCCCCGAAAGCGCGGTTTGTCAAGAGCGGAATCTATGTAATTCTCATTTTACAGACCGTAAGTGCGAATTTTACTTGCGCTCTTTTGGCTCCCCTGCAGGGAAGCCGGATTGGCGCAGCCGATATGAAGTTACAAAAGCTCTTTAAACAGGAAAAAGCAAGCCCGGTTCTATGAACTTTTGCAAAGTAAAAGCGAGTTACTCATCTGACTTTTATATCAGGCTCCCAATAGCCGCGCAGCAGTGTTTGAAAGCTATTTTAGAGAGGCGAGGGAACGGCTTGCGAAGCAAGACGCACGAGCCCGCACTCGTTCAAGCTC
>CAVAWW010000026.1:0-25260 GCA_963592475.1 bacterium
ACGCGAGCTACATAGTCAATCTGCAAAACGTCATCGACTTTTCAAAAGACAGCGTCACGCTCAGAAAAGGCGACGGCGAAACGGTCAGCGTATATATGTCCCAGCGCAAATACCCCGCCTTCAGAAAGGCATTCTTCAACTTTGCGGGAGGTATATGATGGACATAGTGTGTATTCTCATCGCCTGCGCGTTCGGGCAATTTGCCGCATACTGCTACTTTTCAAAGCGGTTTGAAACGAAATGTCCGATTGCCGCAGTTTGCGGATTTTTTGCGGCGGCGCTCGCCGTTCAATTCGCCGTAAGCTTCGCGGGGCTTGCCGCGCTCAACATAGCCTTGCTTTTTATAAGCAATCTCTGCGCCGCGCTCATAATATACCGAGCGGGCATAAAGCAGTCGCTGATCCATTGCTTACTGCTCGAAGTGCTCGCCGCGATGTCGGCGTTTATAATAATGTTCGGTCTGCCGAAAATCATCGGCCACGAGCCGCCCGGAAACGGAATGATATTGCTCGGAATTTCTTCGAGCGCGCTGTATTTTACATTTTCATATGCAGTGTCAAGGCACAGGGACGATATGATCGTCTATTCGGTGCTGGTGTCCCTGCTCTCGCTGGTCTGCGCCGCAATGATTGCAGGCTTCGCATTTTTCCCGGGGAGCAATCTGGTTTTAACGCTGATATCGGTCATTCTTCCGCTGGCGATATCCGCAGTTTGCATGGCACACAGAAAGTTAGTCTGCAAAGTCTCGAACTCCACCGAAACGCTTCTCGAAGAACAGCGGCAGAAGCTGAACGCGGAATACTATGCGGAGCTTGAGCATCAATACGACCTGCGCGACATTATTATCCACGACATAAAGGGGCATCTCCGCACGATAAAGCAGCTCTCGCAAAACGGAGAAAACGACCGTATAAACAGCTACATCGACTCGATATATAACAGCGGCGCGATGGGCGCGGTGAAGCAGTTCAGCAGCAACAAGCTCGCGAATGTCATAATCAGCAGATACGCCAATCTGTGCGCAAATTCGGAGATAAAATTCAACTGCGATGTGCGCAGCATTGATTTTTCTTTTCTTTCGGACAACGACCTAACAATACTGCTCGACAATATCCTCAACGGGGCGTTCAAATCCGCCGAAAAATCAGAAGAGCGCTTTATCGACATGAGCATCGGCAGCTTCAACGAGGCATATGTCGTGCTCAACGTCCGCCACAGCGTGGACGGCTCGCCGGACATAAAGAACAGCGAGAGAGCGGCGCGCATAAGCAAGATAATTCAAAAATACGGCGGACAGGCATCGTTCGACTGCGCTGACGAGAGAATATTCGCGGCGAAGATAATGTTCAAGTCGTCGGTTGTCAAAAAATAAGGCTGCTCGTATTCAACACTCGCATAAGTGCCTATAAAAAAGAACCCCGGTCGGTGCAAAATCAAATGCACTGACCGGATTCTTATTATACTTTTATACTTTTTCGAGCTTGGCGTAGTTCGCCATTATCTTCTTTGTGCCGACTTTTTCGAAAGCTATTTCGAGCATGGTATCGTTCGCCATTTTCTGCATACTGAGTATCACGCCCGTGCCGTATGCTTTGTGCTTGACTGTCTCGCCGACGGAATAGCTCTGCGCCGCGGCGGCGGGCTTTTTCGCGCCCGCGCCGGAGAAGCCGGACGAAGCAGAGAAGCTGTAGGCGGGCTTCGACGGGATTGAATTCGACGCTCTTGCGGGTGACTGCGATGAAATCTTTGAAAATCCTCTCGACGTGCTCCCCTGCCCTGCGGAACGCTGCTGCGGGATACCGTGGGTCTGATAAGACATCGGTCTTGCGCCCTTCTTGTCGAGCAGCTCCTCGGGTATCTCTTCAACAAATCTCGACGGACGGTTGCGGTTCGTCATGCCGTAGAGCATTCGCGTTGATGCGCTGGAGATATAGAGCTTTTTCTTCGCGCGCGTTATCGCGACATAGGCGAGTCTGCGCTCCTCCTCGATATTCTCCGGCTCATAGAGTATCGTCTGCATTCCTGGGAATATCCCCTCCTCCATGCCGACGATAAACACATTCGGGAATTCGAGTCCCTTGGCGGAGTGTATCGTCATCATGACGACCGCCTGGGTCTGGGCGTTGTAGTTATCTATATCCGTGAGCAGCGCGGTCTCCTGCAGGAAGCCGTTGAGGTCGCCCTCGGGATTTTCCTCGCAGTAGCGGCGTATGTTGTTTCCGAGCTCCGCCAGGTTCGCCACGCGCTCCTGATATTTTTCGGGCTCGTTGGCGAGCGAGAGCGTATAGCCCGTCTCGTCGAGTATCACGCCGAGCAAATCGGCGAGGGGCATAATCTCCATTTTCTCGCGGAACGAGTCGATAAGCTTGCCGAACGCCATGAGCTTTGAAGCAGCGCGCGAAAGCTTTGCATACTGATCTGCCGAGCGTATGACCTCGAACGGCTCAACGCCGAGCCCGTTCGCTATTTCAAAAACAGCGTTGAGCGAAGTCTCGCCGATTCCGCGCTTGGGCTCGTTGATTATTCTTCTGAGCCTTATCTCGTCCGCCGTGTTGTTGACGACATAGAGATACGCCATGGCGTCTTTTATCTCTTTACGGTCATAGAATCTGTGGCCGCCTATCATTCTGTACGGTATGCCGCTCCTGATGAACGACTGCTCGATAAGGTTCGACTGCGCGTTCATTCTGTAGAGCACCGCGTGGTCGTTCCACTCCTCGCCGTCGGCGACATTGGAGACAATCGTATCGGCAACATGGCGGCTCTCCGCCATCTCGTCTTCGGCGACATAGAACTCGATTTTCGCGCCCTGTCCGTTATCCGTCCAGAGATTCTTGCCCTTTCGCTGTTCGTTGTTCGCGATAACGGCGTTGGCGGCGTCAAGTATCGTCTGAGTCGAGCGGTAGTTCTGCTCGAGGCGGATAACCTTTGCGTTCTTATACTGCTTTTCAAAGCTCAGGATATTTTCAATAGTCGCGCCGCGGAAGCGATATATACTCTGATCGTCATCGCCGACGACGCATATATTCTCGTGCCCTGCCGCGAGAAGTGCAGTGAGCACATACTGCGCGTGGTTCGTATCCTGATACTCATCGACCATTATGTATTTGAAGCGGTTCTGATAGTATTCGCGGGTCTCCTTGTTCGTTTTGAGGAGCTTCACCATGTTGACTATCAAATCGTCAAAATCCATGGCGTCCGCCGCCCTGAGAAACTTCTGATATTCCTCATAGACCTCGCCTATCTTCTTCAGGCGTATATCCGCCCGGTTCGTCGAAATGAACTCGGCGGGGGTAATCAGCTCGTCCTTGGCGCGGCTTATCTCAGCGAGCACGGACTTGACGGGAATCATCTTCTCGTCATATCCGAGGCGCTTTATGCACTCCTTGGCGGCGCGTTTGGAGTCGTCGGAGTCGTAGATAGTGAAATTATGCGTATAGCCTATTTCATCGGCGTGGCGGCGCAGAATCTTGGCGCAGGTCGAGTGGAATGTGCTCGCCCAAACATCGTTGCCGTCTTCGCCGAGAGCCTTGCAGATTCGCTCCTTGAGCTCGCCTGCGGCTTTATTGGTGAATGTTATCGCGAGAATCTGCCACGGCTTCGCGGGACGGACGCTCAAAAGATCCTCCGCCTCGAAAAGGCTCGTGTCGCCTGCGAGATAATTTTCAAGCAGCGCCTCGTCGCCCTCGCGTATCGGGCGGGAAAAGTCAGAGGAATAATAAGCCTCGCCGTATTTGACGAGGTTGACGATACGGTTGACGAGCACGGTGGTTTTTCCGCTGCCCGCTCCCGCAAGTACCAAAAGCGGTCCTTTGGTAGTAAGGACCGCTTCAAGCTGCATATCATTCATCCGACTGAAGTCTTTTTTGATTATCTGCTGTCTTAAAGAAATCAGTTTTTCTATGCTCATATTACACCTTTATATGGAGATTTCGTGCGCAAGCTCATAGTCTTTCATATCTATGGTCTTGGTCATTTTAAGAGCCTCGAAGATATCGAAATCGACTATCTTATTGTCCTTTATGCCGACAACTCTGTTGCCTATGCCCTGAGTGAGCAGGTCAACGGCACGCGAGCCCATCTGGCTTGCCATTATCCTGTCTCTCGCAGTCGGCGAGCCGCCGCGCTGGACATGGCCGAGAATGGTTGCTCTCGACTCGACGCCGGTCTCAGCTTCGATTTTCTTTGCTATCTCAGCGGTTCCGCCGACGCCCTCGGCAACGATAACTATAAAGTGCTTCTTGCCGGTCTTCTGGAACTCACGGATACGCGCGATAACATCGCGCTCGATATCGTACTCGACCTCGGGCACGATTATCGACGTTGCGCCGACAGCGATACCCGCTTCAAGTGCAAGATAACCTGCGCCGCGTCCCATGACCTCGACGACCGTGCAGCGGTCGTGAGACTCGGAAGTGTCGCGGATGCGGTCGACCATCTGAACGATGGTGTTAAGGCAGGTGTCATAACCTATTGTATAATCGGTGCAAGAGATATCGTTGTCGATAGTTCCGGGCAGTCCGATGCACGGAATGCCGCGCAGAGAAAGATCCCTTGCGCCTCTGAACGAGCCGTCGCCGCCGATGATGACCATGCCGTCGATGCCGAACTTTTTGCAGGTTGCAACGGCTTTCTGAAGTCCCTCTTCGGTCTTGAACTCGGGGCATCTTGCGGAATAGAGAATCGTGCCGCCTCTCGTGATTATATCGGACACGGAGCGGAGGTTCATCTCATGTATATCGCCTTTTATAAGTCCGGTGTATCCTCTGTCAACACCGTAAACTTTGATACCTCTCTGACAGGCCGTACGCACGACTGCGCGTACAGCGGGATTCATACCCGGCGCGTCTCCGCCGCTTGTAAGCACTGCTATGCTCTTCATCGTCATTCCTCCGTCGTTGTTTATGATCTTATTCCTGTTAATTAGTAAACACTGTTTTTATATAATACACTTTTATCGAATCAAAGTCAAATAAAAATACAATTTTTCTGCAAAATTAAGCTTTTTCTTTGCATTTTACCGCATTTTTTCGTTTTATGAGGTCGCAAATTGCAATATATGCAAAAGCGATCGCCGTTGTTATCAGGGCAACTGCTAAAAATGCCCGTTTTCCGCTGTGCATGCCGAAACGCAGCACGAGAATCATATAGACATAAAGGTGCATGAAATATATTATCATGCTCGCGCGCCTGAGTATTTTTCTGTCCGCAACATACGGCACTTTCACGGATATTATTATTCCGAAAAGTCCGACAGCGCAGAGAATAACAAAAAATCCGGTATATTTGTTGAACGCCACGCACCCGGCGAAGCCGCAGAGAGTGATCAAAACATCCGCCCACACGGGTATTTTTATCTTCGTGAGCAGCATGCCGAACGAAATATAGAACAGACCGCGGAACACCTTTCCGTTGCCGGTAGTCGACCACATGAGCTTTCTGATAAAGTTTATCGCGGGCGAGATATCGTTCGTTGTGCCGGAGAGCATATCAAGAGCCGCTCCGCAGAGAATGAACACAAGTCCGAGCGCGGTTATTGCCCAGGGGTTGACTTTTATTTTTAAGAGAAGATAAATAATCCCGAGCGCATATATTGCCGAGATCATATACCAGAGCATCCACGAGCCGTAATGCTCGCCGCTGAAAACGAGTCCTTTTATATATCTTATCGCCGCTTCGCGAACGCCGAGACCCGAGCGCCTGTAATCAAATATCGCAAGGGGCAGATAAGCGAGCGACCAAAGCAGATAGAGCTTGAGCATTTTGAAAAACGCATGGGCGACCTTCGGAAGATTATCCTTTGCCGTAAGCGGCCATTCCATACGCCCGGCGAGCAGATAGCCCGACGCCATGAAGAAGCACGGCACGGCGCAGTAGATAAAATTCAAATACACCGTATTGAACGCTCCGGTGCCAAAAAGATTCCACGGCGTCGTATGTATCGCGACGACCATATACGCCCCAAGGAACTTGCAGATGTCTATCGTTAAGCTGTTGCTTTTTTGCGGAGTTATATTTTTCATTTTCACTGTCCTCCCTGCCTGTCATCGATATAAATAACATTCTCTTCGCCGAGGATCCGCCTGAGCTCCTTGAGCATCGGCGCGTTGACATCCGCGCTGTGAGAATATGGCTGACGGATATATTTTTTCGTGTCGCAATAATAAAAATACACTGTCTTATTGCCGTCAAAGAAGTCGAGGACTCTCTGAGCTCGCTCAATCTCGGGACAATTTTCACTCGCAAAGCGCAGGAAGAGTCCGGGTGTTTTTGCGGCCCTTTTCTGCGACTGAGCAGCAATTGAAGCCTGTCTCACCTGTTCTGAGACTTTTCTCTTCGCGTCCGCAGGCGGACACGGCTCTGCCGACTCACAGACGAGCTTTGTTTCCTCGTCCTCACGCACGCTGAGTCTGCCGTGGATGAGAATTATGTTGCCCTCGGTAAAGAGCTGAGTCTGGCGCTCATATATTTTCGGGAACACTATGACTTCTATCGAGCCGAACACATCCTCCGCCGTTATAAAAGCCATTGTGGTGTTATTTTTTGTTATCTTTTTTCTGACATTCGTTATTATGCAGAGAAGATCAACGCGCGACTCATCTTTATATATGCCGCCGACCTCATCGGCGTTACGAAGATCCGCCGTATTGGCGCAGCCGAGGCGCTCGGCGAGCTGTTCGTATTCCGCCATGGGGTGACCCATGAGGTAGAGTCCGGTCATCTCTTTTTCGAGTCTTAGCAATTCGCGCTTGTCCATCTCTTCGAGGGTCGGCATTTTATATTCGCCCTGCGGAGCTTCGCTCGGGGCGGCGTCGAAGAAGCCGAGCTGACCGTCGATATTGCGGCGGCGGTCGTTCTCGAGCTGAGCCGATATCTCCGGGAAAGCGTAGAGCATCTGGCGGCGGTTCGCGCCGAGTCCGTCGAGCGCGCCGCATTTTATGAGACTCTCGACCGCGCGTTTGTTGAACTCCTTATCCTGCATACGCTTGCAGAACGAATAGAAGGATTTGAACTCCCCGCCTGTTTCACGCTCGCGTTCAATCTCTCTTATAAAGCCCGCACCGACATTTCTCACGGCGAGCAGTCCGAAATATATCTTCCCGTCCTTTGGCGTGAAACGCTCGGAGCTGACGTTGACATGAGGCGGCACGACCTCAATACCGAGGCGCGAGCACTCCGCGATATATTCGGCAACTTTCGGCGTATCGTCGAGCACGCTGCTAATGAGCGCCGCCATGAACTCGCATGGATAATGGCACTTGAGCCACGCCGTTGTATAGGCGACAAAGGCATAGGCGGCGGCATGGGATTTGTTGAACGCATAGGACGCAAACGATGACATATCGTTGAATATATCATTCGCGGTTTTTTCGTCAACTCCGCGCTTCACCGCGCCTTCGCACTCAACCGTACCGTCCTCATTGACGAGTCCGTATATGAAATTATGGCGTTCGCGCTCCATGACATCGTGCTTCTTTTTCGACATGGCGCGGCGGACGATATCTGCGCGGCCGTAGGAATAGCCCGCGAGGGTGCGGAATATCTCCATGACCTGCTCCTGATAAATCATACAGCCGTAGGTGACCTTGAGTATGCCCTCGAGCATCGGTGTCTTGTAGCGTATTTTTGACGGGTCATGACGGTTCGCGATATATGTGGGTATCGAGTCCATGGGACCGGGTCTATAGAGCGAGATAACAGCTATCAGATCTTCTATGCTCTGCGGCTTGAGACCCATGAGAACGCTTCGCATACCCGCGGATTCGAACTGGAACACGCCCTCCGTCTTGCCGGACGAGAGCATTTTGAACACTTCTTCGTCCTCGTAATCTATCATATCCTCGGAGAAATCCGGGATGCGTTTTTTTATGCTGCGCTTTGCATAGTCTATAACTGTCAAAGTGCGCAAACCGAGAAAATCTATCTTCAGCAGTCCGAGCTCCTCGAGGGTGGTCATGGTAAACTGCGTGACTATCGACTCGTCGTTTCGCGCGAGGGGCACATAGCTCTCGACCGTGTCACGGGTTATAACTACGCCCGCCGCATGTGTCGAGGCGTGGCGCGGCATGCCCTCGACTTTGCGCGAGAGGTCAATAAGTCTGCGGACATTCTCGTCGTTTTCATAGAGGGCGCGGAGATCCGACGATTTGAGCGCCTTGTCTATCGTTATGCCGAGTTCGCGCGGGATGAGCTTCGCGACGGTATCGACATCGTTATAGGGCATGCCGAGCACTCTGCCGACATCGCGCACTGCGGCGCGCGCCGCCATGGTGCCGAAGGTCACTATCTGCGCGACATGGTCGGAGCCGTATTTTTCAATGACATAGTCTATAACTTCGCTTCGGCGTTCGTAGCAGAAATCGACATCGAAATCGGGCATGCTGACGCGCTCGGGATTGAGAAAGCGCTCGAACAGCAGGCTGTATTTCATCGGGTCGATGCCGGTTATACCGATAGCATAGGCGGTTATGCTGCCCGCTCCCGAACCTCTGCCTGGACCCACGGGAATATTGCGGCTTCGCGCATGATTTATGAAATCGTGGACTATCAGATAATAGTCTACATAGCCCATTCGGCTGATGACCGAGAGCTCATAGTCGAGGCGCTTCTGATACTCCTCGGGGATATTCTCGCCGTAGCGGCGGTGCATCCCCTCCTGCGCCATATTTTTAAGATACTCAAAGTGATCCTGATTCCCGGGCACTTCGAAATGCGGCAGCTTTGTTTTGCCGAACTCGAACTCGACATTGCAGCGTTCTGCTATCTCCGAAGTCCGCTCAATCGCGTCGGGGTACTCCGGGAAGAGCGAGAGCATCTCCTGCTCGCTTTTCAAATAGAACTCCTGAGTCTGGAACTCCATACCCGTATCCTCGCCGAGGGTATGGTTCGTCTGGATGCAGATGAGCACCTGCTGCATCTCGGCATCCTCTTTGGAGATATAGTGGACATCGTTCGTGGCGACGAGGGGTATCCCCGTCTCCCTCGACAGCTGGGCGAGCATCGGGATTATACGCCTCTGCTCGGGCAGGCCGTGATCCTGAATCTCGAGGAAGAAGTTGTTTTCGCCCATGACGGAGCGATACCAGAGGGCTTTTTTCTTCGCGCCCTCATAGTCGCCGCTGAGCAGGGCGCGCGGAATTTCGCCCGCGAGGCACGCAGAAAGTGCAATAAGCCCCTCGTGATATTTTTCGAGGAGCTCACGGTCTATTCGCGGTTTTGTATAAAAGCCCGTGACGAATCCCTCCGACACAAGCTTTATCAGATTCTTATATCCTGTTTCATTTTCGCAGAGCAGTATCAGATGATAGCGCTCGGAATCGAGGGCATGAACTTTGTCAAAGCGGGTGCGCGCCGCCATATACACCTCGCAGCCGATTATCGGCTTTATCCCGCGCTTTTTCGCCGCGCGGTAAAAGTCGATGACGCCGTACATAACGCCGTGATCGGTCACGGCAACGCTCGTCTGACCGAGGCGCTGCACTTCGTCCATAAGCTGCTCGATGCGGCACGCGCCGTCAAGCAGGCTGTATTCGGTATGAAGATGAAGGTGTGTAAATGACATAGCTCTTCTCCGCGGGGTCAGCCCCCTATGCCGCCGGCGATTTCAACGAGGCGTTTGAGCCTGTGATTGACACCCGAGCGAGTGAGCGGCGGATCAGTCATATCCGCAAGCTCGCTCAGACTCACTTCGGGGTTGTCCCGCCTCAGCTTCGCCATTTCGGCGAGCGGCACGGGCAGACTCTCGAGTCCGACGGTTCTTTCTATTTTTTCTATCGCTTCAACCTGCACTATCGCCGCATCGACAGTGCGGCTCAAATTGGCATTTTCAAAATTGACGCGCCTGTTGACATGGTTGACCATATCTTTATGCATCTTGATTCCCATAAGCTCGAGCGTTGAGTTCACTGCACCGACGAGGGTCAAGAACTCCTCTATCTTCTCGCTGACTTTGAAATAGACGATATGGCTCGACTTTCTCCTGACATATTTCGGATCGAATCCTACCTCGTCAAGCAATTGAATCAAATCATTGCAAAGTTTTTTATACGAGACGGAAAACTCAAGATGATAGTTTTTCTCGGGCGAGCTTATTGTTCCGCAGGCGATGAAAACGCCGCGCAAAAACGCGCTGAAACAGCAGTCCTCCGGAAGATTCGCTCTGTTGATACGCAAAGAAATGTCACTTTCGCTGTGGCCGAAAAACTCGAGGATTCGTTTTCTGTCCGCTTCGTCGACAACAGAAACCGTGTATTTCGACACGCCCGACGAGACGGACGGAGTAATATCAAAAAGCTCTTTTATAACATCGCAGTAGAGCTTCGCGATATTCTCGTTCTCGGTGACAAAGGATATCTCGGAGACGGAAAACATTCTGCCGAAGAGCAGCATTCCGTAGGCTCTTGCCTGCGCGCAGCAATCCGAAAGCACAGGCACCTGCGCGAGTTCCTGCTTGACATCCGATGAGAACGACACGGTTTTTCCTCCTATTTTTTCATATCGCGGTGCTGAACGGTCGCGATGCAGCCGATTTTTTCAAGATGAGCTTTCAGTAATTCCGCAAAGACGACCGAGCGGTGCCTGCCGCCGGTGCAGCCGACGGAAATGACCAGCTGGCTCTTGCCCTCTTTGCGATAAAGCGGGATAAGATAATCGAGCAGGTCGCAGAGCTTCGCTTCGAGTCCTCTTGCCTCGTCCCACTTGAGCACATAGTCCCTGACGGGATCTTCAAGCCCGGTATGCTGTTTGAGCTCGGCAACATAAAAAGGATTCGGCAGACAGCGCACATCGAACATCAGATCGGAATCGTTCGGGATGCCGTATTTGAAACCGAAGGACACGCAGTGAACTTTGAGAGCGTTGCCGGGATTGTCAAGAAACATCTCGCAGATGCGGTTCTTGCAATCGGTCGGTGTCATGTGCGAGCTGTCGATAACATAATCGGCGATACTCTTCGCGGGCTCGAGAATGCTGCGCTCTGCGGCGAGGGCGTCGTTTATCGAGCCGTTATATTTATCGAGCAGAGGGTGCTTGCGCCGCGTCTCTTTATAGCGGCGGATGAGCACATCGTCTGAGGCATCGATAAACAGTAGCTTCGTGTCGCACTTGAGCTCCTTGAGCTCGACGATGGCGTTGAACAGATCGCCGAACGACGCGCCGACGCGGATATCGGTAACAATGGCGACCTTTTCTCTTTTTTCTCGGGAATTGAGCAGAAGCTGCGCGAAGGTAGGCATAAGCTTCGGCGGCATATTATCCACGCAGAAATAGCCTATGTCTTCAAGCGCATCAACAACTCTCGATTTTCCTGCACCGGACAGTCCGGTGACGATGGTGATCTCCATTTTATTTTCTCCTATAAAATCAGCCGATGAGTCTGATCTCCGTTTCGAGCGTTACGCCGGTCTGAGCCTTGACGCGCGCCTGGACGTGCTTAATAAGGCTGAGGATATCGGACGCGGTAGCGCCGCCGCGGTTGATTATGAATCCCGCGTGCTTCTCGCTGACCTGCGCTCCGCCGACGCTGACGCCCTTGAGTCCGCACTGTTCAATGAGCGCGCCCGCAAAATGACCCTCGGGGCGCTTGAATGTGCTGCCCGCGCTGGGATATTCAAGCGGCTGCTTATCCCTGCGGCGGGAAATGATATCGTGCATGGTATTTTTTATCTGCTCCGGGTCGCCGGGAGTCAGGCGAACGGAGGCGGCGGTTATGACAAGGCCGCTGTCCTCATACGCACTGTGGCGATAAGAGAGCTGCATAGCCTCGTTGTCAAGCTCACCGGCAGTTCCGTCGGACGAGACATATTCGCTGTTTATGAGCACATCCTTCATCTCGCCGCCGTAAGCTCCGGCGTTCATGAACACTGCGCCGCCGACGGTTCCGGGTATGCCATAAGCAAACTCGAGACCCGAGAGCGAGTTTTCGAGCGCAAAGGAGCAAAGCTGGGCGAGACTCGCGCCGCTCTGGGCGCAAACGGTGTTTTCATCGGTCAGGGTTATCCCGCACTGTTTGCCGGTGAATATAACGGCGCCTTTTATGCCCTTGTCGCTGACGAGGACATTGCTGCCCTTACCGAGGACGAACACCGGGATATCCTCTTTTTCGCAGAAGCGAACAAGCTTGGCAGTCTGCCCGGCGTCCTCGGGAGAGAGGAACAGCTCAGCGGGGCCGCCGACTTTAAAACTCGTATAATTTTTCATTGACACTCCGCGCTCGGCACTGCATTCGAGCGAGAGGGCGTATTTTTCCAACGCTTCGATATTATTCATAATATCTCCAATATGTCAGCCGCACGGGCGGCGTTTATTTATCTGTCAAGCAGAGCGGCGCCGATGAGTCCGGCATCGTTGCCGAGTTCGGCAGAGATTATCTGAGTCTGAACCTTTGCATGGATGCTGTATCTCTCACGCTCGACCATCTTTCTCAGCGGAACGAGCAGGTTCTCTTTCTCATGGCCGATGCCGCCGCCGATGCAGATCATATCGGGCTGAAGGGCATTGACGACATTCGTTATACCGGCTGCGAGATAGAAAATATACTGGTTGACGACCTTCTTCGCAGTCTCGTCGCCTGCACGCATGGCATCAAAAGAAGTTCTGCCGTTGACGCGGCTGATATTGTTACCGACGAGATCCCACATGGCGGTATAGGGATCGTGACGCATGGCATCTTTAGTCTGGCGGATAAGCGCGGTGGCGGAAGAATAGCTCTCCCAGCAGCCTCTGCGTCCGCAGGTGCAGGGCTCGCCGTCCGCGACGATGACCATATGACCCATCTCTCCTGCTGCATCGTTGACGCCGGTGACGAGCTTGCCGTCTATGACAATACCGCTGCCGACTCCGGTTCCGAGGGTAATGGCGACAAAGTTGCTGACTCCTTTGCCTGCTCCCGCCTTTGCTTCGCCGAGTGCGGCGCAGTTCGCGTCGTTGTCGAGATAGATAGTCTTCTTGAGTCTCGACTCGAGGATATCGCGCGCGGGAACATTATCGAAAGCGAGGTTGTTCGCATATTCGATAACGCCGTTCTTCTTGTTGACCGAACCGGGAGTTCCGATACCTACGCTGACGACATCGTTCATGGTGATGCCCGCATCTATAACAGCAGCCTCGACAGCCTTGGCAACATCCTCAAGAATGGCTTCCGCCGCGCGGGGGCAATTTGTCTTGAGCTTGCCTCTGCCGATGATTTTCATTTCTTCATTGATGACGCCGGCAACGATATTCGTGCCGCCGAGATCGACTCCTACTCTGTACATTTTTTTACCTCCAGATAGACAGTTTCTCTTTCCCTGTCTTTTTATATCAGAAATCATGCCAGACTTCAAGTTCCTTCTTCTCGGGAACTATATCATCCGTCATGCCGAGCGAATGCAGCAGCTCGCGCGCCGCATTATAGCCCATTTTCTTTTGCCTGTTATTCATCGCCGCCGCTTCGATTATTATCGAAAGGTTTCGTCCGGGTTTGACAGGGACGACGGTCAGCGGAATATTTATGCCGAGTATCTCGACATACTCGTTATCGAGACCGAGGCGGTCATAGACCTTTTCGTTATCCCACGGCTCGAGCTGGACGACCATATCGATTTTCTCGGTCATTTTGACAGCGCCCATACCGAATATCCTGCGGGCGTTTATTATGCCGACGCCGCGCAACTCGATAAAGTGGCGTATATTATCCGGCGCACTGCCGACGAGCGTCCTCGAGGAGACACGGCGGATCTCGACTGCGTCGTCCGCTATCAGTCGGTGGCCGCGCTTTATAAGCTCAAGGGCAGTCTCGCTCTTGCCGACGCCGCTGTCGCCGAGGATCAGGACACCCTCGCCGCTGACTTCGACAAGCACGCCGTGGCGCGTGATACGCTGGGCGAGCTCGACGCTCAGATATGATATAAGAGTTGACATACAGCCGGAAGTGGAATCCGGGCTTGTCAAAATCGGCACGGAATATTTCTGCGCATATTCGCGCAGCTTATCCGGGCACTCGAGCGAACGGGTGATAACGACGGCGACGGGTTCGGTCGCCATCAGCCGCTCCATGCTCGCCGCGGCTGCATCCTCATCGAGGCTCGAAATATAGTTCATCTCGGCGAGACCGAGGAACTGGATACGCTCGGCATCGAAATACGCGCTGTAGCCTGCGAGCATAAGCCCTGGACGGTTGACATCCTGCGAGGTGACATAGACATCCTCGACGGGCTTGGGCGCATAAAGTATCCCAAGTGAATTATCTTCCACTACTTTTTTGAGTGAAACGGAATATTTACCCATACTTCTCTCCTGTAGTTCTCTGATTGAAGAAATGATAGTGCATACGGATTATATTATAATAGATTTGGGCAAAAGTTCCAATACCTTTTTGACTTTTTTTGAAGTTTTGGGAAGCTTTTTTTAATATTTTCAGCGGAACGGCAGAAGGATTTGAAGAACGGGAAAAATGGAGCGGTGAGAGAAGCGATATTGCAGAAATTTCGTGCCGCCTGCGCGGCATCGGGTCATCGAGGTTGCCGCGCCATACAAAGGCAGATTAATTTGTTTGGTTCACAGAGAAAGCGAGCCGGAAGAGAAGCTCTCTCCCGGCCGATATCCGTTTCTATGTTAGACGTCCGTTTCTCTGATTCCGAGGCTGACGGAAAGAGCCTGATCCACCCTGCCCATATCCGCGCCGCCGAGCGCGCCCATCTTTTCCTTGAGGCGCTTTTTGTCGAGCGTGCGCACCTGTTCGAGCAGGACTATCGAATCCTTGGCAAGTCCGCAGCCGTCCGCATTGACTCTTATATGAGTGGGAAGGTTGGTCTTATACTTCTGGCTGGTTATCGCCGCGGCTATGACCGTCGGGCTGAAGCGGTTGCCGACATCGTTCTGAACTATCAGCACGGGTCTTATCCCGCCCTGCTCGGAGCCGACGACGGGACTCAGATCAGCGTAGTATATATCTCCCCGTTTTACTGTCATTTTTAATCACTCTCCGTTTTTATTGTCCGGCAAGAGTATTTTTGCCTGACAAAAGCGCGATTAAACATTAACTTGTTATTCGGGGAGCAAAAATTTCAAGTCAGTTCATTATATGTCCTGTTTTTTATTTGGGTGAGACATTGCGAAACTCCGCAGTCAGCAGAGCTTTCGGTATTTCGAGGCTCTGCGGCAAGCCGTTATCGCCGCGGCGCAGAGTGAAATCCACGCCCGAGACGGTGCCTTTCGTCTCCCACGCGTCGCCCGTATGTACGGTCTGAGTATTCGCCGTGTCGGACGAGGTTTTGAGCGTTTTGGTTATCAGCTCACCCACCCCGCTCTGCGGCAGAGATGAGAGATCCGCAGAAAAAGTCAGATTGCCGTAGCTGAATGTGCAGGTCGAGCCGCTGAGCTTCACTTTCAGGCCGCGAACGGTTGCCGGGGATGTGAAATCAAGCTGAGCTTCGGTGAGCGAAGTCTGATCGTACTTTGCCTCATACTCGCGCTCGCCGTTTATGATATACAAATCGGCTGTGAACGCGGTCGGGATATCCGGCGGCCGGTCTTTGCTGTTTTTCAAAGGTACGTTTTTGCATCCGAGAAGAGACAAAACAAGCAGCAAGCTTAAGATAAACGGAAAAATTCGTTTCAAGCTATCACTCCAATTGCCCGTTACCTCTCCATGGTTCGCAGTACGCGCGGCAGAGCGGATATGCAGTCGGAGGCGAGCATCGACGAGAGCGACAGTTCGCGCGCCGCGGCATCTCCGGCGGCACCGTGGATATATGCGCCGAGCACCGCCGCGTCAAACGGATACACGCCCTGAGCGAGGAGCGCGAGAATAATGCCCGAGAGCATATCTCCGCTGCCGCCCTTTGCCATGCCCTGATTGCCGGTGACGTTGATATACGCATCGCGCCTGCCCGCGCCGGCTATCACCGTGCTCGCGCCCTTGAGCAGGAGCACAACGCCGTATTCATCGGCGAAGCGGCGGGCGACATTCACCCGGTCGCGCTCGATATCGGCGATGCTCATGCCGGTAAGGCGGGACATCTCGCCGGGGTGCGGAGTGAGGATAACGGGAGCTTTGATATTTTTCAGTATATCTATATTTGCGGCGAGCGCATTTATGCCGTCGGCGTCTATAATCATGGGCTTTGTGCAGTTCTGCACGAGCGCCGAGACGAGTTCTTTTGTATGGAGATTGAACCCAAGACCGCATCCGACGAGCACAGCCGAGGATTTTTCAGCCTGTTCGAGCAGCGCGGGTATCGCGCCGGACGAGAAAGTTCCCGCCTCGTTTGACGGCAGGGGCAGAAGCAATGATTCCGTGAGCTTCGGGGCTATTGCGTTATATGCGGCATCGGGAAACGCGGCAGTTACAAGACCCGCTCCGCATCTAAGCGCCGACGAGGCGGCAAGCACCGCCGCGCCCTGCATATTGCGGCTGCCGCAGACGCTCAGAGCGCGCCCGAATGTGCCTTTGTTTGCCATCAGGTCACGGCGCGGGAATATCTTTTTCGCCTGGGCGGGAGTCAGCACGGCGATGGTATCGTCCTCAATGCCGTCGATTATATCGTCATCGATGCCTATTGCGACGGTTATTATTTCGCCGCAGAGCACGCGCGCCGGTTTTAATATATGGACGGGCTTCATACACGAGACGGCTATTGTGATATCCGCTTTTATGCAGCTGCCCGGCACATCGCCGTTGTTGCTCTCGAGTCCGCTCGGGACATCGATTGAAACGACTTTTGCGGGCGAAGCGTTGACAGCCTCAAAGACCGCTCTCACCCGCTCGTCCTCTCTGTATTTATAGCCCGTGCCGAACACGGCGTCGACTATCACGGCAGCAGATTCAATTGAATTTTCAGCGTTTTCCTCTCCCCAGAAGAACTCCGGGACGAGCCCTGTTTCGACAGCTTTTTCGCGCATGAGTATCGAGTCCTCGGCGGTAGGCTCGCCGAATGCCTCGACAACGGCAACATTGAAGCCTGCGAGGGCGAGCTTGCGGGCGATAACAAAGCCGTCGCCGCCGTTTTTGCCCTTTCCGCAGAGAACGCATATGAGCCCGCGCGACTGTTCAAGAGATGCAAAGCGCTCCCTTACAGCACGCGCGCACGCGCTGCCGGCGTTTTCCATCAGGCGGGTGAAGCTCATTCCCCTGTTGACCTGCGCCTGCTCGGCAGAGAACATCTGCGATGAAGTCAGAACTTTCATTTTGCCGCCTCCCCGTCTGCGTTTTCATAGCGCTCGTCGCCCCACCATGCGGGCATAAGCTCGCCCAAAGTGACGGTTTCGCGCCTGTCATAATCGGTCATTATCTGCATATTGCGGTTTTTATCGGACAGCTGCAAGAAGAACTCGCGGCACGCGCCGCAGGGCATACCGCTGCCCCCTCCGTAAGGCGGGCGGTCGCGAAAAGCAATGAGTCTCTTGACAATGGTCTGACCGCTTTGCAGATACATATTGAGCGCGGCGACACGCTCGGCGCACAGATCCATAACGCCGCTGTAGCTCTCGATGCAAAAGCCGGTATATATCTCGCCGTTTTCGCTCTCAAGCGCGCAGACGACATGGTGCGCATAGATAAACGGCGAAACATCGCCGGGATGATACTGCTCCTGTGCGGCGGCACAGAGTTTTCCCCAAATATCCATAGTATTCCTCACTTTTATAAAACAAGGGACTGCCGCGCGGACAGTCCCCGATTATCATTTTGCGTCGATAACTACTTTTCCGTCCTCGACAAGAGCCCGGACTTCGCTCAGCGGAGACGAAGCGTGATCAACGATAGCGTTGGCTATCTTATCCTCAACCTGCCGCCTGATATTGTTCCTCAGGTCGCGCGCTCCGCGCAGACCGCCCTCGGACATCGAGGCGATAAGCTTCGGCACGCTCTCATCCCACGAGAACGCGATGCCCTTGTCGCGCAGAGGCTCGACAAGCTCGGTGAGCATGAGATTCGATATCTGCTCAAGATTCTCCGGGGTCAGGTCGTTGAAGACGACTATCTCGTCAACTCTGCCGATAAACTCCGGGCGCAGGAACTCTCTGAGTGCCTTGAGCGCCTTTTCTTTATTGGCATCGCTCTGATTCTTTGCAAAGCCCATGACGCCCTCGCGGCGTTCGCTGCCGGCGTTGGAGGTCATGATGATTATCGTGTTTTCAAAGCTCACTGTTCTGCCCTGCGCATCGGTTATTCTGCCCTCGTCAAGTATCTGGAGCAGGATGTTCATAACATCGGGATGCGCCTTCTCTATCTCATCGAAGAGTATAACTGAATAGGGCTTTCTGCGGACTTTTTCGGTCAGCTGACCCGCCTCGTCATAGCCGACATAGCCGGGTGGCGAGCCGATGATACGCGAGACGGAGTGTTTCTCCATGAACTCGGACATATCAAGGCGGATAAGCGTCTCGGGAGTGTTGAACAGCTCCTGAGAGAGAAGTTTTACAAGTTCGGTCTTGCCGACTCCGGTCGGTCCGACGAAGATAAACGATGACGGGCGGCGGCGCGGGTTTATCTGCACTCTGCCGCGCTTTATCGCGGCGCAGACAAGCTCGACCGCCTCGTCCTGACCGATAAGCTTCGCTTTGAGATGCTGTTCCATATCGGCAAGGCGGGTAAGGTCGCTCTCCATTATCTTATTTGCGGGTATGCCTGTCCAGAGCTGGATAACTCTGGCGATGTCGCTCTCAGTCACCGCATTGTCGGCGGCGAGAGGCTTCAGCGCCTCGATATCTTTCTCTTTAGCGGCGATACTGCTCTTGACTTTGAGCAGACCCTCGTAGTCGGTATTCTCGGTCTCTTCCATCATCGCCTGCTGGCGGTCGTTGAGAGCCTTGAGGTCATCCTCGGCGGTCTCGAGATCGCTGATGCTCTTGTTTCTGAGGTTCGCACAGGTGCATGCCTCATCGAGCAGGTCGATAGCCTTATCGGGCAGGAAGCGGTCGTTTATATAGCGCTCGGAGAGCACAACCGCTCTGTGGACGAGCGAGTCGCTTATAGTGACCTTGTGGAAATTTTCGTAATAGTCCTTGATGCCGACGAGCATCTGATAGGTCTCCTCTATCGACGGCTCCTCGACTTTTATCGGCTGAAGGCGACGCTCAAGGGCGGCATCCTTCTCGATATATTTTCTGTATTCGGTGAAGGTCGTTGCGCCGATTATCTGTATCTCGCCTCTCGAAAGGGCGGGCTTCAGGATATTGGCGGCGTTCATCGAACCCTCCGCATCGCCTGTGCCGACGAGGTTATGCACCTCATCGATAAACAGGATTATATTGCCCTCTTTTTTGACCTCGTCTATAAGACCCTTTATACGGCTCTCGAACTGGCCTCTGAACTGAGTGCCGGCGACAAGAGCGGTGAGGTCGAGCAGGTGTATTTCCTTTTTGGCGAGCTTCGCGGGGACTTCGCCGTTTGCTATGCGCAGGGCAAGCCCCTCGGCTATAGCGGTCTTGCCGACGCCGGGTTCGCCGATAAGGCAGGGGTTGTTCTTCGAGCGGCGGCAGAGAATCTGCACCGCGCGGTAAATCTCGTTATCGCGTCCGATGATGCGGTCTATTTTGCCCTCGCGGGCTTTTTCCGTGAGATCCGTGCAATAGAGCGAGAGGAACTTTCTCCCCTTTTTCTTCTTGCCCTTTTTCTTTTCGCCCGAACCCTTGGCGTTGATAACGGGGATGCCGAACGGACCGACCTGGGGTTTGTTATCGTCGCTGTCGCCCTCGTCGATTTCATCCTCGCCGTCGGAGTCCTCGTCCTCTTCATCGTCGTCCTGCTCGGACTGGTTCATGAAAGGAAGAGTTCCCGCGCCGCCGGGCATGAAGCCTGTTCCGTCCTCGCCGAACAGCTCATCAAACTGGTCGCTGACGGAATCCACCTCGTCCTCCGAGATGCCCATGCTCTCCATTATCTGTTTTATGGGTCCTATATTCATTTCCATGGCGCATTTCATGCAGAGTCCTTCCTGCTTGGTCTCGTTGCCCTCGACCTTGGTTATGAAGAACATTGCAGGGCGTTTGCCGCACCTGGAACACATCATCTTTTTCATTTAAATAATCTCCGGGATTCTATTTTACTTTGTCGGAGCCTGCACAGCCGCAATTATTTCTCGGTCTTTTTCTCCTGCTTGCTCTGATGCTTTTCCTTAAACTGCTTGTAGGTCGCGGGCATATAGCTTGCGAAAGCAACTATAGTAAGTATTGCCGAAATTATGACAAGTACCATGAGAACGGGGTCGGGCAGAGTCCAATAATTTCTGAACGCGCCGATCTCGGGGCCGAAGCCGATTATGACGAGCATAACAAGATAGAACACGAAGGTTGCGACCTTGCCGTATATCTCGGCCGCGCCGGGTTTGATGCCGCAGGCTATCATTATAGCTCCGCCGATAACCATGACCGCCTCTTTGGCGAGGAACACGAGGAATACCCAGCTGAAAGCGACCATCAGCTGATCGTTGCAGCTGCGGAAAGCTATGTAGAGCATGACTGCGATCGTTATCTGAGTCAGCTTATCTGCGACGGGATCGAGTATCTTGCCGAGCTCGCTGACCTGATTGAAGCGGCGGGCGATTTTTCCGTCAAGGAAATCGCTGATGCCGGAAAGTGCGAGCATGAGCACTGCCCAGCCGATATGACCTTTATAATAGAGCACGGCGAATGCTGGTATAAGAAAGATTCTTATAAGCGAGAGCAGATTCGGGACAGTCAGACAGCCCTTAAACAGATTTTTTACCATAGTTATCCTCCTCAAATATGTTCCTCCCTGTGCGGGGACGGAAATATCAAACCGTTATCAGCCGTGAAAATATATCGGTTGAAACGATCAAACTCACGAGTTTGGATGCGCCGACTGCCGAGGCGAACTGCGTGCCGGGCGCAAAGGACGCGGCGGCATCGAGCAGCAGGCAGGCAAACACGGCGACGAACACGCCCTTCAAAGCCCCGAAAACACCGCCGAGAGTGCGGTTGACGGAGCGGATAACGGGCAGTTCAAACAGCTTGCAGACAGCCTTTGCGGCAATCTGAAGAAAGAAGTCGCAGACAAAGAAAATGACGGCGAAACTCAAAACTTTGAGCACGGCGACAGCGATAGGCTTCGCGACGCTGTCGCAGATTTCGGCGGCGATATTCGATGCGCTCAAATCGACAGAGCCCGCCTTTTCGGATATCGCGGCGATATCAACGCCCATGCTCTGAGCCGCTTTGACAATGGCGGCGGGCAGAGAGGATATGACCTCCTGCACATTCTGCGAGGTAAGCTGAGCCGAGGACATATCGGGCAGCTGAGCCGCCACGGCAGTTTCAAGGCTCTTTTTTATGAACAGGTCATATATACCGCTTGCGACAGGTTCGCTCAGCCATACGGCGAGCGCAGCCGCCGCAGCGACCACGACAAGTCCGATTATCGAGCGGATAAGCCCGTTTTTGACGCCGACGAAAATGCACAGCGCAAACACCGCGACTATTAAAAAATCGACTATAAAATCCAAGACTTATCCCCCCCTGTCAGCTGTTTTTTCAATTATATCACACGCTATGCACAGTGGCAAACCTTTTATTATTAAGCGGTTGTTAATTTTTTGTGATATTTGACGCATATTGCACATACACGTCGCTGCCCGCGCAAATAACCCTTTTGCCGTTTTTGCCGGCGGAGACGGTCTTTGCGGTCTCGCCGCTTGAAGATATCAGTTCAACGCCGTCGTCAAACAGCACGGCGACATATTTATCGGTGCAGGTGAGCGCATAAATTTTCTTGTCGAAGCTGCGCTCGAACAGAAGCTTTGAGCGCCTATCGAAAGCCACGACCTTCGGCTTCTCCTCGTTGGCATATTCATAGAGCACGACGGCGCTTCTGCCCGAATCCGACGCGGACTCGTGAGCCAGAGTATTGCTGCCGAAAGAGTAATCCTCTTTGTGGCCTTTTTTCGTCACGGTCGTTTTGAAATCGGTCGAATAGGCTATTATGCTTGTACTCGAATTATATATGACATCGAAAAGCAATGTGTTGTCATATTTTATGTCGGTGACTACCGGATTATCTTTTTTGAAACTCAGCACGACGAGGCGCGAATATGTAACGGCGTTTTCGGAGCCGACGAGTATCAGCGCGGCGCTCTTGCCGTTGGGGGCTATCGAGATATCGAATATCTTCTCCTGCGCGCACTCCCATGCGAATATCTTTTCTAACTTGTGATTATATACGCACAGCTCACTCTGGGCTGCGGAGGTTTTGAGCGAGAACGCTATTGTGCCGTCCTTGCCCATGGCGGCGGTGTAGATAGGCGAGCCCGTGTTGCCGTCGCCCAGAATCTTGCTCGAATTCATCAAAGTGAAATCGCCTGAGGTGCGGTCATAGACAAGCGCTCTGCCTTTATAGACCGCCATATCCGGGTCGGAATAGTTATGTTCAAGGCGCGCGACTTCTTTGGCGGAGGAATTGAGCACGACGACGGAATCGCGGGTCAGCAGGGCGATATTCGACTTGAACGGCGTCATATCGAGCACGTCAGCCGAGCTTATTTTATAGGGATATCCCGCTCCCGTGCCGGACGCGGATATCAGCTGCTTTGCCGAATCCTCGACATCGTTATATTTCATGCCGCCAAACGAACGCGCGGCGAAGAACACGACCGCGCCGACCGCAAGCAGAGTCAATATAACAATTATTATCGTCTCGCGCTTGGAATTTTTTGTTTTCTTTTTGCCGTTTTGTGCGGGTTTATCCGCCTTTTTCTTCGCAAGGAGTCCGCTTATGAGCTTCTTTGCGCTGTTTTTCTTCTTGCCCTTTTTCTCTGCCAACTTGCCGCACCCCCGTTTTTTAGTCTTTGCCGTTATAGAAAACCTGCTCAAGGCAGAGTCCGCAGGCGGGCGCAGTCGCCCCCGCTCTGTCTCTGCTGCGTGATGAAATTATATCGGGCAGCGAATCTGCCGCTATCCTGCCCCTCGAAATATCGAGAAGCGTGCCAACCATTATTCTGACCATATTATAGAGAAAGCCGTCCGCTTCGAAGTACATCAGCACTTCGTCGCCGCGGCGCACGACATCGGCGCGGGTCAATGTGCGGACATTGTCGACCGTGCTGGCACCCGCCGCGCAGAACGCCGAAAAATCGTGGGTTCCGAGCATCTGCGACGCCTGACGGTTCAGAAAATCCGCATCGAGCGGATATTTATAGTGATAAGAATATCTCGAAAGAAAAGGATTGCGCTCCTGCGCGTTCCAGATTCTGTAGACATATCGCTTGCCGGAGCAGTCATAGCGCGCGTGAAACTCAAACGGCACTTCGCGGCAGTCGGTCACGGCGATATCGTGCGGCAGAACGCCGTTCATCGCGCTCTTCCACTTCTCGGGCGAAAGAGACGACTCGGTGCGCATATTGCAGCAATACATATCGGCGTGGACGCCGGAATCCGTGCGTGAACAGCCTATGACATTGTCGCGGACTCCGCAGATACGCTCGGCGGCATCCTGAAAGGTCTGCTGAACCGTATTCGCATTTTCCTGCACCTGCCAGCCGTGATAATCCGTGCCGTCATAGCGCAGGGTAAAGAGCAGATTCTTCAAAGCCTTCACTCCGATCAGATAAGATGCCCGAGATAATGATTGAGGACTATTACAGCAGCAAGCAGAACGGCTGTGACACCGAGGGCGACAAAATCGCGCGCGGCGAGCTTCATCTGCTTCATGCGCGTTCTGCCCTCGCCGCCCGTGTAGCAGCGGCACTCCATGGCGAACGCCAGCTCATATGCGCGGCGGAACGACGAGATAAACAGCGGGATGAGTATCGGTATGAGCGCCTTAGCGCGCTTTATAAGTCCGCCTGTTTCAAGATCAGCTCCGCGCGCCTTCTGCGCGTTCATTATACGCTCGATCTCCTCGATAAGCACGGGAATAAAGCGCAGGGCGAGCGTCATTATCATGGCGAGAGTATGCACCGGCACTTTTATCACCTTTAAAGGTGAGAGCAGGCGCTCCAGCGCATCGGTGAGCATAGTGGGCGTGGTTGTATAAGTCAGCAGCGAGCTGACGACGACAAGCAGGATTATACGCACGGTAGTGAATATCGCGGTATAAACGCCTGTGGTAGTTATGGTTATTTTCCAGAACGAGACGAGCGTCTCGCCGCCGCGATTATAAAAAACATTGATGATGGCGGTGAAGAGCATGAGAATAACGAGCGGCTTTATGCTGCGCCACATCATCTTCATCGGGACTTTTGAAAGCAGGAGAGTTGCCACGACGAAAACGAGTCCGAGCGCGAGGGAATAGAAATTCCTGCACACGAAGAGAATGACTATAAGCGCCATTGTGAGCACAAATTTCATGCGCGCATCCATGCGGTGGATGACGGAGGTGCCGGAATAATACTGGCCGATAGTGATATCGCTTATCATACCGTTCCCCTCCTCTCAAAATAGCGCATGAGCTCGTCCGCGCCCTGACTTACCGTAAACACGGACGGAGAGACATCAAAGCCCCTGTCATGCAGTGCTCTGAATATTTTTGTTATCTGCGGAACAGTGAGCCCCATCTCCTCAAGCTCGTCCGTGCGGGAATAGACCTCGGGCACGGTGCCGAACATCGCGACATGGGAATGGTTGAGCACCAGGACTTTGTCGGCGGTCTTGGCGACATCCTCCATGCTGTGGGAAACGAGGATAACGGTGCTCCCCGTCTGCTCGCGATAAGTGCGGACAAGCGAGAGGATGACCTCTCTGCCGCGCGGGTCGAGACCCGCGGTGGGCTCATCGAGGATGAGCACTTCGGGCTCCATCGCCATAACGCCCGCTATTGCGGCGCGGCGTTTTTCGCCGCCCGAAAGATCGAACGGAGATTTTTTCAGATGCTCTTCGTTAAGTCCGACAAATTCGGCGGCTCGGCGCACGCGGCGGTCAATCTCCGCGCTGTCGAGTCCCATATTTTTCGGTCCGAACGAGATATCTTTATAGACGGTCTCTTCAAAGAGCTGATACTCCGGATACTGGAAACAAAGCCCAACCCTGAACCTTGCGGCGCGCAGGGTGCGCTTGTCTTTATTGATATCCTCGCCGCAGAGCAGAACTCTGCCGGAATCGGGCTTCAGAAGTCCGTTGAGATGCTGAAGAAGGGTGCTCTTGCCGGAGCCGGTATGGCCGATTATTCCGACTATTTCGCCCTTTTCAAACTTCACGTTTATATTCTCGATAGCGGCGACGGCTCCAGCCATGCCGTTTTCATAATAGTGGGTGAGATTTTCTGTTTCAAGCACTGTCATCGGCTCACCTCCATTATTTTTGAAAGCGCCTCGACGCACTCGTCGGCGT
>CAVAWW010000027.1:0-25038 GCA_963592475.1 bacterium
AATGCCCCGTGCTCATGGTCTCGGCAAAGAAGGACGAGATAGACAAGATAAGAGGACTCGGTCTCGGTGCGGATGACTATATAACCAAGCCGTTCAGTCCCTCCGAGCTTGTCGCGCGCGTCACGGCGCACATTGCCCGCTACGAGCGCCTGACCTCAAAGGGCGAGGAACCGGTCAATTATATTATAAATGTCGGCAAGCTCTCGATAGATACCCACGCCCGACGCGTATTTGTCAACGAGAAGGAGGTCACGCTCACGAACAAGGAGTTCGACCTGCTCGCGTTCCTTGCGTCAAACCCGAATGTGGTCTACAGCAAGGATGCAATCTTCGATAAAATATGGGGACTCGACGCGATAGGCGAGACCTCGACCGTCACCGTCCATATCAACAGGATCCGCGATAAAATCGAGACGGACAGCTCCAACCCGCAGTATATCGAAACCGTCTGGGGCGCGGGCTACCGCTTCAAGGCATAAAAAAAGACTGCCGCGAAAATGGCAGCCCCGGCTCGTCGATAAACCCGGTTTTGGGGCTTTATTAGAAATCAGAATCAAAGCCTCCCTTGTGTAAAGAGAGGTGGCGCGGAGCGCCGGAGGGATTGTTTTGAATAAGCTGCAATTCCTTAAATTGCTTGGTGCTTTGAGCTCTTATACAACAACCCCTCAGTTACGGCTTTGCCGTGACAGCTCCCCTTGCACGGTGAACCTTGGGTCTGTGCAATGACATGCCTTTTTCGATAGACTGAGACTGCCGTGAAAACGGCAGTCGGATATAATTTTTTTAGCCCTCGAGCTCGGCTGTCCAGTCGAACGAAAAAGTTTCGCCCTTTTCGAGCTTTTCGATGCCGCGCTTTTTGGATATCGAATCTTTTTTGTCGCAGTTGTCGTTGACCCCGTACCACGGCTCAAGGCAGACATACGGCGCGTTGGGCTTCGCCCATATTCCGAGATAGGGTGCTTTGCCGAAGGTGAATTTTACAGTTCTGTCGCCGCTTACGAGGCGCAGGCTCTCTGAATTAAGTCCCTCAAGAATAAGCGCATCCTTGTCGAAAATATGCTCGGTGAGCCTTATAGTGCGCCCGTTTTCGAGCTCGACCGGGAAAGTCTCATCCATGAGAATGGAGCTTGAATCTATTCTCATCGTGCGAAGATTTTCGCCTTTTTCAAACTCTATCGCGTCGCCTATGCGGCAGTTGAAGCCGGGGTGCGCGCCGATCGAGAAATACATCTCGCCGTCGGTCTTGTTTATGACTGTGCTCGTGCAGCGGAGTGTGTGTCCGCTGACGGAATATTTTATCAGCAGCTCGAACTCGAACGGATAGCACTTCCTCGTCTCGTCGCTTGAAGCGAGGGAGAAGGTCATGGAATCTCCGCTCTGCTCTTTGATAGCAAACACCGAGTGGCGCGCGAAGCCGTGCTTCGGCATCTCGTATTCGCGGCCGCTGTAGCGATACTTTCCGTCCAGAAGCTGGCCGATTATCGGGAAAAGAACCGGTGCTCTGCCGTACCAGACTGACGGATCGCCCTGCCAGAGGAACTCTTTTCCGTTTTCCTTGAGCTCTACGGAGCTCAGCTGTGCTCCGTCGTCCTCCGCGCTGACGCGAAGAAATTCGTTTTCAATCGTGTATATCATATTTTCACTCCTGCTGTGACCTGCGTCACGGATTTTATCTTTACGAAGTAATTTTATCACCGAACAGGCAATAAATCAATTCAATTCTGAAAGGAAGAGGTTATAAATGAAGGTTTATGTTATTCACGGACCCAATATGAATATGCTCGGCATAAGGGAGCCTGATATCTACGGCAGGCAGACTTATGACGATCTTGTTGAATATATCCGCGCGCGCTGCGAAGAGAACGGCATGGAGCCGGAGTTTTTCCAGTCGAACCACGAGGGCACGCTCGTTGACATAATCCAGCAGGCGTATTATGAAAAAGTCGATGCGATAATAATCAACCCCGCGGCTTATACTCATACCAGCATCGCGATACATGACGCGCTCAAGGCGGTCGGTATTCCGACGGTCGAGGTGCATCTGTCAAATATTTCCGCGCGCGAGGAGTTCCGCGAGAATTCATATATAACCCCTGCCTGCGTCAAAACATATATCGGCTTCGGCTTTGAGGGCTATGAAAAGGCGGTAAAGCACCTGAAAAAGCACTATTGCAAGGACTGAAGCAAAAAGTTTACAAAGCGTTAACCGATTTTGAGGTTCTTTGATATAAAATAAGCTAAAGAGACACAGAAAAACTTTTGGGGGAAAAGATGACAGGCTATATCAAAGCTTTCAAGCCCGAGCTCAAAATCAAGGATTATGAGCTCTACCGCGGCGTATACTGCTCCGAGTGCAGAGCGCTCGGCAGATTATATACCCCGATAGCGAGAATGCTTCTGAGCTATGATTTCACTTTTCTCTCGATAGTCCGCCTGGCTCTGCAGGAGCAGTGCGGGAAATTTGAAAAAGGACGCTGCTGCGTGAATCCTGCGAAGAAGTGCCTCAAATGCACCGAGGACGCGGAGCTCGAGCGCAGCGCCGATGTTGTTATAATCGTCTCTTATTATAAACTGCTCGACGATATCGCGGACGGCGGATTCTTCAAACGCCTTGCGTGCCGGCTCATAAAGCCCGCGCTTTCGCTCATGCACAAAAAAGCCGCGAGACGGCAGGAGATGCTCGATCGCGCCGTCGCCGCCGCAATGGAAGAACAGCAGAAAATCGAAAAATCAGGCACGGCGTCGCTCGACGAGGCGGCGGATCCGTCCGGCAAGATGCTCGCCGCGATATTCTCTCAGGGATACTACGGCGAGGACAAAATGCAGCTGTGGCGTTTCGGCTATCTTCTGGGCAGGTGGATATATCTGCTCGATGCCGTTGACGATATCGAAAAGGATATAAAGAGCGGGTCATATAATCCGCTAAAAGCAAGGTTCCCCGATGCAAACAGCCTCTCGGGCGATGAGTTTAGAAAATTTGCCGAAGAGCGCCTTGACCTCACGGCGGGCGAGACGGCGAATGCGCTCGGTGGGCTGAAGTTCAATCGGTTCGGGGATATAATAGAAAATGTGGTCTGCGACGGAATGCTCGCTTCGCAGACGGAAGTATTCAGAAAGAAAGAGGGTGTGAAGAATGAAAAAGAATCCGTTCTCGGTTCTCGGAGTGCCGGACACGGCGAGTGATGAGCAGATAAGAAACGCTTATCGCGAGCTCGCCCGCAAATACAGCGATTCGTCGGACGACGGCAAAATGCAGGAGCTCAACGACGCATATGACCAGATAGTCATGCTCCGCGGCGGACTCGGCGGCTCTTCGTCCTCATCGTCTTCGCGCTCTTCGTCATATGCGAACAACATGTCCGACCTGTCCGATATACGCGAAAAAATACGCAGCGGCAGGATAGAGGACGCATTGGTTCTGCTCGACGGAATCCCCGAGCAGTATCGTAGCGCGGAGTGGTATTATCTCAAGGGCGCGGCTCAGCAGAGACGCGGCTGGCTCGACTATGCATCTGAGAATTTTGACCGCGCGTGCAGGATGGATCCCAACAACCGCGAATATGCGGCGGCAAAGGAAAATCTCGATTCGTCGAAAAACGGCGGCTTCCGCAGCGCACGCAAATCGTCAAACGGCTGCGGCGCCTGCGATGTCTGCTCCGGTCTGCTCTGCGCCGACTGCTGCTGCGAATGCATGGGCGGCGACCTTATCCCGTGCTGTTGAGGCTGATATTATGAAACGCGAAATGAAGAAAACATCAAAAATAGCTCTCAGCGCCGTTTTTGCGGCGCTGTCTGTCGCTCTTATGGCGCTGATCTCGCTCATACCGAATCTCGAGCTCGCGCTCCCCGCGATATCGAGTTTGTTTGTCGCGGTCATTGTAATTGAGATTGATAAAAAATGGGCGCTCGGCGTGTGGGCGGCGGTGTCCGTGCTGTCGCTGATAGTTGTCCCGAACAAAGAGGCGGCGATAATCTACGCAGTCTTTTTCGGCTATTATCCCGTGCTCAAATCCGTGCTCGAGAGCAAAACGCCGCGCGCGGTCGAGTATATTATAAAAATCCTGACCTTTGCGGGCGTTATGACTCTGTCATATTTTTTGATGATAAAATTTATGGGCATCGACCCCGACCTGCCGGATTTCCTCGGCAAGTGGGCGATACCCGCGATAGCGCTGCTCGGCATAATCGCGTTTTTGCTCTATGATTACGCCCTGTCAAAGCTGATTACATTCTATTGCCTGCGCCTGAGCAGCAAGCTCAGAAAGATACTTAAATAAAAATATCCGCACTGCTTTTGCAGATATAAAAAGTTAAACCGACCTGTGATTCTTAGGTCGGTTTTTGTCATTATATAAGCGGCGATAGAAAATTACGCAATATTGCAAATAGGCATAATCTTGTATGGCGGATATTATCCGCCCGCGAAATCTGCATGAATTTATTGGCGCGCATTTGTAGGGGGCGGCGACCTCGACGCACCGTTGCCGCGCAAGCGGCACGGAATTCTCGAAATGCCTATTGCCAATCGTTCGTATGGAAAGCCCTTGCGGCTGTTTGCTATTTTTAAGGCTTAGTGTAGTTAAATAGACTAAGGCAAACCTCGGTCATTGGACTTTTGCAAAGTAAAAGCAAGTAATCAGTCGATATTAATAATCGAGCTTTCAATAGCCGCGCCGCAGTGCTTGACGGCTAACAGAGACGAGCGAGGGAACGGCTTGCGAAGCAAGACGCACGAGCACGCATTCGTTCAAGCTCCGGCGCGTTTGCGTGCGAATGTGCCGAGCAACTGATTGAGAGCCGCGAGCTATGTACTGCGGTGCGGCGTTGCCGGGGGTACAGGGGGATTCCCCCTGTTTTGCTTTTCTTTTGCAGGCGTTTTCTTTTTCAAATAAAAAGAAAATGCCGAAACGCGGGAAGTATACATCCTTTGATTAGAGTGCGTAGCGAAGGTAGAAGCTAATTATCAATAAATTACAATTGCTATAACTTTGTATCGGCTTCGCCGATAGCGGACAGCCGCAAGGGCTGTCCCTACGGTCGATAAAATCAAAGATTTCGTGCCGCTTGCGCGTCAGCGGTGCGTCGAGGTCGCCGCCCCCTACAAGTCGCGCACTTTTTCACTATTCACTTTTACTTATTACTTTGAGCGAAGCGAAACAACCCCTCAGTCTCGGCTCGCGCCGAGCCAGCTCCCTTACAGGGGCGCCCAAATAGGTTCTGCGACAAATTGTTTATCGTTCCATTCAATCACTGCACGCGGTTTCAATATATAAAAAGTCCCGGCAGACATTACTGCCGGGATTAAAATTATTTTATGGAGACCATGTTTCCGCAGTGCCGCTTTTATCTTTATATCAGCTCGCCCTCGCACCAGTCATCGCCGCAGGCGGTGATTTTTACTTTGTGCAGACCGTGCGTGCAGCCGCTCTTTATTCTGACCGGCGTGTAGTTCGCCGTGTAGCCTTGAATACTGCCGTCGCGCAGCTTCTCTTCAAACAGCACCTCGACCGTTCTGCCGATTTGTCTCTCTAAAAATTCATGCCGAACCTCGCCCGCCGCCGCAATCATCTCGCGGCTTCTGCGCTCTTTTTCGGCGTTTTCAACCACATCCGGGAATTCCGCCGCGCGTGTGCCCGCCCTGCGTGAATAGGGGAATACATGGACTTTTTCGAAGCCTATCTTCTTGACGAAATCGCGCGAAATCTCAAAATCTTCTTTTGTCTCGCCCGAGAAGCCGACCATGACATCTGTCGTCAGCGTCGCATCCTCGAACTCGCTTCTGAGCCTTGTGCAGAGTTCTTCGTATTCGGCGGCAGTGTAGTGGCGGTTCATGCGCTTGAGTGTCTTGTCGCATCCGCTCTGGAGCGATATGTGAAACTGTGGGCAGAGCTTTTTGCATCCCGCCAGTCTTTTTGTAACTTCCGGTGTCATGTGGTCAGGTTCGAGAGAGCCGAGCCGCACCCGCTTTATCCCCTCGAACGAAGCGGCGAGCTCGACCGCGTCGCAGATGCTCGCCCCGCAGTCAGTGCCGTATGCCGAAAGGTTTATGCCGACGAGAACTATCTCCGAAAAACCTTTCTTTTCGAGCGAGGATATCTCTTCTCTTATGTCTTCGAGCGGCTTCGAACGCACGCGCCCGCGCGCATACGGAATGACACAGTAGGAGCAGAAACGGTTGCAGCCGTCCTCGATTTTGACCGTCGCCCTCGTGCGCTCGCGAAAATCGTTTATCAGCTCGCCCGAGAATTTTTCACCGTTTTCGTGCTGAGCTATGCGCACTATTCTCTCTCTCGTGCGGAAAAATTCATCGATCATGTCGGGAATCTGCTTGTTCGAGCGGTTGCCGGTGACAATATCCGCTTGAGTGAGCAGACGCGCGTCCTCGGGGAACGCCTGCGGCATGCAGCCCGTGAGCACTATAACGGCGTCCGGATGCAGCTTTCGCAGGTGGCGCACATTCTGTCTCGTCTTGCGGTCGCTCTCGGCGGTTACGGTGCAGGAGTTGACTATGTAGACATCTGCCTCTTCACTCGCCCCGACACATTCGAAGCCGCGCTTTATCAGCGCCTGCTCCATCGATTGCGATTCATATTGATTGACCTTGCACCCGAGAGTGCAGAATGCGACCTTCATATCATCACCGCGGCAAAAGCCGCCCTTCCTTTGAGTTTTGCAGTGAAATTATACAGCATTTCGCCCTCTTGTGCAAGTCCGCGGGGCTAAGATGCAGATAATCGGCATATATCTTTAATACTGTTTTTATATCCGCTTTTGATTTTCGGGAGATGATGTTATGAACCGTAAGCTGAAAACGGTGCTCTGCGCCGCCCTTGTTCTTCTGCTGGTGTTCTCTTGCTGCTGCGTGAGCTTTGCCGACGAGCCGATGCCCGTCACCGTCAAGGCGAAAGCGGCGGTGCTCATGGATATGGATTCCGGCAAGGTGCTCATGAGCATGAACGCCGACGAAAAGCTTTATCCCGCTTCTGTTACGAAAATAATGACCCTTCTGCTCGTGACCGAAGCGCTCGACAGCGGGAAGATATCGCTCAGCGACACCGTAACCGCCTCCGCCTCCGCCGCATCAAAAGGCGGCTCGCAGATATGGCTCAAAGAGGGCGAACAGATGACGGTCGACGATCTGCTCAAGGCTACCGCCGTTTACAGCGCGAACGACGCTTGCACGGCTCTGGGCGAGCTGCTCGCGGGCAGCGACGAGGCGTTCACCGCGATGATAAACGAGCGCGCTCAGCAGCTCGGCATGAAGAACACACATTTCGATAACTGCACGGGTCTTGACGACACCACAACGACCCATCTGACCACCGCGATGGATGTAGCGATAATGTCGCGCGAGCTGTTGAAGCACGAGCGCATAATGAACTACACAACTATCTGGATGGACTCCCTGCGCGGCGGCGCAACGGAGCTTGTCAACACGAATAAGTTGGTCAGATTCTACAAAGGCACGACCGGGCTCAAGACCGGCACGACGGCGAAAGCAGGATGCTGCGTCTCCGCGAGCGCGAAGCGTGGAAACACGCATCTCATAGCCGTTGTCATGGGCAGCCAGACGAGCGACGACCGCTTCAACGGCGCAAAGGCAATGCTCAACTGGGGCTTTGCGAACTATTCGACCGTCATGCCCGAGATAGACCCGTCGCTGATAACCGATGTTGCAGTCATAGGCGGCGTTGTCGATTCGATTCATCCGTCTTTGCCGAAAGCCGCCAGCGTGCTCGTCAAAAAAGGCGAGGAGGGCAAGATAAAGACCGATGTCGAGCTCTGCGTCGATGTTCAGGCGCCCGTCGAGAAAGGGCAGGTGCTCGGTAAAGTGGTGCTGAGCCTCGGCGACGAGAAGATAGGGGAGTATAACATAGTCTCGCCCGATGCCGTGCGCGCGCTGACTTTCAAAGATATTTTCTTTCGCCTGCTGAAATCCCTCGCCTGAAAACTGTATGAATATACAAATTGAGCACCCGCTTTTTGTCGGATAATACAAAAAAGACCGATATTGTGTATTGAGAATAAAATAAAAGTCACAGATGTTATAATTAGTTCGTGTGTTTAAGGGAAAAAACAAAGAAAAGAGGAAAAATTTGTGAAAAACTATTTCAGCCGGCTTATGTCGAGCGCGAAGAAGTCGGAGTTCATTGTCTGGTGGATTTTCCGTCTTATTATGATCGGCGCGATGGTGAGCCTGATATTCACCAACCCGCCTTCGGATCTTCCGAAGCCGCAGATGGCGCTTCAGCTGTTTGCCAATCTCGTCGGTATGTTCGCCTGGGAGATAATCCAGGCTCTGCCCGAGAAGAACTGCCTGCGCCAGCTTCCGCCCTATTGCCAGACCGTCGCGTCCGTCGGACTGCTGCTCGCATCCTTCGGCGGCGCGTTCCTGAACTTCTATTATTCCATCTTCATGTGGGATAAGATTCTCCACCTGCTCGGCGGAGCTGAGGCAGTCTTTATGGGCTATGAGCTCGCGACCGCCATGCAGAAGCGCGATAAAAAGCAGTGCGATCTGCCGATAGTCCTGCTCTGTGCTCTCGGCTTCTCGTTCTTTATCTCCACCTGCTGGGAGCTCTTCGAGTTTAGCTTCGATCAGATAGCGGGCGGCGACTCTCAGCATTGGTCGTATGAGCTTGCAAAGGCTGCGAACAATACGAGAACTTTCTTTAAGCCCAGAGATCCCGCGCGTTTCGCCCTCATGGACACCATGACCGATATAGTTTTCAATACCCTCGGCGCAGTGCCGTTTTATATCATACTTAAAATAGTGCCTTATCATCATAAGGGCAAGAACAATGTCAATGAGATGTTCGCCCCCAAAGGCGCAGAAAAGGAACTTGCACAGGCAAAATGAGTTTTCGCTGTCCCGTATGCTCGCAGGAGCTGAAAAAAGAAGAAAAGATATGGGTGTGTCCGCAAGGGCACACCTTTGATATCGCCGCAAAAGGCTATGTGAATCTGCTGATGAGCAATTCGTCCGGCGCAAAGCGCCACGGCGACGACCGCCTGATGATAAACGCGCGGCGCGATTTCCTTTCGAAGGGCTTCTATGCGCCTCTGCGTGAGGCTGTTTATGAAGCTCTTTCGGCGGACTTCCCGCGCGGCGGCACTCTGCTCGACGCGGGCTGCGGCGAGTGCTGGTACACTTCGTATTTTAAAAGCAGGCTCGATGAATCGGGACTTGAGCCGCAAGTGCTCGGCGTGGATATCTCAAAATACGCGCTCGAAAAAGCGCCGAAAAACTGCGGAGTTGAACGCGCCGTGGCGAGCATATATAAGCTGCCCATGGGCGACGGCGAATGCGATGCGCTCGTGAATATCTTCGCGCCCGCCTGCCCGCAGGAGTTTTCGCGCGTGCTCAAAAGAGACGGCGTATTCGTCAAGGCAATACCGCTCGAAAAGCATTTGTGGGAGTTAAAAAGCGCCGTGTATGACGTGCCGTATGAGAACGAAGTCCCGCCGCATGATATCGAGGGCTTCCGCCTCGTCGGCGAAAAGAAGATATGCTATACTTTTGTGCTCGAAAGCGGGAAAGATATAACCGACCTTTTCAACATGACTCCATATTGCTACAAAACCTCGAAGCAGGACAGGGAGAAGCTCGAAAAATTGAGCTCACTCACCGTCAGCGCGCAGTTCAGCGTGCTCACTTATAAAAAGATATAACGCTGCGCGGCATATGATTTCAATCCCTCGGTTTTAATTTTTGAAGCCGGGGGATTTTTCTGCTCTTTTTGGCGTTTGTTATTGTAAAAATTGCGTTTTCGTCGTATACTAACTATGTATGAAAGCCACGCGGAAATACCGCATCAATATATCCGGCAGGAAAGGAAGTATAATTTATGCAGCTTGAACTCAAAAGACCCGAGGATTGCATGTTTGACGAAATATCCCTCGGCGAGATAATGCTCCGCCTCGATCCGGGCGCGGGCAGAATAAAGAATTCGCGCTCTTTTGCCGCTTGGGAAGGCGGCGGAGAATACAATGTCGCGCGCGGACTGCGTCGCTGCTTCGGACTTCGCACCGCAGTCATAACCGCCCTCGCGGATAACGAGGTCGGCAGGCTCATAGAGGACTTCATTCTTCAGGGCGGAGTCGACACCTCGTTTATAAAATGGATGAGCTATGACGGCATCGGCAGAAATGTCCGAAACGGACTCAACTTCACCGAGCGCGGCTACGGAATCCGCGGAGCCGTCGGCGTGTCAGACAGAGGCAACACGGCGGCATCCCAGCTCAGAGCAGAGGATATCGATTGGGACTATATCTTCGGCAAGCTCGGCGTCCGCTGGCTGCACACGGGCGGAATTTTTGCCGCTCTGTCCGAGACGAGCGCGCAGACCGTTATCGCCGCAGTCAAAAAGGCGAAGGAATACGGCACCGTCGTCTCCTATGACCTCAACTACCGCCCGTCGCTCTGGAAAGGCATCGGCGGTCAGGAGAAGGCGCAGCAGGTCAACCGCGAAATAGCCAAATATATCGATGTCATGATAGGCAACGAGGAGGATTTCACCGCCTGCCTCGGTCTTGAGGTCGAGGGCAACGATGCGGGACTCAAGAAGCTCAATGTTGACGGCTACTGCAAGATGATCGAAAATGCCGTTAAGGTATATCCGAATTTCAAAGTTGTTGCAACAACGCTCAGAACCGTCAAGACCGCAACGGTCAACGACTGGAGTGCGATATGCTGGGCGGACGGCAAGCTCTATGAGGGCATGAAGCTCGACTCGCTCGAGATATTCGACCGCGTCGGCGGCGGCGATTCGTTCGCATCGGGTCTTATCTACGGTCTGATGACCGAGGGCGATCCCCGGTATGCAGTCAACTGCGGCATAGCGCACGGAGCGCTGGCGATGACCACCCCGGGCGACACTTCAATGGCAAGCAAACGCGAGGTCGAAGCCGTTATGAACGGCGCAGGCGCAAGAGTTCAGAGATAAGAGAGGAAGATAAAAATGGACAAAGAACAAATACTGACTAAAATACAGGACTGCGGCATCGTCGCGGTCGTAAGAGCGGAGAGTGCCGATCAGGCGAGCAGAATCGCCGATGCGTGCATCGAGGGCGGCGTCGCGGCTATTGAGCTGACATTCACCGTTCCCCATGCAGATAAGGTTATCGAGGAGCTTGCAAAGCGCTACACGCCCGAGCAGATGATTCTCGGCGCAGGCACGGTCATGGACGCGCCGACCGCGAGAATAGCCATGCTCTCCGGCGCAAACTTCGTTGTCAGCCCCTATTTTGACCCCGAGACCGTGAAAATGTGCAACCGCTACAGAGTTGCCGTTATGCCCGGCATAATGACCGTCAAAGAGGCTGTCGCCGCCATGGAGGCGGGCGCGGATATACTCAAAGTATTCCCCGGCGATGTCTTCGGCCCGAAGATAATCAAGGCTATAAGAGGACCGATACCCTACGCGAAGATGATGCCGACCGGCGGAGTCGATGTCGATAATGCCGCCGATTGGATCAAGGCGGGCGCAGTCGCAGTCGGCGCGGGCAGCTCGCTGACCGCAGGCGCAAAGACCGGCGACTATCAGCGCATCACCGACACCGCACGCAAGTTTGTTGAAAACATAAAGGCGGCGCGCGAGGGCAGATAACCCCGAAAAGAAAACAAAAGTAAAGGAACTTCTATGTTTGTAGATATTGCAAAAATCAAAATCAAAGCCGGAAACGGCGGCGACGGCGCGGTAACTTTCCACCGCGAGAAATATGTCGCGTCCGGCGGTCCCGACGGCGGCGACGGCGGCAAGGGCGGAGATATCATATTCGAGGTTGACGATAACCTCGCGACTCTCGCGGACTTCCGCTACAAGAGAAAATACACCGCCCCCGACGGAAAACGCGGCGACGGCGGACGCAGGCGCGGCAAAAACGGCGAGAATCTCGTCATAAAGATTCCGCGTGGAACGATAATCCGCGAGGCGGAGTCGAACGCCGTTATGGCGGATATGTCCGAAAAGACCTCGTTCGTTGCCGCAAAAGGCGGCCGCGGCGGCTGGGGCAACACCCATTTCAAGACCCCGACCCGCCAGACACCGCGCTTTGCAAAGAGCGGCACTCCCGGTGAGGAGTGGGAGGTCATTCTCGAGCTGAAGCTTCTCGCCGATGTCGGTCTGCTCGGCTTCCCGAATGTCGGCAAGTCAACGTTTATCTCGGTCGTCAGCGAGGCAAAGCCCATAATCGCGGACTATCATTTCACAACCATAACTCCCGTCCTCGGCGTTGTCACCATGGGCGAGGGCGAGTCGTTTGTCGTCGCGGATATCCCCGGACTTATCGAGGGCGCGAGCGACGGCGTCGGTCTCGGCCACGAATTTTTGCGCCATGTCGAGCGCTGCCGCATGCTCCTGCACATAATCGACGCGGCGGGCAGCGAGGGCAGAGACCCGATAGAGGATTTTGAGAAGATAAACGCAGAGCTCGAAAAGTTCGACCCCGAGCTTTCAAAGCTTCCGCAGATCGTTGCGGCGAATAAAATAGACATGGCGGACGACGCTCAGATTGAGCACCTGCGCGAGTATTTCACCTCCCGCGGCTATGAGTTCTATACCATGTGCGCGCCGATTCAGGAGGGCACTGCCGAAGTCATAAACGCAGTCGCGAAACGCCTCAAGACTTTGCCGCCGATAAAACGCTACGAGGCGCAGGAGATACCCGTCGAGATGTTCGAGAGGCAGAAAGATACCGGCTTCACCGTGCGCGAGGAGGACGGCGTGTTTATCGTCGAGGCTCCGTGGCTGCTCAAGATACTTCAGCGCACCGATATGGACGACTATGAGTCGCTCCAGTATTTCCAGCGCGTGCTGCATTCGAGCGGCATACTTGACAAGCTCGAAAGCATGGGTATCCAGCAGGGCGACACCGTTGAAATTTACGATCTCGAGTTCGACTATATGCCGTAACGGAGGCTTCTCATTTGATAGGAATAAGCGAAGAACTGAAAAATACCGATCCCGATTTGCTCAGTCCGCTGACTCTCGCTTTTATAGGCGATACGGTGTTTGATCTGCTCGTCAGGGGTAATCTCGTCATGCAGGCGAACCGCCCCGTCGGCAAGCTGCATCCGCTCGCGGCGAAGCGGGTCTGTGCCGCCGCTCAGGCGAGGGCTGCGCAGGTCATAGCGCCTGTTTTGACCGAACACGAGGCCGATATCTATCGGCGCGGCAGAAACGCACATACCGGCAGAGTCCCCAAGAGCGCAAGCTCCGCCGAATATCACAGCGCAACGGGGCTCGAAGCGCTGTTCGGCTGGCTCTATCTCAGCGGGCAGGATAAGAGGATTGAAGAACTGTTTGAACATATTTCCAATGCCGAAAAGGCTGACGAGGTGAAGTGATGAACAGGAAAAGCAGAAAGAAAGAGGCGCTGAGCCCATACGAGCGGCGCAAAAGGCGGCTTGAAAAAAGGTTTTCCACCGCGCCGAAAACAACGGGACAGAAAGTGGCAGGGGCGGTAATAGACAATATCTGCTGGATAGTCGGCTGTTCGCTCTATTCGATAGGCGTTGTGGCGTTTGCATTGCCCAACAGCATCGCGCAGAGCGGCACGACGGGTCTTGCGATAATAGTCAACCATCTTTTTGAATTCATTCCGCTCGGCACGGCGAACTTTCTGCTCAATGTTCCGCTGATGATCTTAGCCTTTATTTTCATCGGCTGGCGGTTCGTTGCAAAGACGATGTGGGTGACGGTGATTCTCTCCGCCACGCTCGATCTTTTCAGCAAATTTTTGCCGACCTATACGGGCGACAAGATTTTGGCGGCAATATTCTGCGGCGTCTGCACGGGCGCGGGGCTGGCGATTGTTTTCATGCGCGGCGCGACTACGGGCGGCACCGATATCGTCGGCCGTCTCGTCCACAAGGCGTTCCCGCATATCCAGATAGGCAAGGTCATTATGGCTGCCGACGCGATAATAGTTATCCTCGGCGCGGTCGTTTTCCGCTCCATCGAGTCCGCTATGTACGCGGTTATAGTTATTTTCGTCAACTCCCGCCTGCTCGATTATATTCTCTACGGCACCGGCAGCGGCAAGCTACTGCTCGCCGTGACTGAGCACGCGCAGGAGATATCCGATGCGATAACTTCAAAGATGGGCAGGGGAGTCAGCATCCTGCCGGTCAAGGGCGGCTATACTGGCAAGGAGAAGAATATGGTCGTCTGCGCCGTGAAGAAAAACGAAGTGCCGCAGCTGACGAAGATAATCAGGCAGATAGATACCGATACGTTTATCATCATCACCGAGGCGGGCGAAATCCTCGGCGAGGGCTTCATTGCGCCCGGAGTCAATTGAATAAACAGAGCGCGGAGGCTTTTCTTGCACCTCCGCGCTTTTTTGAAAAAATTTCTGAATTGGGTGAGAAAATCCGGCATTTCCCGCGACAGTATAAGTGAAAGGCGGGACGCCGCCCTGAAAGGATTGATCCGATGGACAACGGTGAGAGTAGCTACCGCCGTTTTATCGAAGGCGATCAAAGTGCGTTTGATGAACTCATGGACGCCTATCGAGACAGACTGATATTTTTCATCAAAGGTTATGTCCGCTCCGCCGAAGAGGCGCAGGATATAGCTATGGATACCTTTGTCGAAATTCTCGTGCACCCCGGGCGTTTTCGCTTCAAAAGCTCGTTTAAAACCTACATATATTCCGTCGCGCGGCACAAAGCGATAGATTTTCTCCGCAAAAATCGCACCGTGCCCGGCGATGGAGAGGAGATTTGGGACGAGAGCGCGATAGACTCTTTTTACAGGGGCGAGGACGCAAAAACCGTGCGCGAGTGTATGGACAGACTCAACAACGATTACAGAACCGTGCTGTATCTTGTCTATTTTGAGGAAGTGGACGGCGACGGTGCGGCAAAAATTATGGGCAAAAGCAAAAAGCAGCTTGCCAATCTCCTCTACAGGGCGAAGCAGGCGCTTAAAACCGAGCTTGAAAAGGAGGGCTTTTGCTATGAAGACCGATAAGGAATTCAAAAATGAAGTTTATGCGCGCGCTTCAAAGGAACGCGCAAGAATAAAAAAACGCAACCGCGTGATAATGACCGCCGTGCCGTGCTTTGTTATTGCACTGACCGCCGCCTCCGCAGCAGTTTATCATTCAACATCGTTCTCTATGAAGGATGCCATGCTCGCCGAGCAGCCGATAAATGCCGAGAATTATGTTCAGACCGAGGGCATCCCCGAGGGATACAAGTCCTCGCCGCTGACGAGTGAGGATCAGGAATGTTATCAGCAGCCCGATATCGCGACAGATATTTCAAGCGGTTCTGTTAAATCCGGTTCGAGTGTTGTGCCGACCGAAAATCACGGGGCGGCCGTGACAACGGTTGACGGCGACAAAAAAGGTGACTTCGACCGCCTCAACTGTGATTTCAGGGCTTTCCCCGACAAGAAGGGAGAAAAAAGCAACGGCACGCCAGATGCAATTGTGATAGAAAGCCGGGAAAAGCTCGCGGAATATCTCGCAGTGCAGGAGAAATACGGAATATTGAGCGAAGAGCTGAAATCCGAGCTTTCGGGCAGGGACGATGAATATTTTAAAAACAACACCGTTGTGATAATAACCGCGGACTGCGAATATGATTTGGCGGACTGCACTATGGACTCAAGCAATACGCTCACCGTCTCGCTCAAAAAGTCGGAGAGCGAACGGGAAACCGGATGCCATATGATTTTGACCGTGTATAACAAGCATTTTACAAACGTCGTCCTCAGGGACGCATGAACAAAAAGGGGAGGAAAGAAATGAAACTCAAAAGGTTAGCGGCTCTTCTGCTCTGCGCCGCCGTCATGCTGCCGCTCGCAGCGTGCGCAAAAAAGCCGGATTCCGGAACATCGCGGACATCGCAGACTACAGATGACACCACCGTCACGCCGACAAAGGACGGCGATACTTCTATCACCGCGACTGACAAGGGCAATAAAGGCGCCGCCGCGCAGGATCTCATGCAGGGCATAACCAAGGGCAAGGGCGCATCCAAAAAGCCGGACAGCCGCTTTGCGAATGTCGCCGCATCGTTTGCGCTCGACCTTTTCAAGGATGAATACAAGTCCGGTAAGAACACCCTCGTTTCGCCTCTCTCCGTGCTCACCGCGCTCGCCATGACTCAGAATGGCGCAGAGGGCAAGACCCTCTCCGAGATGCAAAAAGTTCTCGGCGGGCTCGACCGCGATACTTTAAACGCATATATGAACGCATATCTCGCCGCAGTCGCGGGCAAGGACAGCGCACTCAAATGCGCCAATTCCATATGGGTCGACAGCAAGCTCGATGTCAAGAGGGCGTTTCTCCAGAAAAATGCGGATTTCTATTCCGCTCAGGCGTATAAAGCGGACTTTACGATCACGAGAACCGTAAAAGAGATAAACTCGTGGGTCAGCAAGAACACGAACGGCATGATAAAGAAGCTGGTCGACGAGTTCGATCCACTCACGGTCATGGTGCTCATGAACGCGCTCTGCCTCGAGGCGGAGTGGGATGACCCCTATACCGACAACTGCGTGCGCGAGGGCACGTTCAAAAATGCCAAGGGCAATCTCGTCAAGGCGAATTATATGTATTCTCAGGAGCTCGAATATATCGAGACTGCGAATGCCACGGGCTTTGTCAAGTATTATAAGGGCGGCAAGTTTGCCTTTGTCGCGCTTTTGCCGAACGAGGGCACGAGCATCGACAGCTATATCGCCTCGCTGACGGGAAAGGGATTTCTCGGTGCGCTGAATTCGAGAAAGAATACTCGGGTCAACACGCAGATACCGAAGTTCAAGTGCGAATACAGCAACTCGCTCGTTGACACTCTCAAGAAAATGGGCATGAGCACGGCGTTTGACGAAAACAGGGCAAACTTCTCGTCCATGGCTACATTAAAGAACGAAAATATTTACATAAGCGATGTTATTCACAAGACCTTTATCGAGGTTGCCGAAAAGGGCACACGCGCCGGAGCGGCGACTGCCGTTATCGTAGGAGAGAGCGCGGCAATGCCTGTCGAACAGCCGAAGGAAGTAAGGCTCACAAGACCGTTTGTCTATGCGATAATCGACACCGAAACGAATCTGCCGCTCTTTATCGGCGCGCAGACAGATATATAACGGAGGAACGTTATGAGTTTTAAAAAGATACTGGCTCTTTTGATGAGCGTCCTGTCTATAGCCGCCTGCGCCCTGCCGTTTTCCGGCTGCGGAAAGATCGTAGGCAATGCGTCCGACAAGGGCGCGAAAAGCGGCGCGGTCCGCAATCTGACCGAGAATATCTCAAAGAATGATTCAGGCTCAAAAGCCGCGGATAATGAGTTCAAAACAGCCGCCGCATCGTTTTCGGCAGACCTGTTCAAATATAACTATTCAAACGGAAAAACAACGCTCGTCTCGCCGCTGTCCGTGCTGACTGCGCTCGCGCTCGTACAAAACGGCGCCGAGGGTGAGACTCTCGTTCAGCTTGAGCGGGCTCTCGGCGGACTTGACCGCGACACGCTCAATAAATATATGCGCGCTTACTGCGACTTTCTGAGCGCCGGCGACGAGCTGAAAATCGCAAATTCCGTCTGGACGGACAGCAGCGTTGAAGCAAAGCAGGCGTTTCTGCAAAAGGCGGTGGACAGCTACTCCGCGCAGATTTTTTCCGCTCCGCTGTCGAGCAAAAAGACCGTCAGCAGCATCAACTCATGGGTTAAGAAAAACACCGACGACATGATCCCGAAGATAATCGAAAGCGCCGATAGAGATGCTGTCATGATGCTCATAAACGCCATCGCGTTCGACGCGAAGTGGGAAACTCCGTATAAGAGAAGCGACATAGAGAAGCTTGAATTCACCTCGTATTCCGGCAGCAAAAAGAAAACCGACTTTATGTGCTCGACCGAGAACGTATATCTCAAGGACGGCGGCACAGTCGGCTTCATGAAGCCCTATAAGAACGGCCGCTTTGCTTTCGCGGCGCTCCTGCCGGATGAAAATACGGGAATTGACAATTATATAGCCTCTCTCAGCGGCGAAAAGCTGATGAAAATATTCTCGTCCGCCAAGAAAAACGAAGAAGTCGATGTGAAAATGCCGAAGTTCAAGGCGGAGTACAGCACGCAGCTTATCGACACGCTCAAAAAGATGGGAGTGAAAGACGCATTTGACAGTAAGACTGCGGACTTTTCCTCGCTCATAGAGAACAGAGACGCCTATATTGCAACGGTAGTCCACAAGACCTTTATTGAGGTGGACGAGAAGGGCACGCGCGCCGCCGCGTCAACGCTCGTCGGCGCCGATACAATGAGCCTTATGGAGCCGTATAGCGTGTGCCTCAACCGTCCGTTTGTCTATATGATAGTGGACACCGAAACGAATCTGCCGCTGTTTATCGGCGTGCAGACAGAAATATAAAATATAATACGATACCTCCACCTCTATTTTCCCCCAAATAGAAGACCCCGCCGGTTCTCTGCCCGGCGGGGTCGCTTTTTGTTTTTACTGTTCGTATTTTTTCAGCTCGTCCGCTTCTTCTATCTCTATCTCCGGGTCCTCTCCGAGAACCGGCGGCGCGGAGTCCGCGGCGGTCAGCTGCTTTATCCATTTTCGGCTCTTGAATCTTATCAGGCAGAGTAAGGATTTCGGCGTGTCCTCCGCCACATACATCGCGATTATCAGCACATAGAACGGAACGTCTGTCAAAAATCCGAGCGTGGTCACTATAGGTATACTCAATAAAAACAGCGCGCCTATGTCGAGGAACATTCCTATTTTCGTGTCTCCGCCGGCTCTGAATATGCCGACCACGCAGACATACGAGATGTTTCTGACTCCTATCCACAGCGAGTAGATGAGCAGGAGCGTCGCCGTCATCTGCCGCGCACCCTCTGTCTCGATCGGCAAAGCGCGCAGGAGCGGCCAGCGCAGAGCTATCATACCGAGTCCGGTCAGCACTCCGAGCAGGGGAACGAGCTTTATGAACCTCTTGCCCATGGAGTATGCCTCATCCGCTTTGCCCGCACCGACAGCCTTGCCTGTCATTATCGAGCAGGCGTGACATATGCCGACGAAGAAGACGAACGCTATTTGTTCTATCGAGCTGAATATCGTATAGGCGGCGTAGTTCTCGCTGCCCTGACGCGCATAAACCATGGCATAGACATTGGTGCCTACTCCCCAGAGTAGCTCATTGAGCATTATCGGGACACAGACACGCAGGAACTTCTTGAAAAATTCGATATCCTTCTTGAAAAATTCGCCGATCGGCGCATGGATGATATTCTTTTTCGCGTTGCCTATCACAAAGAGCAGCACCGCCTGAACAACCATGGCTATGGCCGTCGCTATCGCCGCACCGCGAAGCTTCAGCGCGGGGAAGCCCAGCTTGCCGTATATGAGAATGTAGTTGAGCACGGTGTTTGTCGCAACGGACGCTATCGAGCAGACAAGCGGCGTGTGAACGTCCTCGGTCGAGCGCATGACGGTGCTCGTGACAAGCGAGATGGCGACAAAAATTCCGTAGGGCGCAACGGCCTGCAAATACTGCACTCCGGCGGCTATGACCTCCTCCTCGGAGGTGAAAACGCGCATCATCTGCTCCGGGATTGCGAGCACCAATACAGTGTATAATGCACCCACGGCAAGCGCGAGTATGAGCCCTATTCCGTAGCTGTGGCGGATGCTCCGTCTGTTGTTTATGCCCCAGAACTGCGCCGTCATTGTCGCCGTGCCGGAGCTTATTCCGAACAGGGCGAGGTTCAAAAGAAAGCCCCAGCGTCCCGCGACGCCTATCGCCGCAGTGCTGACATTGCCGAGCCCAACCGTCATCGCGGTGTCGACGAGCTGGGCGCATGAGGTCAGCAGCTGCTGCAGGGCGATAGGTATCGCCAAAGAAAACATTTTTTTGTAAAAACCCGAACGGGTCGTGTTTGACATTTGACTGTTATTATCTCCTATTTCTTATTCTTCGATCGCTGCCTTTGCACTGTTTATCTTATGGAATATGGCCATATCGAACTTCGGCTCGCGGTCGTAGGTGTAAAGTCCGTTCTGCTCCTGCTCGATATCGTAGAGCTGGGTGTAGCAGAAGCCGAACATGAGCTCGTTGCCGAGCAGGGCTTCGGTGAGTCCCTTGTATCTTTCAATAAATTCTTTCTCGGTCTTCGGCGCGTTGCCGTAGCCCCAGGCATTTGCGTCCTGCTCGCCTATGACCCATTTGATTCCGCCGTATTCGCTGACGAAGGTGGGCTCGCCGGCATATTTCTGGCGGCTGTCGTGCCTGTCAAACAGAGTGCCGTCCGAGACGAGCTTATCGTAGTGCTCCTTGAATATCTTCGGATCCTGCTCATAGTCGTGAACATCGAAGATGTCGGTCACAACATGGAAGTTTCCGCTCGTGTCGATGCAGGGGCGGGTGCCGTCGAGCTGTTTTGTGATTTTATAGACTGCCTCAAGCAGTTCGTCTCTCTGCTCGCGGCCTGCGTAATCCCAGGTCTCGTTGAACGGGCACCAGCCGATTATCGACGGGTGGTTGAAGTCGCGCTCGACCTCCTCGCACCACTCGGGCAGAATGCCGTAAATCGCGTCGGGCGCGGAGTAGTCAAGTCCCCAGTTCGGGTATTCGCCCCAGACGATATAGCCCAGACGGTCGCAGTGATAGAGGAATCTCTGCTCGAAAACCTTCTGATGCAGTCTCGCTCCGTTGAAGCCGGCGGCGAGAGATATTTCTATATCTTTTATCATGTCGCTGTCGTCGGGAGCGGTGTATATTCCGTTGCGGTAGAAGCCCTGGTCGAGAACAAGGCGCTGGAAAACGGACTTGCCGTTGATGAGATATTTAAAGCCGTCAAGGCGGACATCGCGCAGACCGAAATAGCTCTTGACGGTGTCGCCGCCGAAGGTGATGACAAGATCATAGAGTCTGCCGCAGCCGACCTCCCACAGGTGTTTTTCAATGAGCTTCATGTCGCCGCTGACGCAGCCCGCCGCGTTTTTGCAGTCGTATCTGCCGACCAGTTTGCCCTCGTAGAGAACGTCTATTCCGAGCTCGCCGCTGCCGCAGAGCTCGCAGGAGAAAGCGACGGAAGAACTCTCGGGGTTCGGGAAGAGCTTGATACTCTTTATGTAGCTCTTCGGCACGAATTCTACCCAGACAGTCTGCCAGATACCCGTCGTGCGGGTGTAGTCGCAGTCGTGCGAATGAAGGCGCTCGCTCTGCTTGCCGCGCGGAATGAGCGGGTTTCTGACATCGTCGCGCGCTTCGACCGCTATGGAGTTCCTGCCGGCTTTGAGAAACTTTGTGATGTCCCCGGCAAACGAGACATAGCCGCCCTTGTGACGCATTGCCTCTTCGCCGTTTATGTAGACTGTTGCGTCATAGTCGACCGCACCGAAGTGCAGTATGACTCTGCCCTCGAGCTCACTTTCGCTGATTTCAAGGTCGCGTCTGTACCACACGCAGTTCATAAAATCGGTGTTTTCAACGCCTGAAAGGCGGCTCTCGGGGCAGAACGGGACTATAATCTTCGAGCTCAGATGCTCTGCACTTTGGAGCCCGCGCTCTTTGCCGCTGACGCTGTTGTCAATTTCGAACTCCCATTCTCCGTTGAGGTTGAGCCAGCTTTCTCTTTCAAACTGCGGATTCGGATGCTCCGCTCTCGGAATAGAATTTGCCATTTATTTATGTCCTTTCAAAATAAATTACTTGTTGAAATATGTCGCTTCCGCCATCGCGCAAAGGGCGTGATAGACGGGGAGAGTCAGCTCCTGGACTTTGAATGTCTCGGTCTCCGGCAGGCGCAGGCAGACCGTGCACATCTCGCTCATGAGGCTCATTTTTTCGCCGGTTATGCCGATACTCTCGATCCCCATGGCGTTGGCGACTTTCACTGCATTGACAACATTTGCGGAGTTGCCGGAGGTGCTCAGCGCAATGAGTGCGTCGGGGCTCGACGATGCGTATGCCCAGACCTGCTGAGCGAATATCATATCGGCGGCTATGTCGTTTGCAAACGCTGTATTCAGTCCCTCGTGCGCGCTCAGCGCAACTGCGGGCAGCGCGCCCTGAAGATGGTTTGCGAGATATTCGCCGTCCTTTATTTCCGAAAAAGCCTGTCTCTGCTCGTCGGTCAGTTCTCTCTTGAGCAGAAAGCCTTTCATCAGCTCGCCGACTATGTGCTGCGCGTCCGCCGCGCTTCCGCCGTTGCCGCAGATGAGCAGCTTGCCGCCGCGGTCGAAGCAGGCGCAGATAACATCATAGGCACTCCTGATGTATTCTCTTATCCCCTCAAGAGCGGGGTAGCGGACAAAGAGCTCTTCAAAAATTTCCTTTTCCCTGTTCATGCTTTTCCTCCGTTTGCCGCGGCATCGAGCGCGATTCCGAGCGACGCGAGGTCGCCTATCTTCTCGCCGAGTCCCGCGGGGATTATCCTGCATCCGGCAGTCTGAGTCAGAGCCTCGCGGTGCAGTGCCTTTTCCATGCTGTCTTTCAGAAGATGCCCGGAGCGGGCGAAGATGCTTCCGATTATTATAGCCTGCGGGTCGAGTATATCGGCGAGTATCGCGAGCCCCTCGCCGAGCTTTTCTCCGCATATTCTGTATACTTCTTTCGCCGTCTCGTCGCCGTTCTCTGCGGCTTCGGCGGCGGATTTTGCCGTTATATTTTCAATATCCTCGGCGGTTTTGCACATCAGAGTGCTCCCGCCGCTTTCGAGCGTCTTTCTCGCCATCTCCTGCGCGAGGCGGCTTATTCCGCCGCCGCTGCAAAAGCCCTCAAACGAGCCACGCTTGCCGTAGCCTACGGGGCCGTCCGCGGCGATTCTCATGTGCCCGACTTCGCCCGCCATGTCGTTTATGCCGCTGTATAATTTGCCGTCAAGTATCAGCCCCGCGCCCATGCCCGTGCCGAACGTTAAAAATATCATGTTGCGAAGTCCTTTTCCCGCGCCGAACTTCCACTCGGCGAGCGCGCAGGCGTTCGCGTCGTTTTGCAGATATGCGTCGAACCCGAACCGCTCTTCAATCATGTCGACTATCGGCACGCACTCCCAGTCGGGGAGATTCGGCGGCGCAAGAATGACTCCGCGCCTGCTGTCGAGCGGACCGCCGCAGCTTATCCCCGCGCAGAGAATATCTTCGGGGGAAATGGCGTTCTTTTTTATTATCTCTTCAACAGTGTCGAGCAGCTCCGCTGTCACGGCGCGCCAGCCGCGCCCGACCCGCGTCTCAAAGCGGAGCTTGTCTATAATAATATCGTCGGCGTCTTCCTGCGCTCTGCCGAGCAGAACGGCGCACTTCGTTCCGCCGATGTCTATACCTATTATATATTTTTTCATATTATATCAAATCACTTCCGATTTTACTGCACACATATTATACACATAAATCTTTTTTCGGTCAATCGGATAAAGATGCAAATACAAGAAAAACTACTGTATATAGCATTTACGGAGGTAGAAAAATGGTTCTGACGATACTGAGGATTTTTATATTATACGTTCTGGCGACCGCAGCGGTCAGAATAATGGGAAAAAGGCAGATTGGCGAGCTTCAGCCGTCTGAACTTGTTATAACTATTCTGCTCTCCGAAATCGCGGCTATACCTATGCAGGATACGGATATCCCGCTGCTCAATTCCGTCGTCGCGGTGCTTCTGCTCGTGGCGTTTGAGATAATCAGCTCGGTCATTTCCATGAAGAGCCGCGGCGCGCGCAGGCTGCTCGAGGGCAACGCTGTGACAGTCATACGCGACGGCAAGATCGATCAAAAAGAGATAAAACGCCTGCGCTATACCGTTGATGATCTTCTGACGGCGCTGCGGCAAAAGGATGTTTTTGATATCTCGACAGTCGGCTATGCCGTGCTTGAGACGAACGGCAAGCTCTCGGTTATGTTAAAGCCCGATGAAAATGCGCTGACCGCAAAGACTTTGCAGCTCTCGCTGCCAGATCCCGGTATGCCGTGCCTCGTCGTCAGCGACGGAAAAGTAATACGCGAGCATTATGACGACTGCAACATGAACGACAGAGAACTCAAACGTCTGCTCAGGGCAAAGGGGCTGACGGTCGAGAATGTGTTGATAATGACCGTTGACCGCGACAAAAACGCTGTTATAGTCGAAAAGGAGAAAAAAGTATGAAACGCTTTGCGACGGCACTTGTTCTGCTCGCCCTGACTCTGACTATGAGCATCGGCGCGCAGTTCATATTTTCAAAAAAGACCGGTGAGCTGATAACGGGTCTCGAATCCCTGCTCGCCGCCGTCGATGCCGGGGCGGGTGAGGAGCAGGCACTCGAAAAAGCCGAGAGCGAATGGAGAGATTCGAAAAAAATTCTGCACATCCTGCTTGTTCACCGCTCAATGGATGAGATCGAGATAAACATAAACAGTCTCAGGGAATATCTCGACTCGGGCGATGACGAGGCTCTGCGCCAGGCGTGTACGGAGGCGCTAAGACAGCTTGAAAACCTGCGCGACGCGGGAAAAATAACGATAGAAAATGTGCTGAAAATCGAGTAAAACAGTGTTGACAAAACGCTCCAGATATTGTAAAGTTATTTTGTAAATATCGGTAAAAAGGAGCGTCACCATGAAGAAAAAGCACGATCCCAAAAGTGTGATACTGACGATAATTCTTATAATAACCTATGCGCTTTCCGTCGTTTTCAATTTTTCGCATATGATGGACGGCAAGGGCAGCAGAAAGCCCGGCTTTGCAACGGCCGGTCTGTTCCTGCTCGCGGCGTTTGTCTATATTATTTTCAAGCGCATGAACAAGCGTCCGCTTGTCGTCGGAACGGTGTTCTGGTCGATTTCACTCGTGTGCTCCGCCTATGCGCTGATGATGTGCTTCTTCTACAACGACCTCATGAGCCTGTTCTATCCGCTGATGATGGCTTTCCTTCCGCCGAGCTTCGGCATTGCCGCACCGTTCAAAACGAACAACACGCTCTATTTTGCTATCCTTTTTGCAATCCCCGCGGCGGAGCTGATATTCCATATAATTTTACTTGCAATCCGCTCAAAGAGAATTAAAAAATAAACAGATTATAACATTGCGGTTTTCGGC
>CAVAWW010000028.1:0-25005 GCA_963592475.1 bacterium
CGCTACATTATATGATATAAAGTGCAACAAGGACAGCAAATAAAGATTGACAAAAATATGCAATTTGCTATAATTAAACTGCAAATGAAACCCATTACATAAAGGAGAGTTGACATTGACAAAACGAACAAAATCGTGGGTCGCCGTGCTGCTTTTCATCGCAGTGTTCGGCGCTCTGCTCGTGACCGCAACGTTCACTGACCTCCAGGTCAGCAACATCCTCACGGCAAAGGCGCTCGCCGCCCACACCTACTACACAAACGAGACCGTATACGGCGTTGTGCTCGAGGCCGTCGGCTCGTCGCCCGTCTATCTCATGCTTGCATTCAGCTTCCAGATTCTCTTCTGGCAGGTCATGCGCAAGATGAAAAAGCATCCGTGGAAAGAAATTCTTGCGATACTTCTTCTCGTCGCGGGAACGGCGGCATACTTCGTCATGTTCGACGACGCCGTAAAATATGCGCTCCAGCATATAGGTCCCGAGGCCGAGCTGTTCCGCAAGGCGGCATTCCTCAAGGGCATATCGCTGTTCTTCGCGGGTCTTATGACCTTCTTTGCGACCTTCGCCATCAGGAACTATTCCGAGGAGTCGGTCAACAAGATGGTTATGTTCGCAGTCGCAGTGCTCTGCGTCGCTGCGCTTTCAAACGGCCTTGTCGCCGTTGTCAAAGGCCCCGTTGGCCGTATGCGTTACCGCGCGATGAACTGCGAGGGTGGCCAGTCGATCGGCGGATTCGATAACTTCACCCGTTGGTACGTTGCCAACGGTCAGCACCTCACCAAGGACGAGATGAGAGCGCTCTTCGGCACGACCGACGCCCTTAAATCATTCCCGAGCGGACACACCTGCTCCGCCGGCATGGTCTACTGCCTGCTTATGCTCCTCGATGTTTTCGGTGTCAAGAGCAAGGGCAAGAGAGCCATCAGCTGGATCGCCGCCATCACCTACACCGGCATGGTCGCAGTCAGCCGCATAATCGTCGGCGCGCACTTCTTCAGCGACGTCCTCATGGGCGGCACGATAGCTTTCGTGAGCATGATAATCTTCAGAGAGATATTCATCTGCAAAGGCTCGAATGTCAAAGCGATGTTCGGCAAAGAATAAAATCAAGATAGGTAAGCACCCCGCAGGCTCAGGTCTGCGGGGTGTTTTTATGGGCAACAAAAAAGCACGGTGCATCTTTTGACACACCGTGCTTTTGTTTTTATCAGTCTTCGCTGTTCTGCTTAGCGATGGGTTCGATCCTGCCGTATCTCGAAGCGGAAGCCGCATCGGATCTGGGCGGACGGGAGGGAGCTGCGGGACGGTCGCTGCGCGGACGGTCATTTCTGCCTCTGCCGCCTCTGTCGCGGTTCTGATATCCGCCGCGTCCGTTTCCGCGGGGCGGTCTGGAGCCGCCGTTGAGGGGCTTCACGCCCTCTTCGAGGGTAATAACAACCTTGCGGTCATTCTCGGAGCCTACAGAGTGGGAGGTCACGCCCTCAACATCCTGGAGAGCCGTGTGAATGATGCGTCTCTCATAGGGATTCATGGGATCAAGCACAACATTTCTGCCGTACTTTCTGACCTTTGCCGCGCTCTTCTGAGCGAGTGCGCGCAGGGTTGCTTCACGCTTCTCGCGGTAGTTGCCGATGTTGAGCGAGACTCTTCTCGACTTGTCCGCGCCTCTGTTGACAACAAGGCGGACGAGATACTGGATAGCGTCGAGCGTCTCTCCCCTGCGGCCGATAGCCGCGCCGTAGTCGCCGTCATATTCGACCGCGATGCTGACTTCTTCGTCAGTCTCTTCGATCTTTATCTCTGCATCCTCGATGCCGAGGCTTGCAAGAATTTTTTCAAGATATTCCTTCGCGCCGGCCTCGGACGGAGCATCGTAGCTCACCTTGACCTTTGCGGGAGTTGTTCCGAGCAGACCGAACATCTTCTTCGTCGGCATCTCGAGAACTTCGATTTCAAAATCCGAATCGGCGGATATGCCGAGCTGCGCGATAGCGTCAGCTTTTGCAAGATCGACTGTTGCGCCGGTTCCGATAGCTTCTTTTAACATCTCTGTTTCCACCACCTGGAAAATTTATTTTTCTTCTTTTTTCTGCGCAAGTGCGCGCTTGAGATTCTCTTCCCTTGAACGGCGCTCAACAGTCTCATCGACCATAGCCTTTGCAATCATCTTCTTCGGGCTGTGGGTGAACGAAAGGATAACTGTCTGAATGAGCGCGAAAACGTTCGATGCAATCCAGTAGATACCGATACCGGCGGGGAACTGGAAAGTGAAATAGAGCGAGAACAGGGGCATACCGAAAGTCATGCAGCCCATAGACGGGTTCTTCGCCATTTCGGGGTTGTTCTTGCGCTGCTGGAGCATTGAGAAGAGGCTCGTTGCGAGAGAAGTAAGACCCGAGAGGATGGGGACAACCCAGAGGATTCCGGGCTCTTTTATCGACGGAACCTCGCCCAGTGGTATGCCGAGGAAGGTGAAGTTGAAGTTCGCGATGCTGTCGATAACTCCCGAGCTGATGCCCTTTGAGAGCGCGATGGGTCTTATCTCATTGATATGGTTGATAACAAAAAGCTCGATAGTCTGCTTGCCTGTCTTTGCATTATATTCAGCGAGTCCTTTTGCTATTTCTGTCAGCGAATTGATTGTTGTATCATCGATCGCGAGCGCCCACTTGAGGGGATGATAGATAACGCCGATAAGACCGAAGATGATGATGAACTGGATGGCGAGCGGCAGACAGCCCATGTTCATGGGATTGTGTCCTTCGCGCTGGTAGAGAGCCTGAGTCTCTTCCTGAATCTTTTTCTGATCGCCCTTGTATTTGGCGTTTATTCTGCGGATCTTGGGCTGAAGGCGCTGCGTCTTGACGGTACCCTTAGTCTGGTAGATAGAAGTGGGGATCATAAGAAGTCTTGCGAAGAGGGTGAAGAGGATGAGTGCAAGACCATAATTGTCAACGGCTTCGAATATGAACCTGAGAACATATCCGAACGGGATACCCAATGTCGTATAAATGGCGTCCATTATTTGTGAGTCCTCCGGTTGGATTTTTTGTCCCTCTTGGGAGGGACGGGATCATAACCGCCGGGGAATAGGATATTGCAGCGAAGAAGTCTGGCAACAGTCAGCAGAGAGCCTTTGAACGCTCCGTGTATTTCGAGAGCCTCTATCGCATACCGAGAGCAGGTTGGATAGTACCTGCACATATCGGGCAGCTGCGGTGAGATATGCTTTCTGTAAAACTGAATAAGTTTTATCAGTATGTCCTTCATTTTCACTTCACAACTTTCACTCCTGCAGATATACCGATAACACCCAAGGCTCCCAGCTGTTTGCGCATTGACCGCTCGATGTCGGTGCTCTTGCGGGAGACCGTCTTATGACGGGCGACAAATACAATGTCCCATCCCCCGCAGCACTCGCCTTCGAGCTGCCGGAAAGCCGCGCGAATTATCCGGCGGCACCGGTTGCGCTCCACCGCATTTCCGAGCTTTTTGCCGGTGGTTATCCCGATGCGCATGACACCGTAACGGTTTCTGAGCGCATATGTGACAAGCACCGGGTCAGCGGCTGATTTGCCGCGCCCGTAAGTCCTGCGAAAATCGCTGTTAAGCTTGAGCGTCTGATATTCTGCCAAAGCAATCAATCCATCCGTGGCAATAATCCACTCGACCTGTTAAAAGACCGTTAAAAAGGCCGATCAATAGGTGAGCTGCTTTCTTCCCTTCGCTCTGCGGCGGGAAAGAACCTTGCGTCCGTTTCTGTCGGACATTCTCTTGCGGAAGCCGTGCTCCTTCTTACGGTGCAGCTTCTTGGGCTGGTAAGTTCTTTTCATTTGCGGTAACCTCCGTTTCACAGGATATTAGTCACCGGCGGGCGCTTTGGTGGCACTCGTACCGCCGTGATCTTATGTGCAGATATGGGTATAACGCTTTCGCCTACCCTTGCAAGCTAATATTATATATCATACTTCACATCAATGTCAATCATTTTTTTGCGTCCTTGTGCAAACTGCTTGTTGAAAAAAAGGGGGTTTTATGATATACTCTATCCTATTATAAAGTATTATGATGGGGGAAGTTCACTAATGGATTCATTCAACGAGCTGTGGCAGGTAGTCTCCGACTATCTCAAGCAGACAAACTCCGAATCTATCTACAACGTCTGGTTCAGCGAGCTTGAGCCGATAAGCTTTGACGGCAGCCGCGCCGTGCTCATGACAACGGCGGAGTTCAAGCGCCGCATCCTCGCGCAGAAGTTCGGCGGCACGCTTCACAGCGCATTTTTGAACGCGCTCGGTCTCGATGTCGATGTCGAGTTCATAGCGCCGGGCGAGGGATATTCGCAGTCTGACTCCTCGGGCTCTGCGGCGGGCTCATCGGAGATAGATGGCAGCACACGCGCCTCGAACTATTTTGAAAACACATTTGACACATTCGTTGTCGGCGCTTCAAACAAGTTCGCCCATGCGGCGGCGCAGGCAGTCGCAGCGAACCCCGGCAAGGCGTATAACCCGCTGTTCATCTACGGCAACTCGGGACTCGGCAAGACGCATCTGCTCAACGCCATCTGCCATGAGATAAAAAGAAACGACCCGTCGATGAAGATAGTCCTCACCGACGGCGAGGAATTCACCAACGAGTTTATCGAAGCGCTCAATCACCGCACAACAACGGAATTCCAGAACAAATACCGCAAGGTCGACGTTCTTCTGATGGACGACGTTCAGTTCATCGCGAGCAAAGAGCGCACGCAGGAGGAATTTTTCCATACCTTCAACGCCCTGACGCAGGACGGCAAGCAGATCGTTCTGTCATCCGACCGCCCGCCGAAGGATATGCCCCAGCTTGAGGACAGAATGCGCACCCGCTTTGAGTGGGGTCTGCTCGCGGATGTTCAGCCGCCGGATCTCGAGACCCGTATGCTCATAGTCAAGCGCAAGGCGGACGCGCTCAACTTCGATATCAGCGACGATGTCGTTGAATACATAGCGCAGAAGCTCAAGAACAACATCCGCCAGCTTGAGAGCGCGGTCAAGAAGATGCAGGCTTATGTCCAGATACAGGGCGCGCATGTCAACACCGCCACCGCTCAGCAGGCGATAAGGGATATTCTCAGCGACAACAAGCCTATCCCCGTCGTTGTGGACAAGATAATAACCGAAGTCGCGCGCACCTACGGCGCAAATCCCGAGGATCTGCGCTCGAAGAAGAAAGACGCACAGACTTCGAAATACCGCCAGATATCGATGTACATCGTGCGCGAGGTCACAGGACTTTCCGCCAAGGCTATCGGCGCGGAGTTCGGCGGCAGGCACTATTCAACGGTGCTCTACGCCCTCGACGAGATAAAGAAAGAGAGCGACACCGACTCGGCGCTCAGAACGACTATCAACGATATCATAAAGAACGTGCAGGAGAGCTGATTTTTCTAACAGACTGACGCACCGCGAGGGAGGGATAAATGGTGCGCGATATTATTATAGCATCGTCATCCGACAAGGTGCGCGCGCAGCTGCGCGGCTTCGTTGCGGAAATGGGAATAATGGGCGTCATCGAGTGCCGCTCTGCTTCGCAGACCCTCGATTTCACTCAGCGTCTCCCCTCGGCTATAATAATCTGCCACCGTCTGACCGATATGGCGCCCGCCGCCATGCTTCGCCTGCTCCCGCCGGGTGCCGATATGATATTGCTTATATCCTCCGCCCAGTCCCCGCTGTTCGGCATGAGCAACGTGCAGTGCATGACCCTGCCGCTATCGCGTCCTGAGTTTCGCAGTGCGATAGAAAAACTGCTCCGCTCCTCGTCCGAGTCGCGCATACGCTCGGGCGGTCAGCGCAACACGGCGGATCAGGAGATAATCGACAAGGCAAAACATTTATATATGAAAGTAAACGGTGTGTCTGAAGAGGACGCATACGCATATATTAGAAGAAGGAGCATGAACGAGAGCAGTTCTATAACCGCCACCGCGCGGCATCTGCTCAGCGAGCTCGCTAATATATAAATGAAAAGGGTCTTGTGAATGAAATTCGCCAAAATGCAGGGCACGGGCAACGACTACATATATGTCAACTGTTTTGATGAATCGATCGACGACCCTCCCGCTGCGGCGAAATTTTTGAGCGACCGCCATTTCGGTATCGGCTCAGACGGGCTTGTGCTGATCTTGCCGTCCGACAGGGCGGATTTCAAAATGGATATCTACAATTCCGACGGGTCACGGGCGAAGATGTGCGGCAACGCCGCGCGCTGCGTCGCAAAGTATGTCTGCGACAGCAAAATGACCGACAGAGATATGATATCTTTGGAGACCCTCAGCGGAATAAAATACATTAATGTATATAAGACGGACGGAAAGGTCACTTCGGCGCAGGTGAACATGGGGTCACCGATGCTGAAAAGCAGGGATATTCCCGCGCTTATTGAATCGGACACCGTGATTTCTCATCCGCTCGAAGTCGGCGGAAAAGTTTATTCCGTCACCTGCCTCTCGATGGGCAACCCGCACTGCGTGGTTTTCTCTGAAAATATTGATTCTGTAAATATTCAAAAAATCGGCGCCGAATTTGAAAATCACCCCGCGTTTCCGGACAGGATAAATACGGAATTCGTTCAGCCAATTTCAGATTTACACATTAAAATGCGCGTTTGGGAGCGCGGCGCGGGCGAAACCCTCTCCTGCGGCACAGGCGCGTGCGCGGCGGCGGTCGCTTGCATATTGAACGGCTATTGCAAGCGCGACACCGATATCAAAATCTCGCTTCGCGGCGGCGAGCTCTCGGTAAAATGGAGCGCCGGCGGAGATGTGTATCTGACGGGTTCGGCGCAGACCGTTTTCACGGGCGAAATTGCCTACGGCGGAGGCGCAAAATGAAAATAAACGAAAACTTTTCGCTCCTCCGCAGCAACTATCTTTTTTCGACAATGAGTCGAAAAATCCAAGAATATAAAATCGCTCACCCCGAGACGGATATAATCGACCTCGGCATCGGCGATGTCTCGCATCCCCTGCCCGAGGCGTGCATAAAGGCCATGCACTCGGCAGTCAACGAAATGGCGGACGCCGCCACGTTCAGGGGCTACCCGCCCGAGCACGGATATGATTTTCTTATCGACAAGATATTGAGATATGATTTCGCCGCGCGCGGAATAACGCTCGAAAGAGACGAGATTTTTATAAGCGACGGCGCAAAAAGCGACACCGGCAGCATCGGCGATATCTTTTCGCCCGAGTGCAAAGTCGCCGTCTGCGATCCCGTCTACCCGGTCTATATAGACACAAATATCATGACGGGCAGGGGCGGCAAGCCGCTCGAAAACGGCAGATTTTCAAATATTGCTTATCTCGACTGCACCGCGGAGAACGGATTCATTCCTCCCCTGCCGGAGCAAAATGTCGATATAATATATCTCTGCTCCCCCAACAATCCCACGGGAACGGCGATGAATAAAGAGCAGCTCCAGCAGTGGGTCGATTGGGCTAATGAGCACGGCAGTGTCATTCTCTTCGACGCCGCATATGAGGCGTTTATCACAGAGAGCGACATTCCGCACAGCATCTTCGAGCTTGACGGCGCAAAGAAATGCGCCATTGAGTTCAGAAGCTTTTCAAAAACCGCTGGCTTTACCGGCGTTCGCTGTGCATATACGATTATACCGCGCGAGCTCTCACGCGGCGGAGTCAGCCTCAACGCGCTGTGGGCGCGCAGGCAGGCGACGCGGTTCAACGGCGTGTCATATATAACCCAGCGCGCCGCCGAAGCCGTCTATTCCGACGAGGGCAGGCGGCAGATAAAAGAAAATATAAACTGCTATCTCGGCAACGCAAAGAAGATAACGGACGGACTCGAAAGTATTAATATCCGCTGTTTCGGCGGCAGGAATTCGCCGTATATCTGGTTTGAAGTGCCGAACGGGCTGACCTCATGGCAGATGTTCGACAGGCTTTTGAACACCGTTCAGGTGGTCGGCACGCCGGGCTCGGGCTTCGGCACGATGGGCGAGGGATATTTTCGCCTGACCGCGTTCGCAGAGCCGGAGCGCACGCTCGAAGCAGTTGAAAGAATAAAAAACGGTCTGAATTAAGACCGCACGGAGGATAAAAATGGGCATTTTTTCAAGAATAAACGAGGGACTCAAAAAGACCCGCGAGAATATGTCGGAAGCCATCGACTCGATGCTCCACGGCAAGACCGAGATTGACGACGAATTTTATGACGAGCTCGAAGAGATACTCGTCATGGGCGATGTCGGCTGTCTGACCGCGTCGGAGATAGTCGAACAGCTCCGCGAGCGCGTTATGAAAAAGCATCTGCGCAAGCCCGAAGCCGTCAAGAACGAGATAAAGGAGATTGTCGCCGAGATGCTCGAGGGCGGCGAGGAAATGAGCCTTATCACTCTCCCCTCCGTCATTCTCGTCATCGGCGTCAACGGCGTGGGCAAGACCACCTCCATAGGCAAGCTCGCCGCAATGTACAAAAACGAGGGCAAAAAAGTTATTCTCGCCGCAGCGGACACTTTCAGAGCCGCTGCAATCGAGCAACTTGAAGAGTGGGCTGACCGCGCGGGAGTCGAGATAGTCAAGCACCGCGAGGGCGCAGACCCGGCGGCTGTTATATATGACACGATTCAGGCGGGCAAGGCGAGAAACGCCGATATAATCATCTGCGACACCGCCGGCAGACTCCACAACAAGAAAAACCTCATGGAGGAACTGGCGAAGATATACCGCGTCATCGACCGCGAGCTGCCCTACAGCGACCGCGAGAGCCTGCTTGTGCTCGACGCGACTACGGGACAGAACGCAGTCAATCAGGCGAAAGAATTCAAAAATGTTGCAGAAATCACCGGCATCATTTTAACGAAGCTTGACGGCACCGCAAAGGGCGGCGTTGTATTAAACATCAAAAATGAGCTTGGAGTGCCTGTCAAATTCATCGGCGTCGGCGAAAAGGTGGACGACCTCCGTCCGTTCAACGCCCGCGCATTCGCCGAGGGTCTGTTTGACGCAGAGCCTATTGAAGACGAAGAAGAGGAAAAAGAGGACGAATAATGGATTTTCTTATAGCTACACATAATATGAAAAAACGCGCCGAGCTTGAGCGCATATTGAAACCTATCGGCGTGCGCGTTCTGCTCGCGGAAGAGGCGGGAGTCGAGCTTACCGATGTCGAGGAGACTGGCGTCACCTTTGAAGAGAACGCATTCTTAAAAGCCGACAGCGGCTGCAAAGAGAGCGGCATGCCATGCATCGCCGACGACTCGGGACTTGCCGTTGACGCGCTCGATGGCGCGCCGGGAGTGTATTCCGCGAGATACGCGGGCGAACACGGAAACGACGAGAAGAACAACGAGCTTCTGCTCAAAAATCTGTCCGATATCCCTATGGACAAACGCACCGCGCGGTTCGTTTCGACCGTCTGCTGCTGTTTCCCGGACGGCAGGCACATGACCGTGCGCGGCGAGTGCGAGGGCAAGATTGCCTTTGAGCCCGCAGGTGAGGGCGGCTTCGGCTACGATCCGCTGTTTTTGCCCGACGAGTTCCCCGGCAAGACGATGGCGCAGCTCACCGCCGAAGAAAAAGACAGCATCAGCCACAGAGGCAAGGCGTTAAGACTCCTTGCAAAAAAACTGGAGGAAATTATATGACAAGCAAAGAGAGAGCCGCGCTTCGCGCGCAGGCAAATTCGCTCGAGCCGCTTTTTCAGGTCGGCAAGGGCGGCGTCAATGACGCACTGATAGCCCAGACGCTCGATGCATTCCGCTCCCGCGAACTGCTCAAGCTCAAGGTTCTGCTCGAGACAGCACCCAAGCCCCCGCGTGAGATTGCCGAAGAGATAGCGGCAAAGACGCAGTCCGAGGTCGTGCAGGTCGTCGGCGGCAGCCTGATATTCTTTAAAGAGAATCCGGAGCTGCACGAGCCGAAGGATAAAAAGAAGAAGATAACCGGTACAAAGAATCCGAACCGCCCGTCCGTGCGCAAAAAAGTGCACGAAAAAAAGCTCGTCGAAGAGAGAAAGACCGCCGCTCGCCGCAAGGCGGAGCGCAATTTCAGGCGCAGCCGCGATATATAACAGCAAATTTTAAGTCAACCGGTTCAAAAGCAGGCGCATTTTCGCCTGCTTTTTTGTGCATCGGGACAAATCGGGAATTTTTTTGCAAAAGCCTATTGACAGCGTAGGTATAAGAGGCTATAATACGCTCATAGATACTGAACAGGGAGGAAGCATCATGAAAAAGTTTGACAGCAACATTATGATGATGGAAATGTGCATGTTCTCCATGCGCATGTGCATGTGCATGCCTTTTTCTGACGAGCTTCCGTCAAACGAATAAATCTGACATATGCAGAGATTCGGGGAGCTTCGTGAGGAGTTTCCCGTTTTTTATTTGCATTGAGGAGGAAGAAAAGTGCAGTATCTGAAATTATTTTCGCCCTTTGATATAAGGCATTGGCGAATGTGCCGCAAGGCGCATGATTAAAAAGTCCGTTTCAACCCAATACCTTATAAATTAAAATACAAAGGAGATAATCAACATGAAAAAGACAATATCGATCATTCTCGCAGCGGTCCTCGCGCTGGGCTGCATCTTCGGCTTCGCCGCCTGCTCTTCGGGCAGCAAGGGTATCACCATAGCCGTTCCCAACGACGCGACCAACGAAGCCCGTGCGCTCCTTCTTCTTCAGGAGCAGGGCATCATCAAGCTCAAAGACGGCGCAGGCATCACCGCAACCGTAAGAGACATTGAAGACAACCCCAAGAACATCACCTTCAAAGAGGTTGAAGCCGCTCAGCTCCCCAACGTTCTCAAGGATGTTGACTACGCTGTTATCAACTCGAACTACGCTATCTCCGCGGGTCTCAACCCCGTCAAGGACAGCCTCGCCATCGAAGGCTCCTCGAGCGCATATTCGAACATCCTCGCCGTCAAGAAGGGCAACGAGAATTCCGACAAGATAAAGGCTCTTTCCGCCGCTCTCCAGAGCAAGAAGGTCGCCGATTTCATCGCTTCCAAGTATAACGGCGCAGTTATCAGCGTTGTTTCGAACCCCGGTGACGGCTACGATCCCTCCGTCAACTACGACGCACTCAAGGGTCAGACCATAACCGTCGCCGCATCCCCCACACCGCACGCCGAGATCCTCGCTGTTGCCAAGGAGATCCTTGCCGCTAAGGGCGTCACTCTTGACATCAAAGAGTTCGAAGATTATGTCCAGCCCAACAATGTTGTTGAGTCCGGCGAGATCGACGCAAACTACTTCCAGCACGAGCCCTACCTCGACGATTTCAACAAGCAGAACAACACGAACATCGTCACCGTTTGCTATGTCCATGTCGAGCCCATGGCTCTCTACGGCGGCAAGCAGACCACTCTTGACGCAGTGAAGTAAATGTTATAAAATATAATGCCGGGCTAAGTTGCTCTTAATCGGGCTGCTTGCCGGCATTATCTTTTTATCCAGAAGTTCGGAGGCATAAAATGATCGAGATTAAAAATCTGTCAAAAACTTTCAAGACCGCCGACGGCTCGCTCGACGCGCTCAAGAATGTTTCTCTGACGATAAACGACGGCGATATTTACGGCGTCATCGGAATGAGCGGCGCGGGCAAGAGCACGCTCGTGCGGTGCATAAATATGCTCGAACGCCCGACCGAGGGTCAGATACTCATTGACGGGGTCGATATGGGTTCGCTTTCGAGCAAGCAGCTCAGGGACGCCCGCCGCAATATAACCATGATATTCCAGGGCTTCAACCTGCTCATGCAGCGCAACTGCCTGAAAAACATCTGCTTCCCGCTCGAGCTTGAGGGCATGAAGAAAGAGGACGCGAAGAAACGCGCGCTCGAGCTGCTCGAGATAGTCGGTCTGTCCGACAAAGCGAAGGCTTATCCCGCTCAGCTCTCCGGCGGTCAGCAGCAGAGAATCGCGATAGCCCGCGCACTTGCTACGAACCCGAAAGTTCTGCTCTGTGACGAGGCGACAAGCGCGCTCGACCCGAACACCACCCATTCGATCCTCAACCTCATAAGAGACATAAACAAAAAGCTCGGCATAACGGTTATTATAATAACCCACCAGATGAGCGTTGTTGAAGAGACCTGCAACCGAGTCGCCATTCTTGACAACGGCACGGTCGTTGAGCAGGGCGAAGTCAGCACTGTTTTTGCCCATCCGCAGTCGGACGCCGCAAAACGCCTCGTGTTCCCCGACGCTTCGGATGAGATTTTTGCTCCCGCCTCGGACGAGCACAGGATAAGAGTCGTCTTCAACGGCGCGTTCGCGACCAACACCCCGCTGATAACCAAGATGGCTATGGACGAGGGAATCGCGGCGAACATCTTAGCCGCCTCCACGCGCTGCATCGGCGACAAGGTCTACGGCAACATGCTCCTTGGCATCCCCGGAGGGGACAACGAGCTTGAACGCGCGTCGAAATATCTGCAGAGTATGCCGGATATTCTTGTTGAGGAGGTTTAAAAGATGTTTGACAATGCATTCACTTCTGAGGCGCTGACGGAAGCCCTCGATATATTAAAAAATGATTTCCCGCTGGCTATCTGGGAGACGATATATGTCACCCTGCTCTCCACGCTCTTCGCGATAATCATCGGCCTGCCGCTCGGCGTGCTGCTCGTCGCGGGCGAAAAGGGCGGCGTTCTCCCCCTGCCGAAGGCTCTGATGAAGGTTCTCAATGTTATTATAAATCTTCTGCGCTCGGTGCCGTTTTTGATTCTGATGATCCTCGTCTTCCCGCTGACCCGTCTTATCGTCGGCACGGCGGTCGGCACTGTCGCCTCGATAGTCCCGCTCGTCATCGCGTCGTTCCCGTTTGTGGCGCGCCTTGTTGAAAGCAGCCTGCGCGAGGTCAACCCGAATATAATCGAAGCCGCGCAGAGCATGGGAGCTTCACCCATGCAGATAATTGTCAAAGTCATGATTCCCGAGAGCGTGCCCTCGCTGCTCTCGAACTTCACGATAGCGATAACCACCATCCTCGGCTACTCCGCAATGAGCGGAATAATCGGCGGCGGCGGACTCGGCAAGATAGCCATAAACTACGGCTACTACCGCTACAAATATCTCGTCATGATCTTTGCGGTTATCCTGCTCATAGCGCTCGTTCAGATTTTCCAGAGTGTCGGCACCCACCTTGCAACAAAGACAGACAAGAGACTCAAAAAATAATTAAGCACATAAAAAGCACCCGGTCGGGAGAGATCTCTGCCGGGTGCTTTGCCGTATTTATTTTACGCCTTCGCTTTCGGGGTGAAAACCTTTGCGTCAAGCTTTTTCATCAGCGCGTCGAACACTATCGCCATAAGCAGCGTAGCGGCGAAGCAGAGAATGAAATAGTTCAGATTGTTGTTGACCAGTCCGAGTCTCTTGAATATCGTCATCGGGATGCGCTGGAGAATATAGACGCTGAAAACATGCTTGCCGAGCATCGAAAGTGCGGGATTGCCGATTTTTATCTTCATCGATGCGAGCACAACGATAAGCATGAACGCGCTCGCCCACGCCCAGTATACCGGGAGCCCCGCCGAGCGATATTTATGTCCGACAACAAAGGCGGCAACCGCGACCGTAATGCAGAGCATATAGATATAGTTGTTTTTCATCACGAATTTGTCTATATATTTCTTGAGATACGCATACCACATACCCAGCGGGAAGAGAATCAGCGTGTTGTAGTACCACGCGGGCTTTCCGACCTTTATAAGCGCAAAAGCGAGTCCGCAGGTGAGTACGGTCATCGCGACAAGCCCCGGAAGACGGTGCTTGCGGAAGATAAGGAACGACACTATAAGTATCAGATAGAGGCAAAGAACCGCGGTGATATACCAGTTCGAGTTGCCTATGCTCTCCCATGTAGTGAACGCGAGCAGAGTCGTTCTCGTCTTCGTCTTTATTCCGAGTGCGAGGTTCATCAGCAGGAACATGAGAACCGCGATATCAAAATGCGCAAAAAGGCTCAGGAACCTGCGCCTGAAAATACCCTTGACATACGGCGTGCCCTTTTTCATTATAGAGCACATCATGCCGTAGCCCGAATAGAACAGGAATGTCACCACGACGAGCTGGCCGAGCCAGCTTTTCAGATCGAGCCATATCGTATCGGACGAGCCGCCGAGTTTCATATACCCGCTGATATGGCACATAAAAACGAGCAGCACGAAGATTCCGTTTATGGCGCCGGTCGTATCTTTTGACATATAATCGGAATTGAATTCACCCGATTTGACGAACTTTGCGCCGCATAAAAACACAAACAGCGCAGCTGCCAGAACATAGATCATATTTAATTATCCTCCGCAATATTTGAGACAATTATATCACAGCATTCCTATCCTTGCAACAAAAAAAGCGCGGGCGCAGTTTTCGCTGCACCCGCGTTTTTCGTTAGAAAGGTGATATATCAATTAAAGGGGTTGTAGTAGAATGATCTGTTGTCCTGCTGAGTTGTCTGCTCCTGCTGCTGTTGGGAGGAAGCGGTGTTTCCGGTATCCTCAACGAGCTTTACCTTGACATTGAATTCCTTTGTCTGATAGTTGCTCGATATCCTGCACAGGGTCAGGGTCAGCGTATCGCCGACTTTGGCGTTTTCAATCGCTTCGAGCAGAACTTCCGAAGTGCTCAGTTCCTTGCCGTTGACCGCCGTTATAAGATCGCCGACCTGGGCGCTGCTGTTTGCAAGGTCGCTGTCTGCGTTGATGTCCGCGATGATAAGCGAGCCTGCCGGCAGACCCTTTATCTGCACGATCATGTTATACTGCTGGTTCGATGTGTTGGAATAGTAGCTGATGCCGAGCTTCGGGCGGTTCGGCACTCTGCCGTAGGCGATAAGATCGTCGATTATCTCTTTTGCGGACGAGATCGGGATAGCGAAGCCCATGAGCTCATAGCTGCTGTCGCTGATTTTAAGCGAGTTTATTCCGACCACCTGGCCGTATTCGTTTATCAGCGCGCCGCCGGAGTTGCCGGGGCTGATAGCCGCCGTGTGCTGGATGCACTCCATTGAATAGCCTATCTGGCTGCTGACCGTTCTCGAAATCGCGGAGACCATGCCGTTTGTGAACGAACCGAAGAACTCGGTGCCGCCGGGGTTGCCTATTGCATAGACGGTCTCGCCGACCGAAAGCTTCGTTGAATCGCCGAACTCTGCGGCGGTGAAGCCAGTAGCCTTTATTTTCAGCACGCCGATATCGGTGCGCGAATCGTAGCCGACTATCTCGGCGTCATACTGAGTGCCGTCATGCAGCTGAACGACGGCTTTGACGCCCTCGCCGCTGATAACATGGGCGCAGGTGATAATATAGGTATAGGTGTGATCTTTATTTTCGCCCATGACTATGCCGGAGCCTTCGCCAGAAGCCGAGCTTGACGACTGGCTGTATACGACTATGCCGACATTGCTCGGCGAAACTTTTTCATATATCTGAGCCGAGGTGAGCACGCCGTTCGCTTTGGAAGTCGTTGTCGCCTTCGGGGTCTCGGCGATGTTCAGCTGAGCGTCGCCCTCAGAGGTACTGGTCACGGAAGTGCCGCTGCCGGAGCTATTGTTATTATTTCTCTTTGCGAGCACGGTAACTGTTGCGGAGACCGCGATAACAACTGCGAGGATTGCGGCGAAAACCGCAACGCCTTTCTTCTTCGCGCTCATCTTTTTCTTCTTTTTCTCGGGCTGAGGCGGCGTGTAGCTGCCGGGATTATAAGAATTCTGACTGTTATAGCTGCCCTGCTCGGGCTGCTGCGGAGCGGAATAAATCTGATCCGGCTCAAGCGGTGCAGACTGCTGTGCGGTGTCTGCCGAGTTGTCTTCGGGCGGCGTCTCGCCGGAGCTGCCGAAGTTGTTCACATAATCATCATTGTACATAAACTGAATTTACCTCCATCCATTGCCTTCGGGATATCCTTCATCTTTTGACACTATTATGGACTTTCAATATTACGATTTCTTGAACGACCGGTAAATAACCTTTGGATTTTTATTCAACTTTTTTCCGCAAAAATTCATCTCAGCGGAAGCCAGAACACGAACTGCGTATATTCGCCCGGCTCGCTGTTGACGGTTATCTGACCGCCGTGCATATCGATTATGGTCTTGACTATATACAGTCCGAGACCCGCTCCCTTGACATCGTAGCTGCGCGACTTGTCCGTTTTATAGAAGCGCTCAAAGACCTTGCCCGCCTCTTCGCGCGAGATTCCCTTGCCGCTGTTTTTGACGGAGAATATCATCTTTTCGCTGTCCGACTTTATCGCGACTTCGATATAGCCGCCCTCGTTCGTGAACTTCACGGCGTTGTCGATAAGATTATATACGACCTGGTTTATCATATCCTCGTCGGCGCAGATGTTGAGCGGCTCGACTTTATCAAGTCCGCGTATCTCTATCTTCTTTTCATCTATCACGCGCTCGAAGCCGAGCATCGTTTTGAAGGTCATTGCCGAAATGTCGAACTCCTTGGGCTGGATTTTGAGCTGACCCGCCTCTATCTTCGACATATTGAGCATACCCGTAACAAGGCGAGAAAGGCGCTTGACCTCGTCGGAGACTATTCTAAGATAATATGTGCTCTTCGATGAATCTATCGTGCCGTCGAGTATTCCGTCTATGAATCCGCCGATGGTGGTCATCGGGGTCTTTAACTCATGCGAGACGTTCGCGACGAAATTGCGCCTTGAAGTCTCGATAGCGGAAAGTGCATTCGCCATCGAATTGAACGCCGTCACAAGCTCCGCGACCTCGTCCTCGTCGCCGCCCAATACTTTGTGATAGGGCACAGAGATTCGGTTGCTGAAATCGCCCTTTGCATACTGCTTTGCCGCCGCCGACATCTCGCGCAGGGGCTTTGTCATCTGATAGGTCATAACATATGTTGCAACGAACGCTATCGCGAGCGCGAGAATTGCCGAGAACAGGAACATCTTGAGCATCGCCCTGACAGGCTCATGCAGCGAATCCGTATCCTGCGAAGCGATGACCGCGCCGCAAAGCTTGCCGGATGCCACTATCGGCTCAACGCTTATAAAATGCGAGCTCTTGTACATCCCGCCGAGCGTTCCCGTCTCGGTATATCCGCCGCTGCTGAGCTTATCCAAAGCCGCCCTTGGGACGGTATATTTGCTGTGGACTATGCACTCGCCCATGTACATCACGAGATTGGACTGCCATATATCCTTGCAGCAGATTATCTTGCCGTCGGTGTCGCATATATAAATGTCCGCATCTATCGCCTGCGAGAGCTGGGCGGTCGAAACGCTCATGAGCAGAGTCGAATCCTTGTTGCTCTCTTCGAGCGAGTAGCCCTTTTGAATAAGCGCGGCGGCAGTCTGCGAGACGGTCTGCGCGTTCTGCTTTAAAAGCGCCGTCTTCTCCTCGGACTGATAGCGCGCGATGAATATCAACAGCGACGAGCCGAGAATGGTGAAGCCGATGAACAGTATCAGCACCGTCACATAGAAGTAACGGTGAAACAGACCCGAGCGTTTTGTTCTCGAGCCTGCGTTCTTTACATCTTTTATTTCAAACTTTTTGCGTGCTTTTTTCATGCACATCAATCCTTGGTCTCAAACTTGTAGCCTACGCTCCAGACGGTCTTGAGCTCCCACTTGTCGGACACGCCCTCGAGCTTCTCTCTGAGCCTCTTGACATGGACATCGACCGTTCTCGAATCGCCGTAATAGTCGAAGCCCCAGACTTCGTCGAGCAGCTGGTCGCGGGTAAACACCCTGTTCGGGTTGCTGGCAAGGTGATAGATAAGCTCCAGCTCTTTGGGCGGAGTGTCGATGCGCTTGCCGTCGACCCAGAGCTCGTAGTTTGTCAGATTTATCTTGAGCTTGTCGTATTCGACCTGCTTTATGTCCGCCGCCGGAGCGCCCGCGCTGCGTCTGAGAACTGCCTTGACGCGCGCCACAACTTCCTTTGCGTCGAAGGGCTTGACGACATAGTCGTCCGCGCCGAGCTCGAGACCAAGGACTTTATCAAAAGTCTCGCCCTTTGCGGTGAGCATGATTATCGGCTTGTCCGAGAATTTTCTTATCTCGCGGCAGACCTGCCAGCCGTCGAGGCGGGGCAGCATGATATCAAGCAGCATCAGATCCGGCTGAATCTCGCCGAAGCTCTTCACGACGCTCTCACCGTCGTTTACTATGCTGACTGTGTAGCCCTCTTTTTCAAGATAGAGGCGCAGCAGTTCGCAGATATTAACGTCGTCATCAACGACAAGTATTTTTTCGTTAGCCATAAGTACCTCTCCTTTGTTTTAAACGAACCCATTGTAATTATTATAGACCATTCAAAAAAGTTTGTGTGAATGGCGGAATAACATTTTGTTACAAAATTTCGTATTTTTACTACCCTGTAACATCTAAAAGTTTACATCCGATTGCAAGTATGATTGTGTTGAACAAGGATGAAAACGCAGGCAGGCTGCCGCCTGTCAAGTTTGAAGACGCAGTTAAACGCAATCAGACGACGCAATGCTTGTAAAGTTTCAGGTGTTATAGGATACTACCTGTGCAGATCCTCGCCCATGCTCACGAGCTTATGCTCGATGGAGTCGACGAGCGCTATCCAGCTCGCGTTGATAACGTCCTGCGACACGCCGACAGTCGTCCAGATATCCTCGCCGTCGGACGAAGTTATAAGAACGCGGACGCTCGCCGCCGTGGCGTCTTTCGGTTCCATGACGCGAACCTTGTAGTCGATGAGCCTCAATTTTCTAAGGCACGGATAGAACACTTCGAGCGCTTCACGCAGAGCGCGGTCGAGCGCATTGACGGGGCCGTCGCCGTCCGACGCCGCTATCCTGACTCTGCCGTCGACGCTGAGCTTTATCGTTGCCGTCGCGCTGTGGTCGTTGTCATAGGGCAGCTCATCGAGCACCTTGTAACTGATGAGATCGAAGAACGGCTTATATTTTCTGACGAGGCGGTGAACAATCAGCTCGAACGACGAATCAGCGCCCTCATACTGATAGCCCTCGTATTCTTTCTGTTTCAAGATATCGAGCAGCTCCGCGACCTGCGGCGAATCTTTGTCAAAATCGGGATAGAGCTTCTGTATTTTTTTGAGCACCGCCGCTTTGCCGGTCACTTCAGAAAGCAGGAAGCGCCTGCGGTTGCCGACGGATTCGGGGTCGATATGCTCGAACGATTCGCTGAATTTCAAAACGCCGTCGGCGTGCATTCCCGCTTTATGGGCGAATGCGCTGCGCCCGACGAACGGAACATTCTTGTGCAGAGTGACATTCGCTATCGACGCTATTTTTATCGCCGAAGAAGTCAGATTTTTGAGATTCTCCTGCGGGATGCACTCGTAATCGGACTTTATCTGCAAGTTCGGGATTATCGAAGTCAGACTCGCGTTTCCGCATCGCTCGCCGAAGCCGATAAATGTGCCCTGCACCTGCTTTGCGCCCGCTCTGACCGCCATGAGTGCGCCCGCGCACGCCATATCCGAATCGTTGTGGGTGTGGATTCCTATATCTGTACCCGGAAAGGCTTTTACGACCTCGCCGGTGATTTTTTCAATATAATCCGGGAACGAGCCGCCGTTTGTATCGCAGAGCGTCAGGCAGTCCGCGCCGCCGCGCAGAGCCGCGCGCAGACTTTCGAGCGCGTAGCCGTCATTGTCCGACATACCGTCAAAGAAGTGCTCTGCGTCGAAAACGACATACTTGCCGTGGCTTTTGAAAAAGCGGCAGGTCTCCTCTATCATAGACAGATTCTCTTCGAGGCTCGTCTGCAAAACGCCCTCGACCTGGATTTTTCTGCTCTTGCCGACTATTGAAACGCACGGGGTTCCCGCCTTGAGCAGAGCGGCGCACGCCGCGTCCTCTTCGACTCTCTCGCCCTTTCTCCGCGTTGAACCGAATGCGCACAGGCGGGAATTTTTGAGCCACAGCCTGCTCGCCCGCTCGAAAAATTCAAGCTCGCGCGGATTGGAGGTCGGGTTGCCCGCCTCGATTATCGGTATGCCGAGATCGTCCAGCACCCGGACTATCTCCAGCCTGTCGTTGACGGAAAAGGATATGCCCTCACCCTGAGCGCCGTCGCGCAGGGTCGAATCGAGCAGTTCGATTTTTTTCAACTCTCTCCCTCCCGTGTCAGTCGTTTATGACCGTGTCGCCGCTCTCAAGAGCGGTTATGCCCGAGCGCGAAAGCTCGGCTATTCCGTGGACGCTCATGTCTGCGATAAATGCGTCTATTCGCTCCGGCTCGCCCGTCAGCTCCGCCGTTAGCATCGTGTGGCCGATGTCTTTGACCCTCGCGCCGTAGGCTATGACGGTCTTTAGAACCTGCGGTCTGTCTTTGTTGAGGCAGTGGACTTTTATCAATAGAAGTTCGCTCGAAACGAGCTTCCCCTCTTCGAGATGCGCCACTTTTATGACATCCTCGAGCTTCAACAGCTGAGCCTCGACCTGTCTCACCTGCTCCGGCTCAACCTCGGAGACAACCGTCATTCGCGAGAACTCGGGATGCTCGGTCTCGGAGACCGTGAGGCTTCGTATATTATATCCGCGGCGCGCAAAAAGTCCCGCCACTCTGAGCAGAACGCCCGAGCGGTTTCGGACAAGCGCCGAAACGGTCAGCTTCTGAGTCATAATAATTTCTCCTTATTTGTAGATAGCCGTCGTGATATCGCCGCCGGGCGGTATCATCGGGAGCACCGCGCAGTCGGGGTCGATGCGGCAGTCTATAACTACGGGCTTGTCCATCGAGAGTGCCTTTTTGAAAACGCGCTTCGCCTGCGACGGATTCTTTATTCTCATGCCCTTTACGCCGAACGCCTTTGCGACGGCGGTTATATCCGTCCCGCGCTCCGGCTGAGTCGCGGAAAAGCGTCCGTCATAGAACACCTTCTGCCACTGGCGCACCATGCCGAGCACGCCGTTGTTCATAACTATAACAACGACGGGGATATTATATCTGCTGAGCGTTGCCAGCTCGCTCAGGCTCATATGGAATCCGCCGTCCCCGGTTATCAAAACGGTCTTTCGCTCCGGCTTGCCGAGTGCCGCGCCTATCGCCGCACCCATGCCGAAGCCCATAGCACCCAGTCCGCCCGAGGTTATCAGCGAACGCGGGCGTTCAAAGTCATAGTATTGCGCCGTCCACATCTGATTCTGACCGACATCGGTCACTATATTCGCTTCGCCCTTCGTCAGCTCGCTCAGAGTGTGCAGAACCGTGTACGGAGCATAGGGCTTCGGGCGCGGAATCCGCCTTTTGAACTCGGCTATCTCGCCGAGCCACTCGGAATTCTCGCCGGGCGGCAGCATAGTGCTGAGCTTTTCGAGCGTCTTTCCGAGGTCGCCGAGAATGTGGGCGTCGGAAATTATATTTTTGTCGAACTCCGCCGCGTCTATATCAATATGTATTATCTTCGCCTTCGGGGCGAAGCTCTCTTTGCTCGCGGCGACGCGGTTTGAAAATCTTGCGCCCGCGGCAATGAGTAAATCGCAGTTTAACGCCGCCATATTTGCCGCCGGGTTTCCGTGCATGCCGACGAGCCCCAAAAACAGCCCCGCCGAGCACGGATAAGCGCCGAGCCCCATCATAGAACACGCGACGGGGATATGCAGTTTCTGAGCAAATGTTTTCAGCGCGTCCGACGCACCGGAGCTTATCGCCCCGCCGCCGACATAGATAAGCGGTCTTTTGGCTTTTTCTATCATCTGCGCCGCGCGTTCGAGCTCGGCTTTCTCCGGTTCTTTTGCCGGGGCGGGCTCGCTCTTCGGTGCGTGTTCATATTCCTCGCTCTGAGCCGCGATATCTGCCGGGATATCAACTAAAACCGGACCTTTTCTGCCGGACTGCGCTATCGAGAACGCCTCGCGGACATCCTGCGCCACTCCGCGCTCGCCCGACGCGATAAACGAATATTTCGTCACCGGCATCGTAACGCCCGCGATATCGACCTCCTGAAACGAGTCGCTGCCGAGGAGCGAGGTCTTGACGTTACCCGTTATCGCAACAACGGGGCTCGAATCCATGTATGCTGCGGCGATGCCCGTCACGAGATTGGTGGCACCGGGTCCCGAGGTTGCAATAACGACTCCCGTTCTGCCCGTCGCGCGGGCGTAACCGTCCGCCGCGTGAGCCGCCGCCTGCTCGTGGCAGGTGAGTATATGGCGAATTTTATCGCATTTGTAAAGTTCATCGTAGATATCGAGCACCGCACTGCCGGGATAACCGAAAACCGTATCGACTCCCTGTTCGAGCAGCACATCTATCAGCGCCCGCGCACCCGTTGAATTCATAAACACGCCTCTGAAAAAATTTATTTTACCGAGAATTTGAAGCTTGTGCGGCTTTCGAACTTTTCGCCCGCCTTGAAAATGCAGGACGGGAAGTTCGGCTGATTCGGAGAGTCGGGATAGAACTGAGTCTCAAGGCAGAAGCCGGCATATTTGTTCATCAGCGTGCCGCCCTTGCCGGGTATCTTGTCGAGGAAGTTGCCGGTGTAGAGCTGAACGCCGGGCATATCCGTAGTAACTTCCATAACGCGCCCGCTCTCGGGGTCATATGCAGTCGCGAACGCGCCATGCGTGCCCTCATCGATGCAGAAATTGTGGTCGTAGCCGCTGCATCCGATAATGAGCTGCTCGTCGTCCTGATCTATATCCCTGCCGATAGCTTTCATCTGTCTGAAATCGAATGCCGTGCCGGTGACATCTCTTATCTCGCCGGTCGGTATGCTGTCCTCATCAATGGGAGTGTAGCGCGACGCGGACAGGCGAAGCTCCTGAGAGAGCACGTTCGGACGCTTATACGAGCCGAGATTGAAATAAGCATGGTTCGTCATGTTTATCGGCGTGTCCTCGGTGCAGACAGCCTCATATGCAATCGAAAGCTCGTTGCCGTCATCAAGAGTATAAGTCACCTTTGCGCTCATCTCGCCGGGGAATCCGTTCGAGCCCTCGTCGCTCTTATATTCGAGAACAAGGCTCTTGCCCTCGACTTTTGCCGCCCAGACAGCGTGTGAAAACTCGCCGCCGCCGTGCAGGCAGGTCTTGCCGTTCTCGTTCTTTATGACATCAATTTCTTTGCCGTTAACGGTAAAATGTCCGCCGCAGATACGGTTCGCATATCTGCCGACGATCTGACCCTGATAGTCCGAGCGCTCGACATGACCCTTGAGATCGTCAAAGCCGATGAGAACATCCTCGAAATTGCCGTCTCTGTCGGGCGCAAAAAGCGACTGCCAGGTTGCGCCGTATGTAATAATGGACGCGCTGACGCCGTTTGCGTTCTTGAGCTCGTATATATCGACCTCTCTGCCGTCGGAAAGAGTGCCGAAAAGTTTCTTTGAAATCATTGATTTCATCCTCCTGCTGTTATATTAACTCATGGTAAATTATACATTTAATAAAGACAAGTGTCAAGCCGAACGGCGCACCGGCGCGCAACAGAAAAGCTAATCTGTCGGCAAAAATTACAGCATCCATATTGACACGGGCAAATTCACAGTTTATAATAAAATCAATTTAGTACAGTAAAGCCTTGAATCTGTGGCAAAGAACGATTCGGGGCTTACCGAAAGGGGAATAACAATGAGTTCATCAAAAGGAAAGTATATGAACTTCAAGGAAATCGCCGCCTATTCGCTCGGTCTTTTCGGCTTCCAGGCGATAGTCGGACTCCTGAATTCATATCAGGCGGAGTTTGACGCTTCGATTCTCGGCGCGGATATCGCAGTTGTCGGTATTCTCGTGCTCGTGGCGAAGATTCTCTCCGCGGTTTTCGATCCGTTCGTCGGCAATATGATCGACCGCTCGAAGAGCAAAAACGGCAAGTTCAAATCGATGATCGCAAAATCGATCCTGCCCCTGCTCGTCATGTCCGCGGTCGTGTTCATCGACGTGCCGTTCAAGACGAACAAAGCGGCAACTTACATATGGATCTTCGCGACCTATCTCCTCTGGAGCTTCGCGATGACCCTCGGCGACGTACCCTCGCAGGGCATCGCATCTGTCCTCACTCCCGACCCGACGGAGCGCACGAATGTCGTCTCCATCTCGAACACATTCAAGCAGATAGGCTTCTCCGCCTGCGTCGTGATAGTGCCAATCGCCTGCCTTATAATCCCGGGCGGCTCCAAGGTGCTCGTCAAGAGCGGCGAGACCGACCTGCCCATGATAGCGAACGAGTATCTGTTCACCGCCGTGCTCACCGCCGTTTTCGGCTGCGTGCTGTTCGGGCTTATCCCGCTTCTCAACAAAGAGCGTGTCCCCTACACCGCGGGCGACAAGATATCTTTCAAGGACATGATGGGCGCGCTCAAGTCGAATAAGCCTTTCATGCTCGTCATAATCTCGTATTTCCTCGGCTTCGGACGCCAGATGGCAATGGGAATTCAGGTTCAGGCGGCGAACATTCTTCTCGGCTCACAGAACCTTGTTGCAGTCCTCGGCATCTCGACCGCCATCGGCACGATGATAAGCATGGCAGCCTGCCCGTTCCTCATAAAGAAGCTCGACGAGAAAAAGGTCTTTATCGGTCTTTCAGTCTACGGCTTCATCGCATCCGTGCTCTCGTTCGTGATAGCCCACTTCTGGTTCACAAACCCGGACAACATGGTGCTCACCATCCTCTTCTACTTCTCGCTGTTCCTCATGGGTCTTCAGTTTGCGTCCGTCAACCTCATGCCCATGATAATGACCGCCGACTGCGTTGACTACTATGAGTACGAGACCGGCAAGCGCATGGAGGGCACAGCGTATTCGGTGCTCACGCTGACTATCAAAATCTGCCTTGCGCTCGGCACGGCACTCGGCCTCGTGTTCGTTCAGGTCTCCGGCTATTCGGACACCGTGCGCGAGATCGCCGCAGGCACCGCCGCCGGATTCGCGACAAAGACAAAGGACATCGTGTTCTTCGCCTACGCCGTTGTCCCCGGTATTCTCTCCCTGCTCTCCGCTATCCCGATATTCAAATACGATATCGTCGGCAAGAAGAAGCAGGAGATATCCGACGCGCTCCAGGCAAGAAGA
>CAVAWW010000029.1:0-24969 GCA_963592475.1 bacterium
TGCTTATCGCGGGGCAGCCGATCTTCATGCACATCTTGCAGGAGGCGCACTTGTCGGTGTTGACTTTGACGGGTGGCTTGGTCTTAACATATTTGAGAAGTACGCAGGGACGGCGGGATATGACTACCGAGGGCTCGTCCGCTTCAAGCTCTTCTTTTATTGCTTTTTCCGTTGCGGCGAGGTCATAAGGATCAACGACAACGACGCGGTTTATTCCGACTGCGTGAGCGAGAGCTTCAAGGCTGACTGCCGTTGTCGGGTCACCCTTTATTGTAAGTCCGGTAGTCGGATTCTGCTGATGTCCGGTCATGCCGGTGATGCTGTTATCGAGGACGATAACGACCGAATTACTTTGGTTATATGCGATGTTTATAAGACCCGTAACACCGGAATGGATAAATGTAGAATCGCCTATAACTGCCACGCGCTTGTGACTGCCGGCTTCGTCAGCCTTGTTCATGCCGTGGAGCGCAGAGACGGATGCGCCCATGCAGATGCAGGTGTCCATCATGCCGAGAGGAGCCATCGAGCCGAGCGTATAGCAGCCGATATCGCCGCTGACATTGACTTTGAGCTTCTTGAGAGCATAGAACAGACCTCTGTGCGGACATCCGGCGCAAAGTACGGGCGGACGCGCGGGAACGTTTATATCGGCCTTGAGATAAGCGTTCTCTTCGCCGAGGATAACTTTCTTTATCATGCTCTGCGAATACTCGCCGAGAAGCGTGAACTGCTCCTTGCCGATAACGTTTATTCCGAGCTTGCGGCAGTGATCTTCTATGTAAGAGTCAAGCTCCTCAATGACATAGACTTTCTCGCATTCTGCCGCAAAGTCACGGATTATCTTTTCGGGCAGCGGATAGAGGCAGCCTATCTTGAGATAAGACGCTTTATCGCCGAGAGCCTCTTTAGCATACTGATAGGCGATGCCGCCGGCGATTATGCCGATTTTTTTGTCGTTATATTCAATCTTGTTGACGCCGAGGTCAACAGCTTCACTGTCGCCCCATGCTTCGAGAGCCTTTGTTCTCTCTTCAACTATGACATGCTTCTTTTTCGCCATAGCAGGCATCATGACATATTTCTGCGTGTCCTTGACATACTCTTTGAGTCCGTTGTCGACTCTCTCCCCTATCTCAACAAGGCTGCGGGAATGAGAGATTCTCGTAGTGAGTCTGATTATAACCGGGGTGTCGTAACGCTCGGAGATATCATATGCGAGCTTCGTGAAAGCGAGGCATTCCTGAGAATCCGCGGGCTCGAGCATCGGTATCTTTGATGCCTTTGCATAGTTGCGCGAATCCTGCTCATTCTGCGATGAATGCATACCGGGATCGTCCGCAACGACTATGACCATACCGGCGTTTACGCCCGTATAAGAAAGCGTGAACAGCGGGTCGGCGGCAACATTCAGTCCGACATGCTTCATGCCGCAGAAAGAACGCGCTCCGGCTATGGCGGCACCGCCTGCGGTCTCCATAGCGACTTTTTCGTTCGGCGCCCATTCGCAGTATATCTCATCATATTTAGCCGCGCTCTCCGTTACCTCGGTGCTCGGGGTGCCGGGATAGCTCGATGCCACACGGCATCCGGCTTCGTAAAGGCCTCTTGCGACGGCCTCGTTTCCTAAAAGTAACTTTCTCATTTTTTGCCTCCGGATTTATTTCTTCTCGTTTCTCAAATCAACAACTCTGTGCGCCTTGCCGACAAATCTTTCGAGCGTCTTGGGCTCAAGCAGGCTGACCTTGCACTGGATACCCAGAGTGGTCTGGAGATTGTGCATTATCTTCTTCTGAAGCCGCTCAATTTCGCCGTAGCTCTCAAGCAGAGATGCGTCAACAAGCTCAACGCGGACTTCAAGTGTATCCGAAAATCCCTCGCGGCGGACAACCAGCTGATAGTTTGCGCCAATCTGTTCCGTGCCGATAAGCACGCTTTCAATCTGCGACGGGAACACATTTACGCCGCGAATTTTGAGCATATCGTCGCTTCTGCCCTTGACCTTGTCCATCCTGACACCTGTTCTTCCGCATTTGCAGGGAGAATAGTTGAGCCTTGTGATGTCGCGGGTTCTGTATCTGAGCAGAGGAAGTCCCTCTTTTGTCAGCGTAGTCACAAGCAGTTCGCCTGTCTCTCCCTCGGCAAGAGGTTCGAGCGTTTCGGGGTCGACTATTTCGGGATAGAAATAGTCTTCGCAGAAATGCAGTCCGTCGCGCTCCTCACATTCGCCGGAAACGCCGGGACCCATAAGCTCGCTCATGCCGTAGTTGTCGGTGGCGAACAGTCCCCAACCCTTTTCAATCTGAGTTCTCATCTCGGGCGTACAGCCCTCCGAGCCGAACAGACCGAGGCGAAGCTTGTAGTCGCTCATCGGATAGTCGAGCTCTTTTGCCGTTTCGCACATATAAAGTGCGTATGACGGAGTTGCAACGAGCGCGGTGGTGCCGAAATCGCGCATATACATCAGTGCCTTTTCGGTGTTTCCGCTCGAATTGGGAACGACCGTCGCGCCGAGCTTTTCGAGTCCGTAATGAAGACCCAGAGCACCCGTGAACATGCCGTAGCCGAAAGATATCTGAACGATATCTTCGTCGGTAGCGCCTGCCGCGGCGGCAAGACGGGCAACGCAGTCCGACCACAGATCAAGGTCGTGCTTCGTATATCCGACAACTGTGGGCTTGCCCGTTGTGCCGGACGAAGCGTGGATGCGCACCATCTCTTTCATCGGTCTTGCAAACAGACCAAACGGATAGTTGTCGCGCAAATCGGCCTTTGTAGTCGGCGGTATGTATTTGATATCGCTCAGGCTCTTGATCTTGTCCGCGGAAATGCCCGCTTCATCAAGCTTCTTTGTGTAGAACGGCACATTTTTGTAGCAGTAATCAACCGTCCATTTCAGTCTTTCGAGCTGCAGCGCTTCCAGCTCGCTGCGCTTCATTGTTTCAATTTCCTTTTGAAAAAACATCTTGAAGTCTCCCTCTTTTATACTTCGACAGGGTATTCGGAAATCATCTATAAATTATACCACTGTTACTCTTTTTCGACAATACCGTTATAAAATAATTCGGTAACATTCTTGTCGTCTTTTGCTGTTATTGCGCTGACAATGAAGCAGAGTGCGAGCGAAAGTAGCATCGCTATGCAGGCGAAAAGCGGTCCGAATCCCGCAAGCACTGATGCCGTGCTGTTGTTGACCCCGAACTCAACAAGCAGTTTGCATATCGCAGGAACTATCGCGACAGAGAAACCGCCTATCATCGCAGCCCAAGCACCGTGTTTGTTCATACGCTTCCAGAACAGCGCAACGACATAGGGCGCAAGGAACGAGCCGGAAATTATACCCCAGGAGTAGCTCATCATATCAAGAATGGGCGTATCTGTATTTGCAACAACATAGGAGCAGAGAATAAACACAACGCAGAGAACTTTTGTGAGAACAGTTACTTTCTTCTCTTTCATTCCGGGCTTGAGCACGCTCTTTACAAAGTCCATGGAGAATGTCGAGCTCGCAGTGAGCGTTATGGAGCAAAGAGTTGAAACCGACGCTGCTATGAGCAGGACAAGGACGATTCCGAGCAGTATATTCGGAAGATTCGCGACCTTGAGCATATTCGGAACGACATAGTCCTGAACCGGCTTTTTAAATGATGCTATCTCGTCGGCGGTGAAGAATCTGTGGCAGAGCGAGCCTATAAAATATCCGCCGCCGGCAACGAGAAGAGCAAAAAATGTGGATATTATAATGCCGCGCTTTGCCTGCTTGTCGTCTTTTATGCCGAAATATTTCTGTATCATCTGCGGCAGTCCCCATGTGCCGAAGCTGGTCATGAGAACGGTTGCGATGAGCGAGGTTGCGGATTTGAGTCCGAGCTTCGGAAGCCCCTCTGCCGAGTTGGCATATTCTCTGAGACCTTCTATACCGCCTACTCTGTCGCAGCGTATGACAAAGATTATGAGAAGAGTTATGCCGAACATCATAACGATGCCCTGAACAAAGTCCGCGCGCGCCTGAACAAGATATCCGCCGAGCAGCAGAAGAACTGCGGCGAGGACAGCGATAATTATCATGCATATTTTGTCGTCTATTCCAAGCAGAACATCGGCAACCGACGCGAGGCCTTTATAGACCGACGCCGAATACGGGATCATGAAAATAAATATAACCATGCAGGCAAATATTTTCATGGCGCGGCTGTTGTATCTCAGTTCAAAGAACTGAGGCATAGTTTTTATTTTGAGCCTGTCTGAAACATCGCGTGTTCTTCTGGCGAGCACACGCCAGGCGAGCCACGAGCCGAACACGGCGTTGCCTATTCCTGCGGCGATACCCCAAAGGCCGTAGTTGAGTCCCGTGCCGCCGGCGTAGCCGACAAACATAACTGCCGAAAAATACGCCGTACCGTAAGAAAGCGCCGAAAGCCACGCTCCGGCGTTTCGTCCGCCGACTGTCAAATCGGCTATGCTCTTTGCTTTTCGTCCCGATACAATGCCGATTATTATCATAACCGCAACATATACCGCGATAGTTATCCAAACGGTGGTGTTCTCCATTTTTTCTTCCTCTGCTTTTCTTTGTTTTGCGCTTTAAAGCTTTTATCTGATAAAGTGCAGTAATATGATACAATAAAAAGCAGTATTTGTCAAGTTATTTCAAAAAGAATTGAATATGTCGCAGAATCTCCCGCCTTTTCTCGGCGGCGCACAGCATGCCTGCTGATTGTAGCACACGAGCACGGCATCTTCGCCTATAACTTTTATGTCTTCCCAGCATATTCTTATATCGTCGCACCGTCCGAGCAACCCCATACATTTCGGCCTGCCGAATACGATAATTGCAACTACTTTTCCCGAGCAGGTGTCAACTTCAATATCCGACACGGGACCGAGTATATTCCCGTCCCTTTGATTTATAACCTGCTTGTTTCTCAGATCTGTCACGCAGCAGTTCAAAAAAATCACCCCCAACGGCATTATATGCCGCTGAGGGTGCGTCGAATCACACGACGTTCATTTCTCTTTTCAGGCGTTCAATAATCCTTTTTTCGAGCCTTGATATGTAGCTCTGCGATATGCCGAGCATATCCGCGACTTCCTTTTGCGTATATTCTTTTCCGCCGCCGAGTCCGAATCGCATCCGCATTATAAGCTTGTCGCGGTCGGCAAGGGCATCAACGGTACGCAAAAGCAGACTTTTTTCGTCCTCCGCCTCTATGCCGCGATTTACCGTATCCGGCTCGCTGCCGAGAATATCGGACAGAAGCAGTTCGTTCCCGTCCCAATCCACATTCAGCGGTTCGTCGAGCGAAATCTCGTTTCTTATATTATTTGTCTTGCGCAGGAACATGAGTATCTCGTTTTCGATGCATCGCGAGGCATATGTCGCGAGCTTTATGTTCTTTGACGGTCTGAATGTGTTGACGGCTTTTATCAATCCGATGGTGCCTATTGATATGAGATCTTCTATTCCTACTCCGGAGTTTTCAAACTTCCTCGCTATATAGACCACGAGCCTGAGATTGTGTACTATTAGCGGCTCGCGCGCGGATTCATCGCCCGCTTCGATGCGCTCAAATATCTCCCGCTCCTCATCTTTTTTCAGCGGGGCGGGCAGTATTTCGTAGCCGTTTATGTAGTGTACCTCGCCACGGTCTCTGCGGTTGAGAAAACGGTTTATCAGTTTTTGTATTACCGCTTTCAGATTTTTCATTTTTTGTGCCTCCCCTTTCCGCTCTGTCAAAGAAATTATTTCCTATGAGCGCCGAATATTCGCCGCCGGACAGCGAATTGTTATATATCGCGGCATAAGTCTCGCTGCATACAAAAATGCCCTTGGCGGTTTTTACTGTTGCTTTGTCAATTTTTATTGCCGGAAGAAGCCCGCTCCCGCCGACCGACCTGAAGCTTATAAATCTTACTCCGCGGCAGGCATATGCCTCGTCTTCTTTTATCTCCCTGCGAACGAGTTCTTTTATTTCATCCGGTAGAACAGAAGCTATCGCGCCGTACTCAAATACTATCGCAGGATATGAAGAAAACGGCTCTTTCAGCGAGCTGCCCGTATCTATGAGAGCGGCGCATTCGGCTTCTTTTCCGCGATAATTTATTCTTACTGTTGCCGTGTGGCTGTCAGGCGCGTTACGGCGCATAAAATAGGATATGAGCCGTATAACGGCATAGCAGGCGGCAGAGGTCAATAACAGTGTCACTGCGCTGATATCAAAATATACCGCGCCGTTTTTATATGTAAGTCCGTCGGGCTTGAATATCAGCCATATGGCGAGCGTGATTCCCGCAAAGGCGAAGTTCGCCATAAGAAAGCCGCCGCCCGCTCTGAGAAAATCTTTAAACGAGCGTATAGAGAACGCAGTGAAAAGCATCGCTGCAAAGCAGATAACTCGCAAAGCTATCGAAAAGAACAGATTCATATCGGGCAGAAAGATTATAAGTGAATAAGCCGCTCCTATTGCGGCGGAGAGAAAAATACGCCAACTGCGCGTCGGAGTTTTTACCAAAAGACCTGCCGCTGACAGCATCAGAAAGTTGACGAGCAGATTTATCATCAGCAGTATATCGACATATATAACATTGCTCATCGCGCACCTCCCGAAACGGTATAACTCAATTATAAGCCGCCGCCGAGGTCTTTTTTGTCAAATCAAAGGGTGAAAAAATAAAAAAGCCCTGCACTTTTGAAAGCACAGGGCTGAAAAATATATTCAGTTCAGGTTGTCTACTGCCGCGCGTTCTATAGTGAGACCCGCTCTGTAGCGCTCCATATATTTTTTGAATCCCTCGGCGTCTTCAGCGTCGGGAGCTATGCTGTCTCCGAGCATATTGCCGAATACTTTTGAATCGAGGAAGCCGTCAAGCGATTCGCCGTCTGCACGGTTCTTCATATATGATGCAAGCAGAGCGATTCCCCACGCGCCGCCCTCGCCTGCCGTCGACATAACGGCGACGGGAGTTTCGAGCACGGCAGCCATGAGCTTCTGACCGACTCCGGGAGTTTTAAACAGTCCGCCGTGTCCGAGAAGTCTGTCAACACGGACAAATTCTTTTTCGGTCAGTATGTTCATGCCGAATTTTAAAGTTGCCATGGATGAGAAGAGTATTGCACGGGCAAAGTTTGCAAGATCCATCTTGCTGTCCGGAAGCTTTGTGAAAAGCGGTCTGCCGGCTTCAAATCCCGTTGTGTGCTCGCCGGAATAATAGTTATAGGAGAGCAGTCCTCCGCAGTCCGGAGCACCCTCGAGAGCTTTGTTATAGAACGCGTCGTAGAGCTTCGGCACGTCAACGCTCCCACTCATCAGTTCAACGGTCTCTTTGAGCAGACCTATCCACGAATCGAGATCGGTCGTGCAGTTGTTGCAGTGCACCATCGCAACGGGACTGCCGTCCGGCGTTGTTACCATGTCTATCTCGGGATACACTTTTGAAAGCAGCTTCTCGAGGACTATCATTGCGAATATCGATGTTCCCGCTGAAACATTGCCTGTTCTTTGAGCAACGCTGTTCGTTGCCACCATGCCGGTGCCTGCGTCGCCCTCTGGCGGGCAGAACGGAATACCGGGTTTGAGCTTTCCTGTCGGATCAAGGAGCTTTGCACCCTCTTCCGTAAGCTTGCCGGCAAAATCTCCGGCGCAGTGTACTGTCGGCAATATGTCGCGCAGCTTCCAAGGAAGATTTTTGTCTGCGACTCTCGAATCGAACTTCTTTATCATCGTTTCATCGAAATCGTGAGTTTCGCTGTTTATCGGGAACATACCGGATGCTTCGCCGATGCCGATTACCTTATCTCCCGTCAGCATCCAGTGTACATAGCCCGCGAGCGTTGTCATAAAGTCGATGTTTTTGATATGATCCTCGCCATTGAGTATGGCGCGGTCAAGGTGAGCTATGCTCCAGCGCTGAGGAATATTGAACCCGAAAAGCTCGGAAAGCTCAGCTGCCGAGCGCTCGGTGACGGTGTTTCGCCATGTTCTGAAATCAGCTAACTGTCTGCCCTCTTTGTCGAACACAAGATATCCGTGCATCATGCCGGAAATACCCATTGCGCCGACAGAAGTCAGTTCGATATCATATTTTTCTTTTACATCATCGGCAAGCGTTCTGTAGCATTCGCGCATACCTGTCCAAACATCGTTGAGATGATATGTCCAGATGCCGTTTTCGAGCTTATTTTCCCATGAATAGCCGCCCGCCGCGATGACTTCGTTGTTTTCGTCAACAAGTATACCCTTGATTCTCGTCGAGCCAAGTTCGATACCGAGCGATGTCTTGCCGCCGAGTATCGACCCTCTTATTTTTTCAGTTTTCATACAGCACTCCTTCTTGTCTTTTTAAACAACAAAATTTTATCACATTAAACAAAAAAATAAAAGAGAAAAAGCAGAACTAATTCATTTTATATTGAAATTATTGTCGATTTATGTTACCATATTGAAAAAATATACAAGGAGTGTATAATTTGACTTACAAAGCACTTAGCAAATATCGCGGCTTTTTGATGGGCTTTGCCATACTGTGGGTAATGTATTTTCACATACCGCTGAAATTCGCCACCGAAGTCGGCTGGTTCATTCACAGAATCGGCTTTTACGGAGTCGATATTTTTCTTTTTCTCTCCGGGCTCGGAGTATATTATTCGCTGACTAAAAGACCGAATGTGCTCAGGTTTTATAAGGCGCGTCTTGTTCGCATTCTGCCCGCCTATATTATAGTCGCCTGCGCTTCATATTGTCTGCTGAGGCTCGACAGAGCGAGCGCACTTGACTTCTTCTATTATATATCCGGCATCGGATATTGGACGCGGCACGCGCGATTTGATTGGTATATCCCGACTCAGCTGGCTTTTTATCTGATAACTCCACTGTTTCTGTTTTTCTATAAAAAGCTCGGCGGCAAAAAGCAGATAATATATACTGTAGCGTGTATGTCTCTTTCTGTTCCGCTTTGCGTTATAATGTACTATAACGATTTGATCTATCTTTGGGGAACGGCTGTAAGGCTCTCTGTTTTCCTGCTCGGAATACATACGGGAAGGCTTGCTGCGCAAGATAAAAAGGTTACTAAAACATCGTTGATACTCAATATCGCGGCATTTATACTCGGAACTTTTCTCGCCTATTATCTCAACGGATGCGTCAAGGAGCCGGAATATATAAAAAACGGGCTTAACTGCTATCCCGCGCTGCTGATGATGCCGTCATTCTGCCTGCTTGTCTCTCTCGGACTTTCGGCGCTCAATAAAAAACTGCCGAAGCTTGAAAAAGTTATTACTTTCCCGTTTAACTTTTTGGGCAAATACAGTCTCGAACTTTATTTGCTGCATCAGCGTCTGCAATCGATAATTCCGAAATATTTTGAGATTGAAAATCAGTTTGTGATTTTAATTGTCACACTTGTTATTTCACCCCTGCTCGGAATGGCTATAAACGGCGTCAGAACCGCCGCAAAGAAATGCAAAACACGAAAGAAGGCAGCATAAAATGTTTGATGTCACCGCGATAGGCGAACTGCTCATAGATATGGCGCAGTCGGGGGTGTCTGATATCGGCTCGCCGATTTTTGAGGCGAATCCCGGCGGCGCGCCGTGCAATGTTCTGGCGATGCTCAACAAGCTCGGCAGGAGCACAGCGTTTATAGGCAAAGTCGGAGACGATATCTTCGGCAAGAAGCTCAAAAATATTGTCGAGAGCAGCGGCACGGATATCGGCGGGCTCGTGTTCGACGAGAATGTCCGCACAACGCTCGCTTTTGTTGAGACGGATGAATACGGCGACAGAAACTTTTCTTTTTACCGTGCCCCCGGTGCGGATATGATGCTGCGCGAAGATGAAGTCAATGTAGATATCATAAAGCAGAGCCGCGTTCTTCACTTCGGAACGCTCTCGATGACACACGATGTCGTTGAAAAGGCAACGGTAAAAGCTATTGAGACAGCGAAAGATTCGGGCTTGCTGTTGTCGTTCGACCCCAATCTCCGTCCTCCGCTCTGGGACAGCATGGACAGGGCGAAGCAAAAAATAGATTACGGCTGTTCGGTGAGCGATATTGTAAAAATCGAGATTGACGAATTGCGTTTTCTGACCGGCTGTAATGAAATAAATAAAGCGGTTGAGATATTCAAAACGCGCTACCAGAATGTGGCATTGCTGACTGTGACTGCCGGGCGTAACGGAAGCCGCGCATATTATAAAAATATTTATGCCGAAGCGCCGACTTTTCTCAATGTAAAGACGATAGACACAACCGGAGCGGGCGATACTTTCTGCGCTTGCTGTATAGACTGGTTTTTGAATAACGGCAGCAAAGAGGTTAAAGAATCTGAACTCAGGAATATGCTTGTTTTCGCAAACGCTGCCGCATCTCTTGTGACCTGCAAAAAGGGAGCACTGCTCTCAATGCCGGAGATATCGGATATAAATAATCTAATCAAGGAGAATGAAAACAATGAGTGAACTCTATGATTCAATAAGGCTGACACGTTCCGCCGCCACATTTACGCGCGCTTTGGGCATCGATGCTCCCGACGGTGCAGATGCCCCGTGCGACATAGTGCTCGACAAACTCTTTGCCGAGCTCGGCGAAGGCGGAGCAGACAGAGTGTTTATATATAACCCCGACGCTATCGCACTGTGGCTGTTTCAGAAATATACGGAATTGTTCAAAAATGCGATACTCAGAACTCAGATTCAGCTCCCCGTACTCTCGGTTATGCCGAGCGTGACTCCGGTCTGCTTCGCTTCGATGTATTCGGGCGTTATGCCGGAGGTTCACGGTATAATGAAATACGAAAAGCCGGTTCTTAAAATAGCGACGGCTTTTGATGTTCTCGCCGACGCAGGCAAACGCTGCGCAATCGTCTCGACCGAGGGCGACAGTATTTCAAAAATCTTCCTTGAGCGTAACATTGATTACTACATATATCCGTCCGTTGAAGAATGCAACGCAAAAGCGCTTGAGCTGATAGATTCAGATGAATACGATTTCATCACGCTCTATAACGGCAACTATGACGGCACGATGCACCGCTGGGCGCCGGAGGGTAAAGAGTCGATAGATGCGCTCAAGGCGAATATAGCCGTATTTTCGGAGATACACGACGCTATAAAAGCGAAGTGGAGCGGGCATAAAACTCTGCTGGGCTTCTGCCCCGATCACGGCTGCCATGAGATAGACGGAGGCGCGGGAAGCCACGGACTTGATATGCAGGAAGACATGAACATAATTCATATGTTCTCGTTTATAAAATAAATAAACAGCACCGCATGATTTTTCAATGCGGTGCTGTTTTTTGTTTAGATATTGAACCCTGTGAAGAACTTATATGCGGCGTAAACAGCTGCAATTGCGGCAATGCCGATACCGACCTTTATGAGTATCGGTTTGACGGCACGCGGGCTGGTCGGCGCGTGCTTATAGATAAACTCTTTGACCGGGGTCTTTATCTTTGTTCCGCAAAGTTCTTTGAATGTCGCGGTATGGGTTTTGTATTCGCGAGGTGCAGTCTCGTCGAGCTCAAAGATTCGCACTCCCCTGTTTTCGCCGGGGCCGTACACATTGAATCCCGCGCCCTGAGTATATCCGAGATCAACGCCTTTGTATTTCACGACAAAGCTGTTGTTGTGGTCGTGACCGACATATATGCCGAGGACATCACCCTTTTCGCTCATCGCCTCAAATTCGCCGGTGTTTACATCGGGAGAAGCGGGCGATTCAAGCATGAATCCGCCTTCGGCGATAGTTTCATCATTGAGCACAAAATACTCATTTTCATGCGCTCCGTATGCCGGGACTGCGCCCTTTGTGCCCTTGGGCACTTTCTTTATTACATCGAAAAACTCCGGCACGGGGATGTGCTGAAACACGAGCGACGGCAGATAGTCTCCGTTTTCGGCCTTGAGCTGTTCGCGGCGCGAGATATACCATTCTATTTGCTCTTTGTCGACGGGCGCATATCCCGCGCCGTCCTTTGCCTTGCCGTGGGAGTCGATTATATATAACTCAAACACAGGCTTGTCTTCGGTGCTCGAATATATTTGAATATCAGCCGTTCCGACATCGTCGGAATTTCTGAGATCGCCGCTTATAAAGTTGTCGTACTTCGCGTAGAACTTGTACTGGCCGCGATTATCGACGCCGCACTGCGCGTCGTGGTTGCCGTAGGTAACCATAAACGGAATGTTTCTCTTTGCAATCGGCTCAACGAGAGTATCTATGGTGCTCTCAATTATTGCAGGATCTTTTTTGAATTTTTTTGAATAGCCTTTTATCTGATCGCCCGTGAAAATAACAAGGTCGGGCTTTTCGCGGTCAAGCGCATTGTTTATGAGACTCAGCGTGTCGGGCGACACGGCAGGAATCTCCTGAGTATCGGCTATCTGCATTATCTTGAATTTATGGTCGGAGTTGAATCTGAGCATTATTCCGTTCCCCTTTCGCTTTCATAGTATTTGTTGAAAAGCTCATTTAAAGCACTTTCAGAATTATTTTGTCAGCTATATATTCTCGAAGTCTTTCGTCTATAGCTTGCATACAGCGTTCTCCTTTTAGGTTCTGACTATATATTACCATCAAAACCGCGATTTTTCAATTCATTTTGTCTTTTTCGGCTTGACGGAAGCTTTAGTTTGAATTAATATTATCTTATAACCTTTATGAGGATGTGAATCAATGAAAGAGAAAAAAGCCAAGCGCAGCTCCGGCGGGATATCATGGATATTCGGATACCTCGGTTTCGGCGTGGGCGCTATCGGAATGGATCTGAGCTACGGTCTGTTCAACTCGTTCCTTACAAAGTATTTAACCGATGTTCTTCTGCTCAATGCAACTTTCCTGCTTATCGTGCCGACACTTGCGCGTATATGGGACGGCATCAACGACCCGATGATGGGCACGATCGTCGACAACACGAAATCTAAGTTCGGCAAGTTCCGCCCGTGGATAATGTGCGGCGCCGTGCTCAATGCGGTCGCGCTGACTTTCCTCTTCACCAATCCCGGATTTGAGGTCAGCAGTGATTTCATAAACATAAAGCTCTATATCTATGCCGCTGTTATGTATGTCCTCTGGGGCATGACAAACACAATGATAGATATCCCCTACTGGTCGATGGTTCCCGCGTTGACGAGCGACCCGCAGAAGAGAAATGTCGTCTCCGCTATTCCGAGATTTTTCTCGGGCTTCGGTCAGATAATAGTCAGCGTGTTCACCGTTCAGATGGTCGCGATGCTCGGCAAGGGCAACGATTCCGTCGGCTACAGCCGCTGGGCTATGATAGCCGGTATCGTGCTTATTATCGGCGCGTTTATCACTGTCACCACCACAAGAGAGCGCGGTTCAGTGCCGCCGAAAGAGAAGTTCACGCTCGCAAAGGCTTTCAAAACCGTCAAATCGAACGATCAGCTGCTCGTTTTCATGCTCACTGCCCTGCTCTTCAACACCGGCTGGTACATAACAAACGCAATGGGCATCTACTTCTTTGATAATGTCATGGGCAACAAATCGCTGCTCTCTTATTTCGCGGCAATCGGCGGCGTAGGTCAGGCTCTTGGTCTGTTCCTGCTCCCGGTGCTTTCGAAGAAGTTCACACGCCGCAAGGTCATTCAGGGCGCGATGTGCATGACCGTTATAGGCTATCTCGGAATGTTCCTGTTCGGTCCCGTGCTTCTCGCGTCGAACGCCAAGATGTTCATCCCGTTCGCTGTTTTTGCGCTTATAGGCTGCATGGGCATAGGATGCATCTTCGTTTCGCAGACCGTTATGCTTGCCGATATCGTTGATTACGGCGAATACAGCCTCGGCTATCGCTCGGAGTCCATCGTTTTCTCGATGAAAGGATTCCTCCAGAAGCTCGCATATACCATACAGTCGATAGTCATAGCCCTCGGACTTCAATTCTCCCACTATGATGCGACTCTTCCCGTTCAGACAGAGCTCACAAAGAACACCATTTCCACAATGATGTTTATTATCCCGCCGATTTTTGTTGTGCTTTCGCTCATCATCTTCACAAAGAAGTATAAGCTGCACGGTGAGTTGTCCGACAAGGTAAACGAGTTCATTATGAACAGAAAAGCAAAATCCGAAGAAGAATAAGAGACAAAAATATATCACCGCGCCCTTGTTACGGGTCGCGGTGATTTTTTATATATTCTCTTTTATAGCTTTGTTCACGCGCTCTCTGAGAGCCAGGAGATAGCTACTGCCGTGCGGATACTTCTGGAATGTGAGTTCGTTATCCTGAACCACGATTTCAAGCGCCTTTTCGCGCCCGACAAGGCTTTCAAGCAGACGCATCGCGGCAAGATCCTGGAGTCCGTCATAGAACACTTTAAACCTGAGCGAGTTAATCGGCTGTCCGTTTTCGCCGGGATAAACAACAAACGCATCGCCGGACGGGAACGCCTTGCCGGCATCGGTCACGGTAAACGGGTCTATCTCATGCTTTGAAAACTGTGAATACCAGTAGTTATAGCCCCACTGAAGGAATCCGGTCGCATTATATTTATAAAGCAGCGTACCAAGAATACGGTTGCGCGCCGACGGCATTGCGAAGAATCTGTTCGGGACATTCTTGTTGTGCTGACCACAGCAGTAATATGTCCAGAATTCATCGACTTTGCCGATAAAGTCTTCGACATGATCTTCGGACGGAATGGGATATTTCACAGCGCCCTTGTCAAAAAATTCAATATCCGAAAGCGCGTCTATGACTTTGAAGCCCGGGAATATCTCCGCTATCAGATCGGCGCGCTTTTTATATACTTCATACTGCTCCAATGACGGCTCATCAGACACGTGGAAGCGGCAGAAGTTTCTTATACCCTTTCCGTCGATAAACGCCGTCAGAGCCGCGGCAAAACGGCGCAGAAAGTTGCGGTATTCTTCGCCGTCGGCATCGGTCTCCCAGCCGAAGATGCGCTTTTTTTCTCCGTCAACTTCGGCAATTATCTTCGGCGCGTGCTCTGCGCCCCACTGGGTGAACAGATGCGACATTTCGAAATATTTAATTCCGCAGCGTCTGCACATGTCTATCCATCGGTCGAGCCTATCGAAGCCGAACTCGTAGCCGTCCTTTGTCTTTTTGACATCGACAAGCTGAATGGTCGGTCTCTCTCCCCCGACTTCGGTATCAAGCGGCGGAGTGAAAAGCGGAGTTAAAATAAAATTAACACCGTGATTCGCGGCATTTCTGACATAGTTTTCGATTATATTCCAATGTTCTTCGCTGAAAACATCGACTTTATAATATGTCGCAAGGCAGTCACAGTGGAACCACATGGTGCACATAAGCGCCTGTTCGGGAAGCTTTGCGTTGATTACATCGACTGTGATAACATTTGTGACGGTCTCTTTGCCTTTTGAAACCGTGATAAAAATATCATGTCTGCCCGCCGATTCGCCGGACGCGTCGAGTTCGATCCACAAGCTGCCGTAATGTCCGCTCTCCGCGAAGAATGAATTGTCTTCAACAGGCACAAGCATATCGGGATAGAGCCCGGGAGTTTTCCTGAGAAAATAAAAATCCGAGTCCTCAAAAGCCGGAAGATCTGAATTTATCTCAACGACTTTGTATATTTTTATATTCTCGGGATTCCAGCCGGATACGGATATCCCGCACTGTGTGTCCTCGTCAGAGAAATACGCGAGCTGAAATGATGCTCTCTCATTGCCGAGCATAGACATCTCCGAGAGCGACGCGCAGGTCGGCTCGGAATCGTGAAAAATCTTTTCAAGAGAACTGACGGTTCGTGAAGTTATCATTCTGTTATTCCTCCGTATCGTTCAGAAGCTTTTTGAGATATTGTCCGGTGTATGAGCCTTCGGTTGCAGCAACCTGCTCGGGAGTGCCTTGTGCGATTATCTCGCCGCCCTCGTCACCGCCTTCGGGACCGAGGTCGAGTATCCAGTCGGCGGTCTTTATGACATCGAGGTTGTGTTCGATAACAATGACTGAATTTCCGTTGTCAACAAGCCTGTGAAGCACTTCGATAAGCTTGTGTACGTCGGCTGTGTGCAACCCTGTGGTCGGCTCATCAAGGATATAAACAGTCTTTCCTGTAGAGCGGCGCGAAAGCTCGGTTGAAAGCTTGACGCGCTGCGCCTCGCCGCCGGAAAGTGTAGTTGCGGGCTGACCGATTTTGACATAGCCGAGACCGACATCGTAGAGGGTTTGCAATTTGCGCTTTATCTTCGGTATGCTCGAGAAGAACTCAAGCCCCTCTTCAACGGTCATTTCGAGCACATCATAGATATTTTTGCCCTTATATTTGACTTCGAGCGTTTCGCGGTTGTATCTCGCGCCCTTGCAGACGTCGCAGGGCACATAGATATCGGCGAGGAAGTGCATCTCTATTTTTACTATTCCGTCGCCCTGGCACGCTTCGCAGCGTCCGCCTTTGACATTGAACGAGAATCTGTTTGCTTTGTATCCCCTCGCCTTTGCCTCGGCAGTTGACGCGAAAAGGTCGCGAATATCATTGAACACGCCCGTATATGTCGCGGGATTCGAGCGCGGAGTGCGCCCTATCGGGGACTGGTCTATTGCAATAACCTTGTCGAGATTGTCGATTCCGAGAATATCCGTATGCGCGCCCGCAACTTTTTTCGCTCCGTTGAGCTCGGTAACAAGGCGTTTATACAGTATCTCGTTTATAAGCGACGATTTGCCCGAACCAGACACGCCGGTTATGCACACAAACTCGCCGAGCGGGATTTCGACATCTATATTTTTGAGATTGTTTTCGCGCGCGCCGATTATTTTCAGGCTCTTGCCGTTGCCTTTTCTGCGCTTTGCGGGAACGGGAATCTTCTTGCGGCCGCTGAGATACTGCCCGGTTATCGACTCCTTGCAGTTCATTATATCTTCCGCAGTGCCCGTGCAGACTATATTTCCGCCGTGGATGCCTGCACCGGGACCGACATCAACGATGTAGTCCGCCGCGCGCATCGTGTCCTCGTCGTGTTCGACAACTATAAGCGTGTTGCCTATGTCCCTGAGGTTGCGAAGAGTGTTGAGAAGCTTCTCGTTGTCGCGCTGATGAAGTCCTATGCTCGGCTCGTCGAGAATATACAGAACTCCGACAAGCGACGAGCCGATCTGAGTTGCAAGGCGTATTCTCTGGCTTTCGCCGCCGGAGAGGCTTGCAGACGAGCGGGCAAGGGTCAGATAACCGAGCCCGACGCTGCGCAAAAATGTCAGCCTGTCCTTTATCTCCTTGACTATAAGCTTCGCTATCATCTGCTCGCGGTCGGTCAGGGTGAGCGAATCAAGAAATTCTATGGCTTTGACAATAGATTTATTTGCAAATTCGTCTATATTTATTCCGCCGACGGTTACGCAAAGCGACTCTTTTCTGAGCCTTGCACCGTGGCAGTCGGGACATTTTACCGTTGACATGCACTGTTCAAGCTCGGCACGGGACCAGTCGCTTGTGGTTTCTTTATATCTGCGCTCAATGTTATTGCAGATGCCCTCGAACGCAGTCATATATGAGCCTGTGCCGTATTCGTTTCTGCGCGTAAGCTTGAGCTTCTCACCTTTTGTGCCGTACATTATAGCGTCAACGCCGTCCGCAGGGATATCTTTAAACGGAGTATCGAGAGTAAAGCCGTATTTATTTGCAATGCCCTCCATGTACATCTGCGCTATCGTGCCGCCGTCGGCATTGTTCCAGCCGCTCGCCTTTATCGCGCCCTGCCTGAGTGAAAGATTTTTATCCGGCACGATAAGATTCGGATCGGGTTTCATAAATACGCTGAGTCCGGAGCAGGTCGGGCAGGCGCCGAACGGGTTGTTGAACGAGAACATGCGCGGTTCGAGCTCTTCAATGCTGACTCCGTGCTCCGGGCAGGCATAGTCGAGTGAATAAAGCTTCTCTTCGCCGCCTATCACATCAACGAGCAAAGTACCGTTTGAAAGACCTGTTGCCGTTTCGATTGAATCGGCAAGTCTGCTTCGAATGCTCTCTTTTACAACGAGTCTGTCGACCACAATTTCTATATTGTGTTTTTTGTTCTTGTCGAGCTCGATTTTTTCGCTGAGGTCATATATTATTCCGTCAACACGCACGCGGACATATCCGTCCTTTTTCGCGCTTTCAAGTTCTTTGACAAACTGACCCTTTTTGCCGCGCGCAATAGGCGCCATGACCTGAATTTTTGTGCCCTCGGGCAACTCGAGCACGCTGTCAACTATATCGTCGACAGTCTGCCTCGATATCTCTCTGCCACAGACCGGGCAATGAGGTATACCTATGCGGGCATAGAGCAGGCGCAGATAATCATATATTTCAGTCACCGTTCCGACGGTCGAACGCGGGTTCTTTGACGTCGTTTTCTGATCTATTGATATGGCGGGAGAAAGCCCCTCGATATAGTCTACCTGAGGCTTTTCCATCTGACCGAGGAACTGTCTTGCGTATGACGAGAGGGATTCGACATATCTTCTCTGACCCTCGGCGTATATAGTGTCAAATGCCAACGATGATTTTCCCGAACCCGAAAGCCCTGTAAACACCACGAGCTTGTCGCGCGGTATTTCAACATCGACATTTTTCAAGTTGTGCTCCCTTGCGCCTTTTACAATTATATTTTTCTGCGGCAAGAATATCGCCTCCGATTACTTTCCTTCTCTTAGTTTGTTTATCTTATCGCGAAGATATGCCGCGTGCTCAAATTCAAGTATTTTCGCCGCCGCTTTCATTTCCGCAGTCAAGCGAACTATCATCTCTTCGCGCTCCTTGCGGCTCATCTTCTTTATCGGTTTTTCGCCCTTGTCCTTCTTGCTGGTTATCTCGATAACATCGCGAACGCCCTTGATTATTGTTTTGGGCACAATTCCGTGCTCTTCGTTATATGCCATCTGTTTCTGGCGTCTGCGCTCGGTCTCAACTATTGCGCGCTCCATCGACGGGGTGACGGAGTCGGCGTACATAATAACCTCGCCGTTCGCGTTTCGCGCCGCGCGTCCTATCGTCTGTATCAACGATGTTTCGGAGCGCAGAAAGCCCTCCTTGTCGGCATCAAGAATTATAACGAGCGAAACCTCTGGAATATCCAGACCTTCACGCAGTAGGTTTATTCCGACAAGCACATCAAACTCGCCGAGGCGCAAATCGCGGATGATTTCCATTCGCTCTATCGTATCAACATCGTGGTGCATATAGCGCACTTTTATGCCGAGGTCTTCAAGATAATCCGTCAGATCCTCTGCCATCTTCTTTGTGAGCGTAGTCAGAAGAACGCGCTCCTTGCGCTCGACTCTTATATTTATCTCGGATATAATATCGTCTATCTGACCCTCGGTGGGTCTGACTGAAATCGAGGGATCAACAAGACCTGTGGGACGGATAAGCTGTTCGGCAATCTGCGAACTTGTCTCACGCTCGAACTCGCCGGGCGTTGCGCTAACGAATATTTTTTGACCGACTCTCGCGTAGAACTCATCGAAAGTCAGCGGTCTGTTGTCATATGCGGATGGCAGACGGAAGCCGAAATCAACGAGCGTATCTTTTCTTGAGCGGTCGCCGCCATACATTCCGCGCACCTGCGGAAGCGTTACATGGGATTCGTCGACAAACAGCAGAAAATCCTTCGGGAAATAGTCGAGCAGTGTAAACGGCGGAGAACCGGGTTCGCGCCCGGACATGACTCTCGAATAGTTCTCGATTCCCTTGCAGAAGCCGGTTTCGCGAAGCATTTCGATATCATATTCCGTGCGCTGCTTTATGCGCTGCGCTTCGAGCAGCTTGCCCTGACTCTCAAACTGAGCGACGCGCTCGGTCATCTCATCATATATCTCTTTGATTGAGCGCTCCATCTTTTCCTGCGAAACGACATAGTGGGACGCGGGATATATTGCGACGTGGGACAGCACGCCCTTGACCTCACCTGTCAGGGCGCTTATCTCGGATATGCGGTCAACTTCGTCGCCGAAAAATTCAACTCTGATTGCGTTTTCGCTAGACTGCGCCGGGAATATTTCAAGCACGTCTCCGCGGACTCGGAACTTGTTTCTGATGAAATTTATATCATTGCGCTCATACTGTATTTCAACGAGCTTGTTTATAACTTCATCGCGGCTTTTTTCCATTCCGGGGCGGAGCGAGATGACCATGCTGCGGTAGTCGATAGGGTCGCCCAAGCTGTATATGCACGACACGCTGGCGACGATTATAACATCGCGTCGCTCGGAGAGTGCAGAGGTCGCGGAATGGCGGAGTTTGTCTATCTCGTCGTTTATCGCCGAATCTTTTTCAATATAAGTGTCCGTTGACGGGATATAGGCTTCAGGCTGATAGTAGTCGTAGTACGAAACAAAATACTCGACTGCGTTTTCGGGGAAAAACTCTCGGAACTCGGAACAGAGCTGAGCCGCGAGAGTCTTGTTATGGGCGAGAATGAGCGTCGGGCGATTTAGATTGGCAATGACATTCGCCATTGTGAATGTTTTGCCGGAACCGGTAACGCCGAGCAGAGTCTGCTCTGTAAATCCCCTGTTGACTCCGTCGGTCAGTTCGGCTATCGCCTGCGGCTGGTCGCCCATGGGTTTGTATTGAGAATGAAGAATAAATTTATCCATATTAATATCCTTTATATAAACAGCGGTGCAAATTTCTTAACTTGCGCCATTGAAAAGATGTCTTCGTCGGTATATATGAGGTGGTCGAGCAGATGGACGTTTACGCCCTGAAAGAAGTCGCCGACCGCCTTTGTGGTGTTTAAATCGTCGCGCGACGGGACGGGTATTCCGTTGACATGATTGTGAACGAGCACGACCGAACGCGCCTTGTTGCGGAATGCAGTTTCAAGCACAAAACGCTTGTCTATATTCGCGGCAGAAAATGTGCCGTGCGATATTTTGTTTATCGCAAGGATGTTGTCGTCAAAATCGAGAGACAGCATATAGACCATCTCTTCACGCGCGCCGAGATATTTTGACATCAGAAGCTCTTTGACCGATTCAGGTCCGTCGTATTTCTTGAGTTTCTTGTCCGATGCGTTTTTCAGATACTTTTTTGTCAGCTGAAAAGCGAGTGTTATAAGTGTCGCGGAGGTTTCCCCTATTCCGTTTACCTGCATAAGATCATCGGCGGATGCTTCGAGCACACAGTTAAGAGAGCCGAAGTGTTCTATCAATTCGTGCGCCAGAGCGTTAGTGTCTTTGCGCGGTATTGAAAAGAACAGAAGCAGTTCGAGCACCTCGTGATCGGGCATATTCTCTATCCCGTCTTTCAGGAAGCGTTCCTTTACTCTTTTTCTGTGATCCTCATGCATGATTACCGCCTCTTTTCGAGCCATGAACAAATGTTTATCTCATTAATATTAGCACATTTATAAAAGTTATTCAATTACTTTTTGAAAAACTCGGGGCTGTTATGCCGAAAAAAGATGCCCTCCCGAAGGAGAGCATCTCATTTATCAGTTTTTGATTATTTCTTTGCGAAAACGCGGTCTGCGGGGCAAACCTTGACGTTCTTGAAGACATCGTCAAATCTCTCAAGAGCACCGTCGATGATCTCGTCGGTATCTGCCATTGAAGTGTAAAGACGGCTGCCGGCAAGGGTAACGATACCGTTTGCCATGTAAGCTGCGCCCATCTCTTCCATAGCGGACTTTCTGCGGAGCATCTCGGGCTTTGTCTTGAGCATCGGAAGAGCCGATTTGAGGATGTTCATCGAGCTGAAGTCGTAGCTCATTGCACCGGTGCACTCGAGGTGGACGATGGAGCCCTGGTTGTAAACAACATAAGGAAGACCGTACTTGTTAACAAGATCTTTAAGACCTGCAGCAAGTCTGTCGCCGGCTCTGCCTGCGACTTCGCAAGCGTTGGTTCTTGCAATCTCCTGAATAGCGCAGTAGCCTGCATAGGACGAAAGCGGGTTAGCAGCGAGAGTACCGCCGACATAAGCGCGCTTCATCATGGTGCCGACACCTGCGGCCATGCCGCTGACGAACTCCTTCTTACCGCCGACGCCGCCTGCTGCCGGATAGCCGCCGGCAACGATCTTGCCGAAGATGGTCAGATCGGGTACGACATCGAAATAGCCCTGAGCACCGCCGAGGCCGACACGGAAGCCGGTAACAACCTCATCGAAGATGAACAGGCAGCCGTACTTGTCGCAGAGCTTTCTGACTTCCTTGTTGTAGTTGAAGTCAACAGGTCTTGTGCCGCTCTCGGGGCCGACAGGCTCAACGATAACAGCAGCTGTGCCGCCGCGCATCTTATTGAGCTTGAGCATCTTCTCGAGCATGTCAAGATCATTGGGTCTGACTTCGTCGGTAGTGCCGTAGCAGCTGTGCGGAATACCGTGGGACTCAAGGAAGAATCTGGAGCCCGGAATCTTCAGACCGTAAACCATCTGATCGGACCAGCCGTGATATGCGCCGCCGACCTTGATGATGCGCTTTGCCTTTGTGGCGCAACGTGCAACACGGATAGCAGCCATAACGGACTCAGTGCCCGAACCGAGCATACGGAACATCTCGACGTTGGGCATATGTTTGTTGATCTCCTTAGCGAGCAGGAGCTCACCCTCGTGGAACAGACCGGTTACAGGGCCGCAGTCATTAAGAAGCTCAATGACCTTCTCTCTCACGGGAGCATAGTTGCTGCCAAGGATTGTCGGGCCGCCTGCCTGCAGGAAGTCGTAGTACTTGTTGCCGTCAAGGTCATAAAGGAACGCGCCTTCAGCCTTGGTCACGCAAATCGGGAAAGGATAGTTGAAAGCGAGGTTGTGCTGAACGCCGCCGGGTATATACTGCTTTGCCTCGGTGGTGATCGCCTTCGACTTTGCGCACTTGGTCTCGAAATAGTCGAGAACGTCTTTAAGTGCCTCTTCGGAAACGCAATAGATCGGCTTAGAAGTGAGCTCGTGAAGCTCATTGTAAATGGTCTTTGCGTCTTCCCATTTGCTGATTCCATATCCGTTGCTCATGATAATTCCTCCTGATTTTTCAGATATTTTATGAATTTCTGGATAGTCACACTTGTTTCATCGGGGTTTGTGAAGCTCTCATCGTTTATCATCTTCTGGAAGATAAGACCGAAGAAAGCTCCGAGAATGAGAGCTGAAAGCTCTTTTGACGAAAACTCCTCGAGGGTGTTTGCATAGCTCTTGTCGGTCACTATCTCCTTTCGGAGAAACCGGTCGACCTGCGCGAAATTCGACTCGCCTTTTGAGAGAATGCCGCGCATGAGAACCTCTGCGGAAAGATACGGATAAGGATAAGTGTCATCGTTGAGCTGCTTCAAAAGTGCACTGACGGTAAGCTCGCCGTCTCCCTTTCTTGCCGCTTCAAAGACATCGTTTATCTCCTCGTCCGAAATCTCCTTGAGAAGATCGTCAACGGAAGCGAAGTGCGAAAAGAATGTGGAACGCGAAACATCGGCACTCTCGCTTATCTGCTCAATGGTGACATTGCCGATACCCTCTTTTTCAAAGAGTACCTTTGCCTGATGCAGAATAGCTTTGTGAGTGTTCTGCTTTTTTCTCGAACGCCTGGAAGGCTCTGCCTCAGCGGTGTTCTTCTGTTCTTTTTCTTTCTTCTCTTTCTTTTCCGACATTGGAAACTCCTAACCAAAGGCTATACGCCTTTTTCTGTATTATAGCACGAAAAAAACGTGTTGTAAATACTTTTTTGTACTTGAGTTCAAAAATAAATTATAGGACACTCAAATAGAAAAAGACAAGAATATTTATCTGTTGGAATACATTTTTTCGTAATAATTTTGGTATTCGCCGTTGATGATGTCTTCCCACCACTGTTTATTGTTCATATACCAGTCAACGGTCTTCTTTATGCCCTCGTCAAAGGTAGTCTCCGGGCTCCAGCCGAGCTCATTGTGTATCTTCGTTGGGTCAATGGCATAGCGCAGGTCGTGACCGGCTCTGTCCTTGACATGGGTGATAAGAGTCTCGGGCTTGCCCATGATGCGCAGAATCGTTTTGACAACATCTATATTACGCTTCTCATTGTGACCGCCGACATTGTAGACCTCGCCTACCCTGCCGTTATGAATAATGAGATCGATAGCGCGGCAGTGATCCTCAACATAGAGCCAGTCGCGGACATTGAGTCCCTCGCCGTAGACGGGCAGACTCTCGTTGTTGTAGGCTCTTGATATCATCAGAGGTATAAGCTTCTCCGGGAAATGATAAGGACCGTAGTTGTTCGAGCATCTCGAAATAGTTACAGGCAGTCCGTAGGTTCTGTAATAAGCGAGTACAAGCAAATCTGCGGAAGCCTTTGACGCGGAATACGGGCTGGAAGTGTGTATGGGCGTCTCCTCCGTGAAGAACAGATCAGTTCTATCGAGCGGGAGGTCTCCGTAAACCTCGTCGGTCGATACCTGATGATAGCGCTTTACGCCCGTTTTTCTCGCGGCATCCATGAGAGCCGCAGTACCCATGATGTTCGTTCTGAGGAACACTTCGGGGTTCTCTATCGAGCGGTCAACATGGCTCTCCGCCGCGAAGTTGACGACTATATCGAACTTCTCATCCTCGAACAGCTTGTCAACAAACTCGCGGTCTGCGATATCGCCTTTTACGAACTTGAAATGCTCGTTTTTCATCGCCTCGTCGAGGGTCTTGAGATTGCCGGCATAAGTCAGAAGGTCGAGGCAGACGATATCATAATCCGGATGCTCGCGGAGCATATGATAGATAAAGTTGCTGCCGATAAAACCGGCGCCTCCCGTAACGAGAATCTTCATGTTTTTGTCCTCCATATCAAATGATTATCCGATAAAACGGATATGTATTGCATAAGGCGTGCCTTTCTTCGCCTTACAAAATCCTGTTTAAAGCTTTATTTTTGCTTTCTTCCACTTGCCGCTCTGAACGAATATGATTCCGATGAAAAGCGAGACAATAGGTGCAAAGCCCATGGCGATTCCTATTCCGTTAAAGCCGAGGTCAAACACGCGAACGAGCAGATAAGCGAGCGGGACTCTTATAA
>CAVAWW010000030.1:0-24403 GCA_963592475.1 bacterium
CCACCGGATTTTGAGTCCGGCACGTCTGCCAATTCCATCACACCGGCGGGTATTCACAACGGATGTATTATACACGATTCCGAGCGGAAAATCAAGAGAAATTTCCGTATCAGCCGATAGATTATGCACTCATATCTGCATATTGTCCTATTTTTGCGCTCCGCCCTCGAGAACAGCACTTTTTTGTTGAAATAAACGGCGGCGTATAATATAATGAAAATGTAAGCCGTTAAAAAGGGGAGTTACCCCCATAAAGTAATAAACATTGAAAAGGAGTTTTATCTATGGGACTTATTAAAGCCGGTACCGGTGCGGTCGGCGGCGTTCTTGCCGATCAGTGGAAAGAATTTTTCTATTGCGAGGCTATGCCGAAAGAGCTGCTTGTCACAAAGGGACACAAGCGCATCGGCAGCAGATCGTCGAATACAAAGGCGAGCGATAATATCATCACCAGCGGTTCGGGTATAGCCGTTGCGGACGGACAGTGCATGATGATAGTCGAGCAGGGCAAGGTAGTCGAGTTCTGCGCGGAGCCCGGCGAGTTTACATATGACGCCTCCACGGAGCCCTCGATTTTCTCCGGTTCTCTCGGCGACAGCATCGCTAAGACCTTCCAGACCATCGGCAAGCGTTTCACCTTCGGCGGCGATACCGCAAAGGATCAGCGCGTCTATTATTTCAACACCAAGGAATTGATGGATAACAAGTTCGGTACTCCGAACCCCATTCCGTTCCGTGTCGTCGATTCAAAGATAGGTCTTGATATCGATGTCGCCGTCCGCTGCTCTGGTCTCTATTCCTATAAAATTGACGATCCCATGCTCTTCTATACCAATGTCTGCGGCAATGTCGAGCAGGATTATACCCGCGACGAGATAGACAGCCAGCTCAAGACCGAGTTCATCAGCGCGCTTCAGCCCGCGTTTGCCCGTCTCTCCGAGCTCGAGCTTCGTCCCAATCAGATAGTCGCTCACAACACCGAGCTTGAAGACGCGATGAATGCCGCCCTCTCCGCAAAGTGGGGCGAGCTTCGCGGACTCAAGGTCGTCACAATAGCCCTCGGCTCCGTTACTCTTCCCGAGGAGGATGCAGAGCTCATCAAGCAGGCTCAGCGTTCCGCAATTATGCGCGATCCCACCATGGCGGCGGCGACCCTCGTCGGTGCTCAGGCGGACGCGATGAAGACTGCGGCAGGCAACCAGGCGGGCGCAATGACCGGCTTCATGGGCATGGGCATGGCGATGAACGCCGGCAACGGAATGAACGCCCAGGATCTCTTCGCCATGGGTCAACAGCAGCAGGCTCAGCAGGCAGCCGCTCAGCAGGCGGCTAACCCTGCGGCGGACGGTTGGAAATGCTCCTGCGGTGCCACAAATACCGGCAAGTTCTGCTCCGAGTGCGGCGCACCCAAGCCTGCGGATACCGAGGGCTGGGTTTGCTCCTGCGGCGCTGTCAACAAGGGCAAATTCTGCTCTAACTGCGGCGCAAAGAAGCCCGCGGGCGCTCCGCTCTATCGCTGCGACAAGTGCGGCTGGGAGCCCGAGGATCCGGCGCACCCGCCGAAGTTCTGCCCCGAGTGCGGCGACATCTTTGACGATAACGATGTTAAATAATACAGACACCTCGCCAGATTCATATAGGAGATGATACAGTGGCTGTTTTGCAGGAATACAAGTGTCCCGCATGCGGCGGCGCGCTTGAGTTCGACAGCAAATTGCAAAAAGTTAAGTGCCCCTATTGCGATTCCGAGTTTACCATGGAGGAGCTCAAGAGCATCGACGCCGGGCTTGACAAAGAGTCGGCTCCCGACGATGAGCAGCAGAATAAAGCGGGGAACGAGTGGACAGAGAACGAGGAGAGCGGGCTGCGCTCCTATGTCTGCCAATCCTGCGGCGGCGAGATAGTCGGCGATGCGACGACCGCCGCTACTGCCTGTCCGTTCTGCGGCAATCCCGTGGTTATGATGGAACAGTTCTCGGGTATGCTCAAACCCGATCTTGTCATTCCATTCAAACTCGACAAGAATGACGCAAAGGCGGCGTTTAAAAAGCATATCAGCGGCAAACGCCTGCTCCCTAAGACATTTAAAGACGAGAATCATATCGACGAGATAAAGGGCATATATGTCCCGTTCTGGCTCTTCGATGCTCATGCCGACGCGTCGGTTACATATGACGCCGAGACGGTCAGAACATGGAGCGACAGTGACTATAACTATACCGAGACGAAGTATTATAAGGCCTACAGAAGCGGCTATACCGATTTTGCGGCTATCCCGGTTGACGGCTCGCAGAAGATGGCGGACGATCTCATGGAGTCGATTGAGCCGTATGATCTTTCCGAAGCGGTGGATTTCCAGACGGCATATCTCGCCGGATATTTCGCCGATAAATATGATGTGACCGCCGAGCAGAGCATCGGCAGAGTCAACGAGCGCGTCAAGAGCAGCATCGAAGAGCTGTTCAGGGACACCGTCACAGGCTATGATACCGTAAGTCAGGGCGATAGCTCCGTCAGCCTCAGCCACAGATCCGCAAAATATGCGCTTTACCCCGTGTGGCTGCTTAACACCACCTATCAGGGTAAGCAGTACACTTTCGCGATGAACGGGCAGACGGGCAAATTTGTCGGCGATCTTCCGCTCGACAAAGCCGCATACAGAAGACTTGTCGCCATTATCACGGCGGCGGGCAGTGTGGGTATCTATGGCATCGCGTGGCTCGTCCATTTGCTGGGTATCTTATAAGGAGGGGAGCGGCTTATGAAAAAGAGAATAACGGCGATTGTCTTTGCCTGTGTACTCGTGTTTGTTTCCGCTCTTCCGGCTTTTGCCGTGCCTGCGCCGCCCTATTCGGGGACGATCGCTGACGAAAGAGCCTATCCTCTGCTCGTTGACGATGCGGATATCCTCAGCGATTATGATGAACAGCGGCTTCTCACGAAGCTCGAGAGCATAAGCACAAAGTGGGATATGGATGTCGCGATAGTCACGATAGAGAATCTCGACAGCAGGGATATCGAAGCTTATACCGATGATTTCTATGACTATTACGGCTATGGTCGCGGAGATAATCATGACGGCATCATGTTCCTCATAAGCATGGGCGACCGCAAATGGCATATAACCACAACGGGAAGCGCCATAAACATATTCACCGACGCGGGTCAGAACTATATTATGAGCACCGTTCAGCCGAAGCTCTCCGCCGGAACATATTATGACGCATTTGACAGTTTCATTTCCCTCTGTGACGACTGCATCGATCAGGCGGAAAACGGCGAGCCGTACGATGTGAACAATATGCCCGACGGCTACGATGCCGACGGAACATCGCAGGACTCTCAGTCGAAAGAAATGCTTCCGCTCTTCTGGATTCCGCTCTCGATTGTTATCGCGCTTGTCGTTGCGCTCTTGGTCGGCATGCACTATAAAAACGAGCTCAAAACGGTCCGCTTCAAGGCGGAGGCGAACAGCTATGTCGTCCCCGGCAGCATGAATATAACCGTGAGCAACGATCATTTTATCCGCTCCCATGTCACGCGCACGGCTATCCCGAAGTCGAACGACAACGATTTCGGAAGCTCCGGCGGCGGTTCGAGCACGCATAGTTCATCCTCAGGCAGCAGCCACGGCGGCAGCAGCGGCTCGTTCTGATAAAAACAAAAAGCTATCCCGGCGGGTATTTCCTGTCGGGATATGTCATTTTTACGCGCTGTGACAGCAAATATATATTCTCCCGAAGCCTTGCCGTTTCGGGAGATTTTTATTTTTCTCGCCGACTTTCGTCAAATATACCGCCGTTTCTTGACAAGTGTCCGATCGGAGTGTAAAATTTAAGTTAAGCAAGGCTAACTTTTCCGGGAGGATAATATGACGCTAAATGAACTGAAAGTAGGAGAGAGTGCCGTCATAACCGCCGTCGGCGGCGAGGGCGCGCTCAGATGCAGATTGCTCGATATGGGACTCATCCCGCATACCGGCGTGACGCTCCAGAAGGTCGCGCCGATGGGCGATCCGATAGAAATAAGAGTGCGTGGCTATGAGCTGACGCTTCGCGTTGACGACGCGAAAAAGATAGAAGTCAGAACCGGGGAGGATAAAAAATGATATTCGCTCTCGTCGGTAATCAGAACTGCGGAAAAACAACGCTCTTCAACGCTCTGACAGGCTCTAATCAGCATGTCGGCAACTTCCCCGGAGTCACGGTCGATCAGAAGATGGGCGCGATAAAAGGCGCAAAAGACAGCTCCGTCGTCGACCTGCCGGGCATATACTCCCTGCGTCCCTATACGCAGGAGGAAATAGTCTCGCGCGACTTCATTCTCAATCAGAAGCCAGACGGCATTATTAATATAGTCGATGCCACGAATATAGAGAGAAATTTATATCTTACCCTGCAATTGCTCGAGCTGCGCGTGCCGATGGTGCTCGCGCTCAATATGATGGATGAGGTGCGCTCGAACGGCGGCACGATAGATGTCAAGAAGATGAGCGACGCACTCGGTATTCCCGTCGTGCCGATAAGCGCGGCAAAGGGCGAGGGCGTGTCCGAGCTTGTCGATCAGGCTTTGCAGGTCGCAAAGAGCAAAACCCTGCCGAAGGTCTGGGACTTCTGCTCGGACGGATCGCCCGTCCACCGCTGCATCCACGCTATAGTGCATCTTATCGAGGACCATTCCTCGCGTCTCGGTCTGCCGTGCCGCTTCTGCGCGACAAAGCTCATTGAGGGCGGCGACGATATGGCGGACAAGCTCGAACTCGACAGCAACGAGCGCGATTTGCTCGACCACTGCATAGTTGAGATGGAGAACGATACCGGGCTCGACAGAAACGCCGCGCTCGCCGAAATGCGCTATGATTTTATAGAAAAAGTTGTCGAAAGCTCGGTTGTCAAATGCCATGAGAGCAAGGAACACCGCCGCAGCATGAAGCTCGACCGCGTCCTGACCGGCAAATATACCGCCATCCCGGTGTTCGTCGGCGTGATGTGCCTCGTGTTCTGGCTGACTTTCAATGTTATCGGCTCCGCGCTCTCCGATTGGCTGAGCCTCGGAATAGATAAACTCACCGGACTCGTCGATTCGGGTCTGACCGCCTATGGAATCAACCCCGTTATACATAGCCTTATCATCGACGGAATCTTCGCGGGCGTCGGCAGCGTCCTCTCGTTCCTGCCGATAATCGTGACTCTTTTCTTTTTCCTGTCCATACTTGAGGACACGGGCTATATGGCGCGAATCGCCTTTGTTATGGACAGACCGCTGAGAAAAATCGGTCTGTCGGGGCGCAGCTTCGTTCCAATGCTTATCGGCTTCGGCTGCTCCGTCCCGGCGATAATGGCGACCCGCACAGTCTCGTCCGACCGCGACCGCAAGATGACGATAATGCTGACCCCGTATATGAGCTGCTCGGCAAAAATCCCGATATATTCGGTCTTCGCGGCGGCGTTTTTCCCGGGACACGGCGCGCTCGTCATGATATGCCTGTATTTCTCGGGCATCGTGCTCAGCGTCCTGCTCGCGCTGATACTCAAAAACACTGCATTCCGCGGCAATCCCGTGCCGTTTGTTATGGAGCTGCCGAACTACCGAATCCCGTCGCCCAAGAGCGTCGCGCTTCTGCTGTGGGAGAAGGCGAAAGATTTCCTCCAGCGCGCATTCACTGTCATATTTGTCGCGACAATTATCATATGGTTCCTTCAGAGCTTTGATACTCGCATCAACCCCGTTGAGGACAGCGCAAACAGTATGCTCGCCGCTATAGGCAGATTTATCGCGCCGATATTCAAGCCCCTCGGCTTCGCCGATTGGCGCGTCGCAACCGCGCTTATCTCCGGCTTCACCGCCAAGGAAGCGGTCGTTTCCACAATGTCCGTCCTGCTCAACACGAGCGTATCGACCCTCGGCGGCGCGCTCTCCGCTATGTTCACCCCGCTGACCGCCGCGAGCTTCCTCGCGTTCACTCTGCTCTATACGCCCTGCGTCGCCGCAGTTGCAACTATAAAACGCGAGATGAACTCGACTCTTGCAACGATAGGCATAGTTATCCTGCAGTGCGTTGTCGCGTGGCTCGTCGCGTTCGGCGTTTATCAGATAGGGAGCCTGATAGCATGAAACCCGTTGATTTTGTTATAATAGCCGTTATAGTTCTGCTCGTTGTGCTTGCGATAGTTTCAATCCGCAGGCAGAAAAAGCGCGGCGGATGCTGCGGCTGCTCCGGATGCTCCGGCTGCTGCTCGCAGTGCGAAAAAAGCAAAGATAAATAACACAGAGAGCCGGTATCTTTTGATGTCGGCTCTCTATTTTTCTTACTTTCTCCTTGCGAGCACTCCCGACAGAACACATTCGGCGGCGAGCGTGACTGTTATCAGGCAGCCCGTGACGGAGAAATTATTTATATTATATAACAACTGCATGGGCGAAATAACGGCCGCCGCCAGAGAGATGCCGAAAACCCGAAGCAGAGCCTTGCGGCTGTCCTTTGCCGCCGCCAGGATTGCGGCCATCAGCAAAACGCAGGTGAGAAGCGCCGTTATCCCGGGCGGAAAGTTTGCGTAGCCCCAAGGGGTCGGGCTGAAATATGAGTAAGTTGTTCGTATTGTCCCGTCAGGGAAATCCTTGAAAATCAGAACCGCACCGTACGGCAGCGACTCCAAAAACAGAGCGACGACAGGCAGCAGCACGGTTAAAACTTTTCCGAGTTTTTTCATCGAAGCCCCTCCTTTTATTTCGTTAATCTCTTTACATTGCGCACGCAAAGCACAGCAGTATAAATGCCTATGAGCAGGAATATTGCCGCCAGCACGGTGCAGAATATACGCAAATCCGTGTCGGGCTTGTCGTATTCCGCGCAGCTTAAGCCGAACGCTGCAAACGCTATGATCGAGAGCCTGAACGGCAGCGGGCGGTGTCCTTTGTCGAACACGATGAACAGGAGCGCGAGATATGACCCCACGCAGACGATAGCGAAGACGAGCAAAACTACAACAGTCGCTTCGCTGAAATAGAAAAAGTCATCGAACACACCGCTTAATACCGACCCCGACGAAATCGGCAGATGCAGGCGGACGAGCCCGTAGGACGCACAGTATATGAACGCGTACAAACTGCAAAGAATATATCCTATGGCGGCGGAAACGGTGTAAAATTTCTTCAATTTATTGTCGTTGATATCCATAAGAAAACCTCGCTTTCAAGAGCCTGAAGTGAGCTTTAGATATAACTGCCGTTGTGCTTTTCTCTGCACTTTCAGTGTAGCATATAAAGCTATATATGACAACAAAATTCTCAAAAAAGTAAAATTAACAGCTTATTCACATAAAAGAAAAAGAGCCGGGCTTTTCGGGCATCGGCTCTTAAATGCTAAAAATAAAAATCAGCTTTCAAAATCCACGCTCTCGCGCTCGAGGCGAACCGCCTTGACGAAAGCGCGCACCTTGAGGTGCTCCGGGTGGCTGTCATATGCGTGCAGCGCGTCCCAACTTTCAAACTTCGAGAAGAGCGCCGCGTCATATTTGCCGCCGTTTTCGTTTATTCCGACTTTCGCTTCGATAAGCCCCGGGACAACGCCGACGAGTGCCTCAAGCATCTCTTTGATGTGCTCCGCGTTTTCTCTCTTGCTGTGTCCCTCCGCTTCGTCTTTAAGCGCCCAGAATACTATATGAGTCACCATTTTTTATTTCCTCCTGTTTTTGAGAACCTGATAGATTTTGCCCGCGCCGAGCATCACCGCCGCTGTCGCCGCTCCTGCGAGGAGCGCGCGCGATGCAATTGTAGCGTTGACGCTCTGACGGTCGGTTATGCGGCTTTCAATCGGCCCCAAGCAGGTGCATTTGAGCCCGAAATCCTTGAACGAATGGACGCTTGTCTCAAAGCTTCCGTCCTCGTGAACGGTTATCAGCCTGACGGACGGTCTGCCGCCGTCGGTGTATGCGCGGAATCCCGAGGTCTTGCACTGCGCGAGCAGTATTCCGTCAACCTCGCCAGCGAGATTGTTCATGTGGTCGTGGCCGAAGAACGCGCCCTTTATGTCGCCCATCTTCTCCCAGCTTTCGAACTGTCCGCTGTTGACATCTGCCGGGCACGGACCCTCTGCGAGATATCCGTTGTCCTCGTCCTTGAGAACATACCAGTTCTTGTTGAGATGCCCGTAGCCGCGCACGGCTTTCCACATCTCCCAGGGCTTCGCCTTTCTGAGAAGCTCATATTCTTCAACGACCGGGATGTGCTCAAACAGCAGAGCGGGCAGGGGAGCACCCTTGTTTTCTTTTCGCAGCTTCGCCGCGTTTCGCTCGTACCAGTCTATCTGATCCTTGTGAACGACATCGTAATATGAAATCTCTTTGTCGTAGAAAATATTGTTCGAGTCCATGAACCAGAGATTGAACTCCGGCTTGCCGCTCTTGCCTAAAATGGGTATGTAATAGTTTGAATATCCCGTGATATCCTCGTCGCATCGGCGGGTCACGCAGTATTCGGTGTTCACGAAAATTTCCGTCTGCTCCTCCTCGAGCCCGGAGTCGTGGTCGTGGTTGCCCATTATTGTCGCGAACGGAATCTTGCGCTCAACAACGGGTGCAATGAGACGCTCGAACTGCCTCTTGAACGACTCCATGCCGATGTCGTCGCGCGACGCCGCGCATATGTCGCCCATATAAACCGCGAGGTCGGGCTTGAGCGCGTCGAGCGCGGTCTCGTGGAATTTCAGCGTGTCCGCGCGCTTCGCCTTGCCTTTTTCCGAGCTGACATCGTCGTTCTCGTGCGGGTCGCCGAAGAGCAGGATTTTGAACTCTCCGTCCTCGTTGAATCTGAATTGCTTGTCGTACATCTCAGTGCTCCTTATCTGAAAACGGCTTCTCTTATCGCCTCGCTCACCGTGGGGTGGGGAAACGCCGTGTTTTTAATTTCTTCAACAGTCATTTTGTTCGCGAGCATCGCCGCTGCGCCGTATATCAGCTCCGACGCATTGCCGCCCGCAATGTGAATTCCGAGCAGTCTGCCGCTTGTATTTTCTGATATTATCTTGCAGAATCCGTCCTGCCCGCCCTCGGCGAAAAATCTTCCGCTCGAGCGCAGCGGCGCTTCGCCGCAAACGGCGTCAATGCCTTTTGCGAGCGCACTTTCGAGCGTCTCGCCAATCGATGCCGCCTCAGAAAAAGTGAACACGACCTGCGGAATCGCGAGATAGTCTATCCCGTCAGTCCTGCCGAGAATATTGCTTATCGCAGCCGTCGATTCGCGGTATGCTGCGTGAGCTGACATGACCTTTCCGTTCGCGTCTCCGGCGGCGTAAACGCCGGGAACGGCAGTTTGCATATGATTGTCTGTATTGAGATTTTCAAGCCCGATGTTTTCGATCCCGAGCCCGTCATAACACGCCGCTCTGCCGGATGCGTTTATTATAACATCTGCTTCGGCTGCCTTTTCTTTTTCGCGCGCGTCGGTATATTTGATGTTTCCGCCGCCCGCCGAAACGGCCCTGCACGAAGTGAGAATATCTATCCCGCTCTTTTTGAGACTGCGCCGCAAAAACGCGCTTATGCCTTTGTCCATAGTCGGGGCGATTCTCTCCACCTGCTCGATTACAGACACTCTGCATCCGAGCGCGTTCAGATATTCCGCCGCTTCAAGCCCCGATGCCCCGCCGCCTATAATCGCGGCACTTTTCGGTATTGCGTCAAGATTATATACATCGCTCACATCCGTGATATCCGCGCCGGGAATCTCAAGCTCCTTTGACTTTGAACCCGTGCAGATGAGCAGATTTTTTGAATATATATCATCTTCGCCTGCGGCGGTTATGAACAGCCCATTAGCCTTGCCTTTTATATGAGCTTCTGCATTTATGACTTTCACTCCCGCGTGTTCGAGCGAATCGGCGATGCCGCATTTTAGCTGACATATAATATCATTTTTATGCGCGAGTGCAGCACTGAGATCAAAATTCACTTTTTCGCTTGTCACTCCGAGTTTTTCGGAAGTGAGTGCCTGCCTGAAAATCTTTGCGCTGTGGAGCATGGCTTTCGACGGTATGCAGCCCCGGTTCAGGCACACTCCGCCGAGCTCGCTTTTTTCTATGAGCGCCGTTTTCAGTCCGCTCTTTGCGGCTGCTATCGCCGCGCTGTATCCCGCGGGTCCGCCGCCGATAACGGCAAGGTCAAAGATATCCATAGGCGCTCCTTTCGCTTTTTTACAATTATATCCGAAAATTGCCCTGCGGTCAATCGAACGCCCCGTTTTTTATTGACTTTGAAGGCTGTAAGCATTAAAATTATCGTTGTATAAAAATCTTTTGCTGTGAGGTATTCGATGAAAACACCGGCTTATCACAAATCTCTTGAAACGCTCCATGTCAACTGTCTTGAGCCGCGCGCTTATTTCATTCCCTTTGCGGATGAAAAAACCGCCGCTTCGCGCGAACGCAGTGAGTCCGATTATTTTGTTTCGCCCTGCGGCGAGTGGGATTTCCGCTTCTTCAAAAGCTTTGAAGATGTCCTGCGCGAGCCGCCCGAATATGTCGGCGAGAGCGGGTTTGATAAAATATCCGTCCCGCGCAGCTGGCAGACCTATACCGACCGCGGCTACGATGTCCCGCTTTACAGCAACCTTGAATATCCTTTCCCGGCCGACCCGCCTTTTGTCCCGGATGATAACCCCTGCGGACTCTATGTCAGAAAATTCACGCTCGATGAAAAGCTCTCTTCACGCGATTTATTTTTGAACTTCGAGGGCGTGGATTCCTGCTTCTATGTCTGGCTCAACGGAAAGTTCGTCGGCTTCAGCGAGGTCTCGCATTGCACGAGCGAATTTGATGTTACGGACTTTGCAGTCAGCGGCGAGAACACCCTCTGCGTGCTGGTTGTCAAGTGGTGCCCCGGCACTTATCTTGAGGATCAGGATTGCTTCAGATTCTCGGGAATTTTCCGCGAGGTCTATCTGCTCGCGCGCGGAAAAGAGAGACTTGATGATATCTTTGTCAAAAGCTATGTCTCCGATGATTTCAACTCTGCCGAACTTCGCGTTGAAGCGAAGCTCAGCACGCCTTGCGAGATAAAATATAAGCTCGTCGCGCCGAACGGAGTTACTGTGTCCGAAGGTGTCGGCGGCGAAAAATTCAGCATAAGCGTCGATTCTCCCGTTCTCTGGAACGATGAACAGCCCGAGCTTTATGAACTCTGGCTGACCGTCGGCGACGAAATCGTTCTGCTCGATACTGCGGTGCGCCGCTTTGAGATAAAGGACGGAATCTGCCTTCTGAACGGAAAAGCGGTCAAGGCTCGCGGCATCAACCGCCACGACTCAAACCCCGTCACGGGTCACGCCGTCACGCTAGACGATATGCTTGAGGATATTATGCTCATAAAGCGCGCCAATTGCAATATGATCCGCACCTCGCACTATCCCAACGATCCGCGCTTTCTTGAGCTTTGCGACAGATACGGTATAATGCTGACGGACGAAGCGGATATCGAAACCCACGGCATGGGCTACGACTGGGAGGGCGAATGGGACTGGACGCGCTGGTCGCATCTCTCGTCCGCTCCCGAGTGGCGCGAGGCTTATGTCGACAGGGCAAAGAGACTCTTCGAGCGCGACAAGAACCACGGCTGCGTCGTGCTCTGGTCGCTCGGCAACGAGTCGGGAGCGGGCGTCAACCACCGCGCGATGGCGCAGTATATCCGCTCGCGCGACGACCGCGCACTTGTCCACTATGAGAACTCCCACCTCGAGTTCAAGGCTGTCCCCGAGGGCGAAAATTTTGCCGATATCTCGGATGTCGAGAGCCGTATGTACGCCGGTACGGAATATATAGAGAATTATCTCAATAATAAAGAATATACGAAGCCTTTCTATATGTGCGAATATGTCTGCTCGATGAGCACTGGCGATGTCTATCCGTTCTGGGATCTCGTCGAGAAGTACGACAACAATTTTGGCGGCTGCATCTGGGAGTGGTGCGACCATGCGGTCAATGTCCCGGATGAAAACGACAATGCCCGCTATTTTTACGGCGGCGACTTCGGCGATTTCCCGAACAGCTCCATTTGCTGCATCGACGGACTCGTCTATCCCGACCGCACTCCGCGCCCCGGCTATTTTGATATGAAGCGCGTATATCAGCAGTATTCGGCCGCATATAACGGCGACGGCAGCGTGACCGTCACAAGCCGCAGACACTTCACCCCGCTCGACGATACGGCGATTCACTGGTCTCTCTCTGAAGATGGCAAGACTGTTTCGGAGGGTACAACCGCCGCGCTTTCAACACCTGCGCAGGGGAGTACGACTGTAAAGCTTTTCGACCCCGCAGATTTTGACTCGCTCCCGTCCTGCCTGCTGACTCTGAGTTTTGTCTCAACGAAAGATACGCCTTGGGCAGAAAAGGGCTTTGAAACGGGCTTCGAGCAGTTTGTGCTCAGAGATTATACGCCCTATGTGCCGGAAGACGGCAGAGTCGAACTCAGCGAAAATGACCGCTTCGCGGTTATCAAGGCGGGAAATATCGCCTATACTTTTGATAAACCCTACGGGCGCATATCTTCTATAATTTGCAGCGGCAAAGAGCTGCTGAGCGCACCAGTTGAGCCGCAGATCTGGCGCGCGCCCTGCTATAACAGAGGCTCGTCGGAGATGTGGAGACTCAAGAATTTCAGATATGCCGCTCAGAAAACATATTCCTGCCTCGTCTGGGAGACGGACGGCGGCGTGTGCATCAAGACGAAGATAGCGATCGGCGGCCCGTCCTGCCCGCCCGTCATCCACGCCGATGTTGAGTACAAATTCACGTCCGACGGCTGTGTGACGCTCTGCTTTGACGGCGATGTTATCGAGAAGTGCCCGATACTGCCGAAAGTCGGCTACAGGCTCTTCATGCCTGCGGAAAATGAAAGCGTCAGCTATTTCGGCTTCGGCCCGAGAGAAGCTTATGTCGACAGATATAAGTCTCAGCGTCTCGGACTCTGGAACACGACGGCTACGGATAATTTTGAGCATTATATCCGCCCGCAGGAGAACGGCGCACATTACGGCACCCGTTTCGCCGAGGTCTATTCAAATGCGGCGGGACTCAGATTCGAGCCGTTCGGCATGGAACATTTCAGCTTCAATGCCCAGCATTTCACGGCGCAGATGCTCGAAGATACGAAGCATGATTTTGAGCTTGAACCTCTCGACGATACCGTTGTCAGCCTCGATTGGCGCATGACGGGAATCAGCGAGGCGGAGTATCACAACGACCCCGAGCGCGCGCTTCGCCGTATCGATGAAAAGAAACTCAATTTCGGCTTTGTTATAAGACCGTTTGAAAAATAAGACTTCACGGGAGAGATACAATGTTTCTGAAAGAACTGCTTGAGGGCACGACCGTTGCGGGTGATTATCCGCAGGCGGATATATGCGATATAGTCTACGACTCGCGCAAGGCGAGACCGGGCACGGCGTTCGTCTGCATGAAGGGCGAGACGACCGACGGGCATAAATATGCAAAAAACGCATATGACCTCGGCTGCCGCGTGTTCGTTGCGGAAGAGGCGCTCGTCCTGCCCGATGATGCAATCGTGCTGATGAGCGAAAACACGCGCCGCGACCTCGCGCAGATGAGCATAAATTTCTTCGGCCACCCTGCGGATGAGCTGAAAATGATAGGCATAACCGGCACGAAGGGCAAGACGAGTATAACTTATATCCTGCGCAGTGCGCTCGAAAACTGCGGCATAAAAACAGGCGTTATCGGCACTATCGGCGCGTTTTACGGCGACAAGAAAATACCGACCGTCAACACGACTCCCGAATCATATGAGCTTCAGAAAATTCTGCGCGAGATGGCGGACGGCGGCTGCGAGGCTGTCTGCATGGAAGTCTCGTCGATAGGACTCAAGATGAGCCGCGTCCACGGCGTCGAGTTCTATGCCGGGATATTCACAAATCTTTCGCCCGACCATATCGGCGGAAACGAGCATAAGACTTTTGAAGAATACGCCTATTGGAAAAAGCAGCTCTATGTCCACAGCGGCTTCACTGTCGCCAACCGCGACGATGCATTTTTTGATGATATCGCCGCCGCGTCAAAAGGCGAGGCGATAAGCTACGGGCTCGACGAAAAATGCGATTACTATGCAGAAAATATAAATCCTCTGCGCCGCCCGGGCTTCCTCGGCATAGAATTCGACTGCAAGAGCAAGTTTGATTCCACGTGGCACGCACAGGTCAGCATGCCGGGATTTTTCAGCGTCTACAATGTCCTCGCGTCCGTCGCGCTCCTGCGCAAAATGGGTATTCCCGTTGAAAAAATGCGCGAGGCGTTTTCACATGTGAGCATCGACGGCAGAATGCAGATAGTCCATGTCAGCGACGATTACAGCGTAATTATAGACTACGCGCACAACGGTCTTAGTATGGAGAATGTCATTGAGACCGTCCGCGATTATAAGCCCAACCGCGTTGTTGCGCTCTTCGGTTCAACCGGCAACAAAGCGACCATCCGCAGGCAGGAGCTCGGTCTTGTCAGCGCAAAGATGTGCGATTTTATTATAATCACGAGCGACGACCCGGATTTTGAGGATCCGAATGCGATAATAGACGAGATAGCCGAATGGGTCGAAAAAGGCGGCGGAGCGGGTAAGTATGTCAAGATAACCGACCGCGCCGAGGCAATAGAATATGCCCTCGACCATATGCAGAAAGGGGATATCCTCCTCCTGCTCGGCAAAGGGCATGAGCATTTCATGAAAGTGAAAGGCGAAAAAATATATTTCAGCGAGCTCGACTGCATTGCGAATTATATGAAAAAGCACGGGATGAAGTAACTCTTATAAAAAGCACATATAAAAACACAAAACCCCGGAGGGTATTCCCTCCGGGGTCGCTTGCTTTTTATCAGCCGATCTCGATTCTTCTCGATGTCGGCACATTTTCTTCTTTCTTGGGCATCGTCAGGGTCAGAACGCCGTCCTTGTATTCGCCGGTGATGTCCTCGGTCTTGACGGACGAGACATCGAAGCTCCTGCTGAACGAGCCGTAAGACCTCTCGCGGCGGACAAAGTTGCCCTTGTCGTCTTTCTTCTCGGTCTCGCTGCTGCGCTCTGCGCTGATGGTCATGTAGCCGTCCTCAATGTCTACGTGAATGTCTTCCTTCTTGAATCCGGGCAGCTCCGCCTCGAGCACATATTCCTTGCCGTTGTCCTTTATATCAGTCTTGAAGTCTGTTGCGGCCATGTCGCCCCAGAAGTTCTTCTCGAAGTTTTCCATATCTCTGAAAGGATTAAAGAGTGCACGCTGATGTCTGCGTTCATAAGGTGTAAGTTCAAACATAATTGATTCCTCCGTTTGATGTTTATTGTTATTCATATTGAAGTGGTTGTTTTATTTGTCTGACTGCTCTCCGATTTCCATCGGACTCACTCGCTTTCTTCTCCGGGGGCTCTCGCTCCCTTCGCTTGATTATATAGTACCCCTGCTTTGTTAAAAAAGAATACAGTGACATGTGAACAAATTGTAAATACTTAGCACTCTAATTAAAAGAGTGCTAAAATGCGTTCGAAAACACCGCGCAGGTTTTTATCATACGCAGGACATGGGCGGAATATAAATGCATTGACATTTTCTGTTAAGGAGAGGAATGCGATGCAAATCAACGTTATAACGCAGTCGGTCGGTGTCGAAGAGACGCTCGGCAGCTGCACTGCGGAACAGCCGATAGATGCCGATATAACCCTGCCGGATTATTGCCCGGATATCAGGCGCGTGCTCAAATGCCTTGTCACTCCGCGCATAACCGCAGTCCAGACCGCGGGCGACAGAGCGACGGCGGACGGCTCAGCCGGCGTGTGCGTCATTTATGCCGACGAGCAGGGGACGGTCTGCTGCTTTGAGCAGACATATCCGTTTTCAAAATATGCCGAGCTCAAGGGCGCAGACGAAAACTGCTGCGTTAATGTGCGCGCCTATACTCAGTATGCCAACTGCCGTGCCGTCAGCCCGCGCAGGCTCGATATCCACGCCGTGGTCAGCGTGGCGTTCGGCATATCCGGCGTAAAAGAAGAAGAGATAATAACCGGAGCAGAGGGCGCGGGAATCCAGCTCAGATGCTGCGATAGCCGCACTGCAAGCCTCGTCGCCTGCACTGAGACTGCGTTCCCGATGAGTGAGACCGTGCCTCTGCCCGACGGCGACCCTGCTGTGTCCTGCGTGCTGAGCGCGCAGGCGGCGGCGCTCACGCAAGAGATAAAAGTCATCAGCAACAAACTGCTCGTCAAGGGCGAACTCACTGTCAGCGCCGTCTGCCGCGGCGAGGGCGGCGAGATATTCAGCTTTGGCCATTCCATGCCGATAAGCCAGATAATAAATCTCGAGGGAATAGACGAGGACTGCACCTGCTGCGTATGCCTGCCCGTCACTTCGCTCGAAGTCCTGCCGAAGGCCGACCAGGCTGGCGACAACAGACTGATTGATATCAGCGCGCGCGTCGGCGCGGGAGTCAAGGCTTATCGCGAGCTGAGCTTCCCGACCGTCACCGATGCCTATTCCGTCTGCTGCGACCTTGAAACAAAGAGCCGCAATGTCGATTTTGCGGTCATCGCCGATAAGTTCAACGATACTTTCACCTGCCGCTGCACGCAGGATCTGCCGGAGGTGAGGCAGATTTTGGCTCTCTGGTGCTCCGACTTATCCAAGAGCGTGGCGCAGGACTCCGACGGAATAATAATCTCCGGCGAACTGACGCTCCATTTTCTCTATACCGATGCCGAATCCCAGCCCTGCTACGCCCAGCGGCAGACGAACTACGAATACCGCCGAGCAGTCAGAAAGTGCGGCGATCTCAAGTGCTCGCCGTGTATCGAGATAACCGCCGCGAGCGCCGCCTGCGCTTCGGGCAGTGCCGATGTCAGGGTTGAGATGAATATCTCCGGCTGTATCTTCGACAGCGTCCGCCGCAAGACCGTCACTTCTATAGAATGCTCCGATTCCGACGGCAAAAAGACGGGCGGCGCCGCGCTGACAGTCTATTTTGCGGATGCAGGTGAAGAGATATGGGATATCGCGAGGCGGTATAACACGACCGTCGAAGCGGTGGAGCAGGAAAACGGCATAACGGGCGAAACGGTGGCGCAGAAATGCATGCTGCTGATACCCGGAGTCTGAGGAGGGATAACCGTGCAGGAGAGAAATATTTACAGCGACATTGCAAAGCGCACTCAGGGCGATATTTATATCGGCGTTGTCGGCCCTGTCAGAACCGGAAAATCAACGTTTATAAAGCGTTTCATGGATGCCCTCGTTCTGCCGAATATCGAGAGCCAGAGCGTGCGCGACCGCGCGACCGATGAGCTTCCGCAGTCCGCGGCGGGGCGCACAATAATGACCACCGAACCGAAATTTATCCCGGAAAATGCGGTTGAGATATCGCTACAGGCGGAGGCGACATTCCGCGTGCGGCTCATAGACTGCGTGGGATATATTGTCCCGAGCTCCCTCGGCTATATCGAGGGCGAGAGCCCTCGAATGGTAAAAACCCCGTGGTTCGAGCATGAGATACCGTTCAATATGGCGGCGGAGATAGGCACACAGAAGGTCATCAGCGAACATTCGACAATAGGTCTTGTCATAACGACCGACGGCTCGATAAGCGAGATTCCGCGCAGCGAATATGAAGAAGCCGAAGGCAGGGTGATATCCGAGCTCAAAGGGCTCAAAAAGCCTTTTGTTGTCCTATTGAACAGCACGAATCCGGAGTCCGACGAAGTCAAAAATATGGCGGCGTCGCTGACCGATAAATACGGCGTGCCCGTCATGCCCGTGAACTGCCTCGAGATAGGCGAGGAGGAGATAAAAGAGATTCTCACTCAGGTGCTCTTCGAGTTCCCCGTCAAAGAAGTCAGTGTCGGTCTGCCGGGTTGGGCTATGACTCTCAGCCGCGATCATTGGCTGCGCTCGGGACTTTGCAGCGCCGTGAGCGAAGCGGCGCAGAATCTCCGCACCCTCCGCGACGTAAAACACCTCGCCGAGGATATCTGCGCGTGTGAATATGTGACGGGCGCAAAGATAGCGAAAATGGATCTGTCCTGTGGCGCGGCGCGGATAGAGGCGCAGATAGACGGCAGTCTCTTCTATAAGATACTCGCCGAGGAGACGGGGCTTGAAATCTCCGGTGAGCAGGATCTGATGAGCTGCATGCGCGAACTCGCCGCCGTGCGCCGCGAATATGAGCGGCTCAAGGGCGCGCTCGACGAAGTTGAAGCGACGGGCTACGGAATAGTCATGCCGTCGCTCGATGAGCTGAGCCTCGAAGAGCCGGAGATAATGCGCCAGGGCGGCAGATACGGCGTGCGCCTGCGCGCCTCCGCTCCGTCGATACACATGATGAAGGCGAATATAACAACAGAAGTCGCGCCGATAGTCGGCTCGGAGTCCCAGTCAGAAGAACTTGTCAACTATATGCTCAAGGAGTTCGAAGAGGACCCGACAAAGATATGGGAGTCGAATATCTTCGGCAAGTCTTTGCATGAGCTCGTCAACGAGGGACTGCACAACAAGCTCTATCGTATGCCCGCCGCGGCGCGCATGAAACTGCAGGAGACGCTCGAAAAAGTCATCAACGAGGGATGCAGCGGACTCATCTGCATCATCCTGTAAAATAATATCGGCTGTGCCCGAAGTTTAGGCGCGGCCGATATTTTTTATATTAAGCTCTTGACACAAACAAATGTTCTGATGTATAATATGTACGAACAAATGTTTGAAATCTGGTGAGAACGTGGATCTGTTTGACAAGCTGGAGATACTTTCCGATTCAGCGAAATATGATGTCGCCTGCACGAGCAGCGGAACGGACAGGTCTTCGGGCGGCGAGGGGATAGGCAACGCCGCCGCGTGCGGTATATGCCACAGCTTCGCGGCGGACGGCAGATGTATATCCCTGCTGAAAGTCCTCATGAGCAACGCCTGCGTCTTTGACTGCAAATATTGCGTCAACCGCGTCTCCAACGATGTCCGCCGCGCGACCTTTTCACCGCGTGAGCTCGCGGAGCTGACGATGAATTTTTATCGCCGCAATTATATCGAGGGGCTTTTTCTCTCGTCCGCCGTCGTCGGCAGTCCCGATTATACCTGCGAGCGCATGATTGAGACTCTGCGTATCCTGCGCGAAGAATACAGGTTCGGCGGATATATCCACGCCAAGGCAATTCCCGGCGCGGATAATGCGCTGATAACCCGGCTCGGTATGCTCGCAGACAGAATGAGCGTCAATATCGAGCTGCCGTCGAACAACAGCCTGCAAACTCTCGCGCCGGACAAAACAAAGGAGTCGATACTCCGCCCGATGGGGCTCATTACAAATAAGATAAAAGAGAGCTCTGCGGAGCTTGTCAGATATAAGCACGCGCCGCGCTTCGCCTCCGGCGGTCAGAGCACGCAATTGATAGTCGGCGCAACGCCCGACAGCGACTATCAGATAATGTCGCTCTCCGCGGCGCTCTATAAAAAATACGAGCTCAAGCGCGTGTTCTATTCGGCGTATATCCCGGTCGTTGAGAATCCGCTTCTGCCCGCGAAAACAACGGAACCGCCGCTTCTGCGCGAGCACAGACTCTATCAGGCGGATTGGCTTCTGCGCTTTTACGGCTTCGACGCAAATGAATTGCTCGATGAAAAGCACCCGTTCTTAAACCCCTATGTTGACCCGAAATGCAACTGGGCGCTCAATCATATGGAGCTGTTCCCGCTCGAAATAAACCGCGCAACAAAGGAAGAACTGCTTAGAATACCCGGCGTCGGCGTGCGGAGTGTTCAGCGAATTTTGGCGGCTCGGCGCGTTTCGCCGCTGAGCTTTGAAGATCTCAAAAAACTCGGCGTGGTGCTCAAACGCGCCCGGTATTTTATAACCTGCAAGGGCAAACATTTGGCGGGACTCAATGTCAATCCCGACAGAGTCCTCGGCTCGTTAATTTCCGAGCGGTGTCAGTCGCTTTTGCCGAATATGCAGGGCGAACAGCTGAGCCTGTTCGACAACAGGATAACAAGAGAGGATGTAGTACAATGTCTGCACGGTCAGATGTAACATATGTATATGACGGTTCGTTCGAGGGACTTCTGACGGCTGTTTTCGAGAGCTTTGAGAGCCGCGAGCTGCCGTGTTCTATCGTCGCGGAGGATGAGTTCGTGCCGACTCTCTTCGCGTGCAAAACCGTTGATACCGACCCGCAAAAGGCGGACAGAGTCCGCCGCGGGCTCAAAAATGTCAGCGCCGATGTCTGGAACGCCGTGCGGCTCGGATATCTGACCTGCGTCGAGGACAGGGGAACGCTCATAAACGATTTTGTGCATATGGCGATGCACTACGGCGCGGGTGTTATGCGCATGCTCGCCGATGATACCGTTTCGCGCCTGACGAAAGCCGTCCGCGCCCTCAAGCAGGAGAGCCATAAGTATACCGGCTTTGTCCGCTTCAGCATCAGCGAGGATAACACCCTCACTTCAATTATCGAGCCGAAAAATTCCGTCCTGCCTCTGCTCGCGCCGCATTTCTGCGACAGATATCCGAACGAGTCGTTTCTCATATATGACAAGACCCATTCGCAGGCGCTCGTCTGGCATAACAGGCAGAAAATGATTATCCCGTTAGACGGCTTCGAGCAGCCGCAGGCGGGGGATGAGGAGCTGTATTTCCGCGCGCTGTGGAAGCATTTCTATGATACTGTAGCTATCGAGGCGCGGTATAACCCCAAGTGCCGCATGAGCTTCATGCCCAAACGCTATTGGAATCAGCTCCCGGAAATGGACGAGAGCAATTCACCCGATGCCGTGCGCGGAGTCAAAAGAATCGGAGCATAAAAAAGCAGGAGCCGTGGGACTCCTGCTTTTGATATTTTTTTAATCCTGCGCGTGGTTTGAAAGCTTGATTTCGTCGTTGTCCGTGAATTCTGCGATGATTCCGTTTTCGTCAACCGTCGCGAATATCGCGCTGTGGCTCTTCATTGTGAGCGTCCATTTGACATCGGGATATATCTTCCCGAGCCTGTTTGTGATTATCGCTATCTTCGGCGAAAGTTCCTTTGCGAATTTCCACGAGGTCGAGCCGTAGTAGCCGTGGTGTCCGACCTTGAGCAGATCCACCTTATGAAGCTGCGGCAGAAGCAAGCCCTCGAGTCCGGTGGTTCTCGTTATGTCCGCGGCGAGGAATGCGCTTTTTTTGCCCTTTTCGACCATCGTTCCGACGGATTCGGCGTTTTCGCCCTGTCCGTGAAGACGCGCGTCGTCGAGTGCTGTATTGTAGAAAGTAAGCGTGAAGTCGCCGAATTTGAACGGCTCGCTCGGTATGTCGGAAGTAACAACTGTACCCCTGTTCTGAAACGCCTTTACCGTGTCCGAATATGTCGTCTCGATGCCCCAGCCGTTGTATTCATATTCGTGGGCAATCTCGCGATTGACGGGCTTTATGTAAAATGTCTTTACCGTGATATCCGGGTCGTTGGCTATCGCCTCAAATGTGCCGACATGGTCGTAGTGGTTGTGCGTGCCGAGTGCGAATTCAAGCGTAACTTTGCCCTCTGCGTCGCCGGCAGCCTTTTTCAGATATTTTATAACAGCCTCTTCGCTGCCGTTGTAGCTGAGCTTCCTGCGCGGATTGCGGTCGCCCTCGCCGGAGTCGATGAGCGCGAATTTGCCGTTTGATTCTATGAGTATTGCGTCGGAGTTGTAGGTGTTGAGAAAATGTATTCTGTCCGCCGTGCCGTCCGACGAAAACTGCGCCGGGGTGATTTCAAATTTATTCTGATATCTGTTGCACATCGCAACGCAGATTATATCCAGCGAGAAGACCGAAAGCATTATCGCCATCATTATCCATGTCGCAATTTTTTTGATTAGCTTGTCCCTTGTCATATTCCCTCCGAAGCGCCAAAATAAAAACGCTTTTAAAAGTATATCATACTTTTTCGGTAAATGTCCATATGCAGACGCGCCAAAAAGCGCCGAATTTAATTGTATTCGGCGCTTTTTTGTGATATCATATACATATTAAGTGCAATACTAATCCCGATTTTCGCCCTTGGGGTCGATAGCCTGCATTATCAGCGAGCCGAAGAGCATGACCCCCATGCTCGGGCGGATGCAGTCTATCGCGTCCTTTGCGAGATATATGCATCTCCAGTAGTCGAATCCGCGCCCCGCGAGCAGCAGCGCGCAGACGGCGAGAGTGAAGAGCAGCTCAAAAATAATGACCGCGCCGAGCAGCATCCTGCGCGAAACGGGATTTATGTAGCTTAAATTTTCTGTGATTTTTTCTTTTATGCCGCGCATATCCGCACCTCCGTTTGTTTGATTCTAACCCGGAGTGCGATTTTTCGCAATGCAAAGATTTTTACTTTTGAGGAAAGGAGAGGAAAACGAATGTCCGTCGGAATATCCACCGCTTGCTTTTATCCCGCGGCGACCGAAGAGGCTCTGCGCTGTGTTGCCGAAGCGGGAGCAAAAGTCACAGAGGTGTTTTTTAACTCGCCGTCGGAATTGGAGCCGGATTTTCTCCGCCGCATTTCGTCTATAGCCTCTGACAGCGGTATCCGCATCCGCTCGATACATCCGTTTACCTCTTTCGCCGAGGGCTATATCCTCTTCAGCCAGTATGAGCGCCGCTTCGACGATTACAGGGAGTTTTACAAAAAATATTATGCCGCCGCATCTGCGATAGGCGCGAAAATAGTCGTGCTCCACGGCGCAAAGCTGCCGGTGAATATCAGCACGGACGAATACGCCGAGCGCCTTAGCTTGCTCATCCGCGACGCGCGGGAGCAGGGGATAATCCTCGCCCAGGAAAATGTTGTCCATCATAACGGGCAGACGCCGGAGCTTATGAATGAGCTGAAATCGCGCCTCGGTGCGAATTTTCATATGGTGCTCGACATCAAGCAGGCGTACCTCGCCGGAGTCGACCCGATAGAATTTTTCAGGGAGTTTTCCGATAATATCTGCCACATACATCTGAGTGATCACGACGAAAATCATAAGTGCATGCCGCCGTTTGACGGAAAATTCGATTTCGCCGCCCTCTTTTCGCTCATGAAAGAAACCGGATATTCCGGCGACTGCGTTATCGAGCTCTACCGCTCGGGCTTCGAGCGCATAGATCAGCTGACAGATTCGATGCGAAGACTCGAAAAGCTTGACATTTGACCGCTTTTGTGCGATAAATATTATATGTTCATCAGGGAGTGATAGCTTTGAAGTGTCCGTTCTGTGGTTTTGAAGAGAGCAAGGTCATCGACTCGCGTCCCACCGACGAGGGCGAGAGAATACGCCGCCGCCGCGAATGCATCAGCTGCGGTAAGCGTTTTACGACCTATGAGATAATCGAGACCGTGCCGATAGTCGTTGTCAAAAAGGACAAATCGCGCGAGGTTTTTGACAGAAACAAGCTTTTCAACAGCATGCTCAAGGCGTGCGAAAAGCGCCCGGTCTATATGGAACAGCTCGAAAAGGCAGTCAGCGAGATTGAGGCTGTGCTCCAGAATTCGCTCGACCGCGAGGTGACAACCGTCTATATCGGTGAGCTCGCAATGGAGAAGCTCAAGAGCATCGACGAAGTTGCCTATGTCCGCTTCGCCTCCGTCTATAGGCAGTTCAAGGATATCAATACGTTCATGGATGAGCTTGCAAAACTGCTCAAAGAAAAATAAAAACCCAAGGATCGCTCCGGCGGTCCTTGAATTTTTATCTGTTTGTAAAATGCTATACTTATTCTTTGACAAAATAAAAATTTGTTGCAAAATCCATATAGGCTCCCCTGTAGGGGAGCTGGCTCGGCGCAGCCGAGACTGATGGGTTTGTTTCGCTGGCACTCAAAGCCAAGGTCTGCTTTACCGACCGTAGGGTGAACTTTGTTCGCCTATCAAAATTCACGCGATTTTCAGACGGAGCATCTCGTAGGGACAGCCCTTGCGGCTGTCCGATGTCGGCAGCAGTCGATACAAAACTTTAGTAGATTTAAACTGACGAAAGCAAACTCTGTTTCTTGATTTTGGCAAAGTAAAGATAGCGAACCAACCAGTCTTTATAATCAGGCTTTCAATAGCCGCGCCGCAGTGTTTGAAGTCTATATGAGAAAGGCGAGGGAACGGCTTGCGAAGCAAGACGCACGAGCGACTCTCAAAACATAGTCGCCTATCGCCCTTGGAGCGGGCGCTATGCTCCTTGTTTTTCGCCAACATCGCCTCGCTTCATCCGCCACCGGCGGCGCTTCGGTGATGTTGCACACTCGTTCAAGCTCCGGCGCGTTTGCGTGCGAATGTGCCGAGCTACCGATTGATAGCCGCAAGCCATGTACTGCGGCGCGGCGTTGCCGGGGTCTCGGGGCGTAGCCCTGAGTTTGCTTTTCTTTTGCAGGCGTTTTCTTTTTCAAATAAAAAGAAAA
>CAVAWW010000031.1:0-23612 GCA_963592475.1 bacterium
TCGCTCTCATATGAGCCGGAGACCTCCGGCGCGCTCGGCTTCGGCTTCCGCTGCGGCTTTCTGGGTTTGCTCCACCTTGAGATAATTCAGGAGCGCCTTGAGCGCGAATATGACCTCGACCTCGTAACGACTGTACCGAGCGTTATATATAAGATACACCTGACCGACGGCAGCGTTATAGAGATAGATAACCCGACCCACTATCCCGACCCGGTCAATATAGACTACAGCGAAGAGCCGTTCACCAACGCGCATATCTATTCGCCGCCCGAATATGTCGGTGCAATAATGGATCTGTGCCAGGAGCGCCGCGGCGTGTTCAAGAACATGACCTATATCGCCTCCGACCGCGTGGACATTCTCTATGAGTTGCCGCTCAACGAGATAATCTATGATTTCTTCGATTCGCTCAAGTCGCGCACCCGCGGCTATGCGTCGTTTGACTATGAGATAACCGATTACCGCCGCTCGAACCTTGTCAAGCTCGACGTTCTCCTGAACGGCGATATAATCGACGCGCTCTCGTTTATTATCCACGCCGACAAGGCGTATGGACGCGCGAGAAAGATAGCCGAAAAGCTCAAGGATAATATCCCGCGTCAGCTGTTTGAGATTCCGATCCAGATAGCCATCGGCGGCAAGGTCATCGCCCGCGAGACTGTCAAGGCGATGAGAAAAGACGTTCTTGCCAAGTGCTACGGCGGCGACATAACCCGAAAGAAGAAGCTGCTCGAAAAGCAGAAGGAGGGCAAGAAGCGTATGCGCCAGTTCGGCACGGTCGAAGTGCCGCAGGAGGCGTTTATGGCGGTTCTCAAGCTCGACGACGATTGATAGACAAAACAAACAAAGCTGTAAATTACCTGACCTGCGGCGATCGGTAATTTACAGCTTTTTGTTTTTTTGACTGTCTGTGATTTATTTTTTGGCGGCAACGCTTTTCTGCATACCGTCAAGCTTAGCAAGAACGGCGGCGTACATATCGCATATTGAAAGCGAAATGGAGTCGGCGGACTGCGAAAAATCGTTGTTGACCCATTCCTCGATTATGCCCAGGGAGCCTTTGACCATAAAGGTGTATGTTGTGTTTAAAGTCAAGTCGTCCAAACCGGGATATTTTTGCCGCCACTCGTTCGTTATGTCCTGTCTGTTTATTTCGCAGCACTTGTCTAAAAACTGTTTGCTGCCGTATTTGCCGAACAGCGCGTCGCAAAACGAACGCTCGGCCTCCACGGTCTCTATTATTTTGTTTATCCGGGGGAAGTCGCTTTTTGTGTAGTTGCAGTTTCTCACGGCATCGCAGAGGCGCTCGTAGACAATGCCTTCTATTTGATCCAAAAGGTCGTAAACATCGGCATAGTGGGCATAGAAAGACCCTCTGTTGACGTTGGCTGCTTGGCAGAGTTCCGTTACCGAAATTTTGTCTATGGGCTTTTGCTTGAGCAGTGAAATGAAGCTCTCGCAAAGCAGCTGCTTTGTTATTAAAATGCGGCGGTTTTCCATGAAATCTTGCCTCCGTAGGTTGTCAACTGAACAAAAAAGCCCCGATTTGTTCAGTTGCGCACAAATCGTAAATTTTTGTTGATTGACGCAACAAAGCGTAGAGATTATACTATAAATGCAGTTATAAGTCAATCTTACAATGCGAAGGGAGGGGACGAAATGGAAGTGGCATTGGAACTGTTGCTTAAGGCACTCGAGTGGTCTGGCAAGGCACTTTATTGGGTTACTATAGGCCCGATAATAGAGCTTATAAAGCTGATTTTCGGAATCGCTTAAATTTATAACGAGGAGGGAAAAGTAATGGAGATCGTCCAGAGAATTTTAGAGGCGTACTTTGAGTATGTAAGATTTATTCTTGAGCACATTTTCTGGTTCATTCCGAAATAAGAGGGACTGCATTTTAATGCAGAGCTGAAGAAAAATTCAAAGGTCATAATTCGAGCGGTTGCTGCGATTATGACCTTCTTTTTTTATTTGTTTTCCGCGCCGGAATCAGTTCTTCGGGCTATCCGCGGCCGCGCGCATCGTCATGACGACTGTAAAGGTGTCTCCCTTGTCGTCGGTCACAAGCCGTCCGCCGTATTTTTCGGCGGTGTCTCTGAGAATCCTCAACCCGTAGCCGTGCTCGCCTGTTCTCGCCTTTTTCTTCTCTTCGTAGTCGGGCGCAATGTCGTTTTCGCAGGAAATATAGAGCATGCCGTCGTCCGGATTTGTAAAGCTCTTTATCTTTACATATCTTTTCCCGTCGATTGCCTTCGCCGCGTTTATCGCGTTGTCGAAAATGTTGACGTAAGCCTTGCATATATCTATTTCTTCTATGTCGAGAGTCTCCGGAACGCGCAGATCGAAGTCGAAATCAATGTCGTTCTTTCTGCATTCAGCCGCCTTGTTCGAGGCTATCGCATTGACGAGCGTGTTTTGGCAGAAACGCTCAATTTTTATATCAGAAACTTCTGTCTTGAGCTGAGCGAACATCTTTTTCGCCGACTCCTTGTCGCTCTCCGTGCCGTTCTCCATTATTTCATAGGCGGTCTGCACCATGTTCGCGAGATCGTGGCGAATCTTTCTCGCCTCGACGCTGTTTTTCTCGACATTTTTGTAGTAGTCGAGGTTGACGCTGTTCTGATATTCCTGCATTTTGAGCTCTTCGCGCAGCTTCTCGTTCTGCGAAGAACGGTTCATGACATAGAAAAGTATAACATCTGCGGCGATGCTGAATACAGCGACAATTGCAAAAATCATCAGCATCGTGCGGTCACGGTCTTTGAACAATGAGAGCGGGTTGTTTTCGGTTGCCCAGTCGAAGTGGTTTAGTAATATAAGACATGTGTCGAGCAGCAGCATTTGACTCAGCGGGAATATAATGAACGCGAGCATCGAAGCCGGTCTTATTGAACCGCCCTCGAGCTTGCGCTTTCTGAAATATGTAAACGCAATGAAAACTATTGTGTAAACGAGCAGAAACGGCGTTAGTATAAGATTTGCTTCCGGGGTGTTGCTGCCTACGCCCAATGCATTCAATATCGGAACGAGAAGAGCAGTGGTGCACGACTCCAGTGCGAAAATGGTTATCGCCACAAACGCTTTCGTTCTGAATTTTTCTTTGTAGAGCGCTATCGCGCAGACAAAATAATACGCGAGCGGCAGAAGCAACAGAAACGACGGCGCAACAAAATCCACGAATTTCTGGGACAGTACAAGAAATGTGAATGGAATTGTGGTTACTAAAAATACGACATGCTTGTTGTATTTCGGGGTCAGATTGTACCACAAAAATCCGCTCTGAAGCAGACCGAGCACGGCGTTGTTGATGTACCAAAGAACTGTGTATAAGGATTCGGACATTGATTTGCCTCCGAAAGTTTTATTCTATAATACCTAATATATCTTCCGCGCGGTCGGCGATATAATCCGCGCCGCCGTCCTCGAGAACTTTTCGTTCGCGGAATCCCCAAGATACGCCGATGCACGGCAGATTCGAGTTTCTCGCCGTGAGCACATCGACATCGGAATCGCCGGAGTATACAGTCTTTGCGGGGTCTGCGCCGAGCAGCTTCATCGCATATAAAACTCCGTCGGGAGCGGGCTTTTTCTGCCTGTCCTCGGTCTGACCGACTGCGGCGTCAACGAGTCCGCCGAAGTAGTCCTCGCACAGCCCGATTACCGCCGGCTCGAACTTGTTCGATACAACGGCGATTTTGACCCCGCGCTCGCGCAGCTTTTTGAGCAGCTCGATTATCCCGGGGTAGGGCGCGGTCTTGTTGGTCATATTATCTTTGTAGTGCGCCTTGAAAACGGCGAGACAGTCGGCTTCCGTCTTTTCGTCCGTGCCCTCGGGCACTGCGAGGTGAATGAGCCTTGCCACGCCGTTGCCGACAAATCTTCTGACCTCGTCCGTTGTGCGCTCGGGAAAGCCGAATCGGCGCAGTGCAAAATTCGTGCTGTCCCGAAGATCGTCGAGCGTGTTCAGCAGAGTTCCGTCGAGGTCAAATATAATATAATTGTATTTCATGTTATAACTCCCGGATTTTTGCTTTTTTTCTGACATATTCTTATTATATCGCAAATCTCGCGTATGTCAATGTGAGTATATTGCGAATTTTTTTCGGCATTGGTGCAGAGTTCACAAAGTGTTTACAAATAAATTGTTGACAAAATCTGCATGTAGTTGTATAGTATGAATTGTAAGTTAGCACTCTGACATCGAGAGTGCTAATGAACAAAACGAAAGGCAGAGACAAATGGAACTCAGCGAGAGAAAAGAGAAGATCCTTGCAGCCGTTGTCGAGCAGTATATAAAGACCGGCGAGCCCGTTGGCTCAAAGGCTCTGCTTGATTCTCTTGATATGTCCGTTTCCTCCGCCACCGTGCGAAACGAGATGGCGGATCTCGGCTATCTCGGGCTGCTCGATCAGCCGCACACCTCGGCGGGGCGTGTCCCCACAGGCGAGGGCTACCGCTACTATGTCGATAACCTCGTCCCCGAGAGCGAGCTCAGCGAGGAATCGCGCAGGCTCATCGACGCTGGTATCGGCAACGCGAACGGCGACCCCGAGAGTCTCCTGAGGCACGCGGGCGAAGCGCTCGCTTATCTCACCCAGTGCGCCGCCGTTATGACGACCCCCTCGGGCGAGAACACGAAGATAAAGCGCGTCGAATTGGTTCCGATTTCACCGCACACCGCGATGATAGTGCTCTTAGCGAGCAACGGTATCCTCAGAAGCAAGCTGTTCAGGCTTGACTCCGCGATAGACACGACGATCTGCGAAACATTTTACAATGTCGCGCAGGCGATGCTCATCGGCGTGCCGGTCAACAGCCTGACCCCCGCTTATCTCCAGTCGATAGCGGCGCGGCTCGGAATGGAGTCACTCGCGATGTTTCCGATGCTTTCGGCAGTCGCCGAATTGTCGCAGAGCGCCGCACAGCCGCACGTGTTCCTCTCCGGCCAGTCAAATCTGCTGCACCACAGAGAGTATGCAGGCAGGGCATATGAGCTGCTCGAGTTTTTGAGCCGCGGCACTCCGCTGCGAACCCTCGCAGACAGCATGAAGGGCGAGCTTGAGATAAGGATCGGCAGAGAGAACGGCTTCGTTCAGCTCGACAATTCGAGCGTTATCCTCGCGCGGTACACTGTCGGCGAGGACAGCAGCGGTTCGATAGGCATTATCGGACCGACAAGAATGGACTACCGCAGACTGGTTCCCGGTCTTAAATATATTTCTCAGTGCATCAGTAAAACGATGGAAAAAGCACTTGAAGAATAACGAAAGGAATGTAACACCAATGAGCGAGAGCACGAAAAAGCCCGAGCAGGCGGAGGAGAACACCACCTCCGAGACCGCTCCGGCAGAGGACACAAAGAAGGCTGAAAAGAAAGCCTCGAAGTCCTCGAAAAAAGACCGCATAGCCGAGCTCGAAAAAGAGCTCGAAAAGGCTCAGCAGTCACTCAAGGAGAGTTCCGACAACTTCCTGCGCCTCGCGGCGGAATACGATAACTTCCGCAAGCGTTCGCTGCGCGAGAAGGACGACATAAAAGTCCGCTCGAAAACGGATGTCGTCGAGAAGCTTCTCCCGGTCATAGATAATTTTGAGCGCGCGGCGATGAACGCCGAGGCCGATGCCGACAGCTACCGCAAGGGAGTCGAGCAGATATACAGGCAGTTCGGCGATATTCTCAAAGCGCTCGACATTGAGGCGTTCGGCGCCGAGGGCGACGCGTTCGACCCGAACATCCACTCGGCTGTCATGCATGTCGAGGATGAGAATGTCGGCGAGAATGTTATCGTCAAAGTGTTCACAAAGGGCTATAAGCTCGGCGACACGGTCATTAGACCCGCAGTCGTTCAGGTTGCCAACTGATGCCGCAAGGCATTTTGGAATATAAATTAAACAATTCATTACTTCGGAGGTAATTTATTATGTCAAAGGTTATAGGTATTGACTTAGGTACAACAAATTCATGTGTAGCAGTTATCGAGGGCGGCGAGCCCGTCGTTATCCCCAACGCCGAGGGCGCAAGAACCACGCCTTCCGTCGTCGCATTCGGCAAGACCGGCGAGAGACTTGTCGGCCAGGTCGCAAAGCGTCAGGCTATCACAAATCCCGACAGAACCGTCTCCTCCATCAAGAGACAGATGGGTTCCGATTACAAAGTTAAGATTGACGACAAGAAGTACACCCCTCAGGAAATTTCCGCAATGATTCTGCAGAAGCTCAAGACCGACGCAGAGGCTTATCTCGGCGAGAAGGTCACCGAGGCTGTTATCACCGTTCCTGCTTACTTCACCGACTCCCAGCGTCAGGCTACAAAGGATGCCGGTAAGATAGCAGGCCTTGAGGTCAAGAGAATAATCAACGAGCCCACAGCGGCGGCTCTTGCTTACGGTATCGATAAAGAGAACGACCAGAAGGTCATGGTTTATGACCTCGGCGGCGGCACATTCGATGTCTCCATCATCGAGATGGGCGACGGCGTTCAGGAAGTTCTTGCAACTGCCGGTAACAACCGCCTCGGCGGCGACGATTTTGACCAGAGAGTTATCGACTGGATCGCCGACGAGTTCAAGAAGAGCGAGGGCGTTGACCTTCGCGGCGACAAGATGGCTATGCAGAGACTGAAAGAGGCTGCCGAGAAAGCGAAGATCGAGCTTTCCAACGTCACCACTTCCACCATCAACCTGCCCTTCATCGGCATGAATTCCGACGGCACTCCGCTCAACCTTGAGATGACCCTCACCAGAGCTAAGTTCAACGAACTGACCGCAGACCTCGTTGAAGCGACAATGGGTCCTGTTCGCCAGGCTATCTCGGACTCCGGCCTCAAGACTTCCGATCTCCACAAGATCCTTATGGTCGGCGGCTCGTCCCGTATCCCCGCTGTTCAGGAAGCTGTTAAGAAGTACACCGGCGTCGAGCCCTTCAAGGGCATCAACCCCGATGAGTGCGTCGCTATCGGTGCTGCTATCCAGGGCGGCGTCCTTGCAGGTGATGTCAAGGGACTGCTTCTTCTTGATGTTACCCCGCTGTCACTCGGCATCGAGACCATGGGCGGCATAAATACCAAGATCATCGACAGAAACACCACAATCCCCGTCAAGAAGAGCCAGATCTTCTCGACCGCAGTTGATAATCAGCCCTCAGTTGAAGTCCACGTCCTCCAGGGCGAGAGAGACTTCGCTAAGGATAACAAGACCCTCGGCGTGTTCCACCTCGACGGCATCATGCCCGCGCGCAGAGGCGTTCCGCAGATCGAAGTCACCTTCGATATCGACGCAAACGGCATAGTCCATGTTTCCGCAAAGGATCTGGGCACCGGCAAGGAGCAGTCGATCTCCATCACCTCTTCGTCCAACATGTCCAAGGAGGATATCCAGAAGGCTGTTGACGAGGCTGAGAAGTTCGCTGAGGAAGACAAGAAGCGCCGCGAGGAAGTTGATATCAGAAACGGCGCAGACCAGATGGTCTATCAGTGCGAGAAGCTCGTCAGCGAGGACGGCGACAAGTTCTCCGAGGACGACAAGAAGGACATCAACGACAAGGTCGATGCCCTTAAAGAAGCCCTCAAGGGCGAGGATATCAACCTCATCAAGTCCCGCCAGGAGGAGCTCACCGCTAAGTTCTATGAGATCTCCGAGAAGGTCTACAAGGCAGCTGCCGAGCAGGCTCAGGCTCAGCAGGGTGCCGACGGCGCTCAGCCCGGCAATGATGCGGGATACACTGAGGCGAACTACACCGACGTTCCCGAAGACAACGACTAAGCCGGCAATGCGTAATTTCGCACGATACGGCGTTGTGAGAACCTGAGAACTTGGTCACGTACCGACGTACGCTCCCGCGTTCTCAGAACCTCATGCCTTGTCTCGCACAAAATTCCGCTATTGCCTGCCTTTCCGCAGGAATTGACGCCGGCAATGCGTAATTTCGCGTGATACGGCGTTGCGAGAACCTGCGGACAGCAGTCACGCACACAAAGTGCGCTCCTTTGTCCGCAGAACCCCGCGCCTTGTCTCACACAAAATTCCGCGATTGCCTGCCTTTCCGCAGGAATTGACAGCCGGCAATGCGTAATTCCGCGTGATACGGCGTTATGAGAACCTGCGGACAGCAGTCACCGCTGTAGGGGCGGATATCATCCGCCCGCGACACGGTCACGATTGTCTTTCGCGGATACGCATTGTACGAAAATAATGTTTTACGCGGCTATCGCGCATGAACCTACGCATATCCGTGGGCTCTGCGCGGTTTGCGCGTTTGAATGTAGGGGCGGATATCATCCGCCCGCGATATGATGATGCCAATGGATACGACGAAACCGTCGAGAAAGAAGATTCGCCTTGATGGATACGATTATTCTTCAAGCGGCGCTTATTTCATAACAATTTGTACCGTGGATAGAAAACCGTTGCTGTGGAAGTGCCCCGATGCTGATTTCGGGCTTTCTCACTGCGGTGAAACGGTGAAAACTGCAATTGAGTCAATCAGAAAACACTATGAATGTGTTGCGGTAGACAAATATTGCATTATGCCGAACCATGTTCATCTGATTCTTACAATTACCGCCGATGAGCGCGGGCGGATGATATCCGCCCCTACGGTGTCGAATGTTGTAGGCTCGATGAAGCGGTGGGTCTCAAAAGAACTCGGCGTGTCGATTTGGCAGAAATCATTCTTCGACCGCGTGATACGCGGCGAAAAGGACTATTTAGAAATTTGGCAATACATTGATGAAAATCCGTTAAAATGGGTTTCGGATGAATTGTATATTGGGTAAAAAGGAGTAATTTCCCTTGGCTGATAAAAGAGATTTTTACGAGGTGCTCGGGGTCAGCAAAAATGCCACTGAGGACGAGATAAAAAAAGCATACCGTCAGAAGGCGAAGCAGTATCATCCCGATCTCAACCCCGGTGACGCTGACGCCGAGGCGAAATTTAAGGAGGTCAACGAGGCATACGAGGTGCTCTCCGATAAGGATAAGCGCGGCAGGTACGACCAGTTCGGTCATGCCGGCGTCGATCCGAACTTCGGCGCGGGCGGCGGCGCAGGCGGCTGGGGCACAGGCTCCGGCGGCGTTGACTTCGATTTAGGCGATATTTTCGGCAGCTTCTTCGGAGGCGGCGGAGGGTTCGGCGGCTTCGGCGGCGGACGCTCCGACCCCAACGCCCCGAGGCGCGGCGACGACGTTCAGGCGCGCGTCACCATTTCGTTTGAAGAGGCGGCGAAGGGCTGCAAACGCAAGATAGAGATACACCGCATCGAGACCTGTCCCGACTGCGGTGGCTCGGGCGCCCAGAAGGGCTCGACCACCAAGACCTGCCCCGACTGTGGCGGCAGAGGTCAGGTGAATGTCCAGCAGAGAACACCGTTCGGTGTTATTTCGACCACCAAGACCTGCCCCAAGTGCGGCGGCAAAGGCAAAATTGTCGAGAAGCCGTGCCAGAAGTGCCGCGGCGGCGGACGCGTGTCCAAGCGCCGTGAGCTTGAGGTGAATATCCCTGCCGGTATCGATGACAGACAGGTCATCTCCGTGCGCGGCGAGGGCAGCATGGGCTCGAACGGAGGTCCCTCCGGCGATCTTCATGTGTCCGTGTTCGTCAGACCGCACCCGTTCTTTGAACGCGAGGGCTATAACATCTGGTATGACTGCAAGGTAAACTTTGTCCAGGCGGCTCTGGGCGACAGCATCATGGTGCCTACCATTGACGGCAAGGTCAAGTTCGATCTGCCCGCCGGCACTCAGCCCGGCACCGTCATGTCCCTCAAGGGCAAGGGCATTCAGTATCTCAATTCGCGCGGCAGAGGCGATCAGTATATACGCATAATCGTCGAAGTCCCGAAGGATCTGACTGCGCCTCAGCGCGAGGCACTCAAAAACTTCAAGGATACCATGGGCTACAGCGATGTCACCCCTGATGAGAAGCGCGGATTCTTTGGCAAAAAGAAGAAATAATTTCTCAGACCGGAACGGCACGCACCGCTCCGGTCGCGTTTTTATACAGTCAAACCGTTCGTGTCCTTTATTTTACATATTCACGTCGGCTCTGTCTGTTGACGGAGCGGGTAATATGAAGTATAATAAACAGATAAAGCGTTTACGATTTAAAGACGGGGAAAGCCGCTTTTCAGCGGCATATCAACGAAAAAGGAAGATATATTATGGAAGATAAATTTGAATCTGCGGCTCTGCTTATGCCGACCGTTGCGCTGCGAGGTCTCGTGGTGTTTCCCGGCATGCAGGTGCATTTTGATATTGGCAGAGAAAAATCTATAGATGCGCTGAAAGCGGCGCTCGCGGGCGACAGAAAAATTTTCCTGACCGCGCAGAAAGATATAGCGGTCGACGATCCCGATTTCAACGACCTCTATAAGCTCGGCGTTGTCGCGACCGTTTCGCGCGTCGCGAAGCTCCCGGGCGAGGGGGATATAGTGCGCGTGTCCGTCAAGGGCATGTACCGCGCACGCCTGAACGGAATCGTCTCGTCCGAACCGCACCTTGTCGGCGCGATAAGAGCCTGCGCAATACGCAAATATGACAGAGAAAACGAGTACGGTCAGGCGCTCATCAGAAGCGCAAAGAGCATTTTCGAGGGCTATGCGCAGAGCGCGCCCCAGCTCTCCCCAGATGTCGTGCTTGCGGTGCTCGGTTTCGATCATCCCGGCGACATGGCTGATTTTATCGCCGGCAATATCGCTCTCGAATTCTCGGACAGGCAGTCTGTTCTCGAAGAGCTCGACCCGATAAAGCGCCTTGAAAAGCTCTGCGTGCTTTTGCTCAAAGAATCCCGCCTGCTCGAATATGAGGACGAGATTCAGGAGATGGTGCAGAAGCAGATGGACGATAGCCAGCGCGAATACTATCTTCGCGAGCAGCTCAAAGTGATTTCGTCCCAGCTCAACAACGGCGTGTCTCCCGAGGAGGAGATTCAGGAGTTCCGCGACAAAATCGCGGCTCTGCCCGTTGACGATGCGTCAAAAGAAAAGCTTCTGCGCGAGTGCGACAGACTCGAGCGCTACGCGGTTCAGTCGCCCGAGGCGGCGGTAAGCAGGAACTATCTTGAGACCTGCCTTGAACTCCCCTGGGGCAAATATACAAAGGATAACCTCGACCTTACCCGCGCCCACAAGATACTTGAGGCGGATCACTACGGGCTCAAAAAGGTCAAGGAACGCATACTCGAATTCATGGCTGTGCGCTCGCTCGCGCCCGATGTCGGCGGTCAGATAATCTGTCTCGTCGGCCCTCCCGGAGTCGGCAAGACCTCTGTCGCAAAGTCGGTCGCCCGCGCTATGGGCAGAAAATATGCCCGCATATCTCTCGGCGGCGTCCATGACGAGGCGGAGATACGCGGCCACAGAAAGACATATATCGGCTCGATGCCCGGCAGAATAATCGCCGCTATCCAGCAGGCGGGCAGCTCGAATCCGCTCATTCTGCTCGATGAGGTCGACAAGCTCGGCAGCGACTACAAGGGCGATCCGTCCTCCGCGCTGCTCGAAGTGCTCGATTCCGAACAGAACTATGCGTTCAGGGACAATTATCTTGAGATTCCCTATGATTTGAGCAAGGTGCTGTTCATAACCACGGCGAACGTCGCTTCTAATATCCCCGCGCCGCTCTATGACCGCATGGAGGTCATTGAATTGGGCAGCTACACGGCGGAAGAGAAGTTCCATATCGCCAAGAAGCATCTTATCCCCAAACAGCTCAAGAAACACGGGCTCACCGCGCGTCAGCTCCGCTTCACGGACGGCGCGATAAGAAATATGATTGACGGCTACACCCGCGAGGCGGGCGTCAGAAGGCTCGAACAGCTCATAGCCTCTGTCTGCCGCAAAGCCGCCAAGCGTATAGCCGAGGGCGAGGAGAAGATAAGCGTCAAGGAGAGCGATCTTCAAGCTCTGCTCGGCAACCCGAAGTTCAAGGAAGAGAAGCTCAGGGATTCCGATGAGGTTGGCGTGGTCAACGGACTTGCGTGGACTTCCGTCGGCGGCGAGCTGCTCGAGGTCGAAGCGGCTGTGCTTGACGGCACTGGCAAGCTTGAGCTCACCGGCTCTCTCGGCGATGTGATGAAGGAGAGCGCCCACGCGGCGATGTCCTATGTCCGCTCACGCGCCGATGTGCTCGGAATAGACAGCAAATTCTATAAAAATAAAGATATACATATTCATTGCCCCGAGGGTGCAGTCCCGAAGGACGGCCCGTCCGCAGGTGTCACGATGACCACGGCGCTCGTCTCCGCGCTGACAGGTGCGCCCGTCAGAAGAGATGTGGCGATGACCGGCGAAGTCACCCTGCGCGGCAGAGTCCTGCCGATAGGCGGACTCAAGGAGAAGTCCATGGCGGCTTACATACGCGGCATAAAGACCATTATCATCCCCAAGGCGAATGTGCCCGATCTCGACGAGGTCGACGATGCGGTGAAAGCGAATGTCGAGTTCGTTCCCGTCAGCCATGTTGACGAGGTGCTGAGCATCGCGCTCCTGCCCGTCAGCAAGCCTGCCGAGGTCGTTGACGCGCACGATGACTCGAAAGACAGCAAACACGCCGATATTCCGGCGCACGATAAAACAGGCGGACGCAGAAGCCGCGTCACGCAGTGAGGTTTTTATGAGATTTGATATCATTGAATTCGACCGTTCTTACGGCACTTCGGCTCAGCTCAAGAGGTTTGCCGAGCCCGAGATAGTTTTCTCCGGGCGCTCCAATGTCGGCAAGTCGTCGCTGATGAACAAGCTGTTCAACCGCAAGAATCTTGCTCGCGTCAGCTCCGTTCCGGGAAAGACCGTCACCGTCAACTTTTTCAAGGGCGACAAGGTGAATTTCGTCGACCTCCCGGGCTACGGCTACGCCAAGGCGGCAAAGAGCGAAAAGCTCCGCTGGGCGGATCTCATGGAGGGCTATTTCGGCTCCGAGCGCAATATAACGCTCGTCGTTCAGCTTATAGACTCGCGCCACAAGCCGAGCAAGGATGACTACGACATGCTGAACTTCCTGAAATCCGGCGGATACAAAACCGTTATCGCGCTGACGAAGATAGACAAGCTCAACAAAACCGAGCGCGCCCAGCGCCTTGAAGCGTTCAAAACGGAACTCGCCGATTTCCCGGATTATGAGACTGTCCCGTTCTCTTCGCAGACCGGCGAGGGCGTGGATACGCTCAGAAAAATAATCGCAAATTCGGCGGAATAAGCAAAATAATGTGTAAAGTTATATAACTTTACAGGATGATTTTACAGATTTCTGCTTTGCGTTTGCCAATCGCATATAAACGCGAAAAGCGTTGAAAAATATTGGATTTTGCGGCTGAATGTGCTTTTGAAATCAGCTTCGACCGATAATTCAGTGGTATAAATCATGTAAAGTGAATTGCTTTACAGTTTTAAATGAGAGGATGATGTCTATGTCCGATTACACGACCGTATATTTTACCTGGATCAAGAGGGGATTCAACATCCCGTCGACCCTTGTCGAGTTCTCGCTCTTCGGGAACGAGATCAGCATCAAGTTCTACGGGGTCATTATCGCCTTCGGATTCATTCTTGCCGCGCTCTTCGGCGGCAGAATGGCTTATAAATGGCGTATAAGCCTCGACAAGATGCTCGATGTGCTCATCTACGGCACCCTCGCGGGAATAATAGGCGCGCGTGCGTACTATGTTATATTCCAGTGGGACTATTATAAGCTCCATCCGGCGGAGATTCCGCAGATCTGGCAGGGCGGACTCGCCATCTACGGCGGCATAATCGCGGGACTTCTCGCCGCGCTGATAGTCTGCAAGGTCAGAAAGATAAATGTTCTCAACCTCCTTGACATGGGCGGCATAAGCCTTCTTATTGGTCAGGGTATCGGACGCTGGGGCAACTTCATGAATCAGGAGGCCTTCGGCACAAATACCGACGCGCCCTGGGGAATGTGGAGCAAGAAGATTGCGGCGACGATAATCCAGGACAGCCAGCTGCTCGCCGAAAAAGGCATAACAATGGATCCGAACAAGCCGGTTCATCCGACTTTCCTCTATGAGTCGCTCTGGTGCCTTATCGGCTTTGTCATTCTTTATATTATCTATAAAAAGTGCAGAAAGTTCAGCGGCCAGCTCTTCCTTGGCTACGGCGCGTGGTACGGATTGGGCAGAATGATAATCGAGGGCTTCAGAACCGACAGCCTCTATATCGGCAACACTACTATAAGAGTTTCGCAGGTCGTCTCCGGCGCGCTCATGCTCGTGTCCCTCGTACTGTTCATAGTCTTCACCGTCAGATATACGAAGCATCCCAAGCCCATTGAGGGCGTGGATTACTTCCCGGCGGATGCCGTCAAGACCAAGAAAGAGCGTCTTGCGGATGAAGCCGCCGCAGCTGCCGCCGAGCAGGCAAAGGTCGAAGAGGCTTCCGCAAAGAAGCCCGACGACGGCACAAAGACGGAATAAATCAAGCGAAAAGAGTGGATAAGATGGCAAAGCTGATAGACGGAAAGCTCATCTCCGGCGAGGTGCTCGACTCCGTGCGCGGGCGCGTGGAATATCTGAAAATCAGCGGCGTTGAGCCGTGCCTTGCGGTTATAATCGTCGGTGATGACCCCGCGTCGCGTGTGTATGTCAACAACAAAAAGAAGAGCTGCGAAAAGGTCGGCATAAAGTCGCTCGAATTTGCGCTCCCCGCCGATACGAAGCAGGAGGAGCTCATCGCGCTCATCGACCGCCTCAATGCGGACTCATCCGTCAGCGGCATACTCTGCCAGCTTCCCGTGCCGGAGCATATCGACTCCGAGGAGCTTATCCGCCGCATCTCGCCCGAAAAGGATGTCGATTGCTTCCATCCGCAGAATGTCGGCGCGGTGGTGACAGGGGGCAATGTGTTTTTGCCATGCACCCCGGCGGGAATAATCGAGATGCTGCATCATGAAAATATAGCGACCGCAGGCAAAAACTGCGTTATCGTCGGCAGAAGCAATATTGTCGGCAAGCCCATGGCAATGCTCATGCTCAGAGAGAACTCCACCGTCACCGTCTGCCATTCAAAGACGGAAAATCTCGCCTCGTTTACCTCGAACGCGGATATTCTTATCGCGGCGGTCGGCAGGGCGAAGATGATAACCGCGGATATGGTGAAGCCCGGCGCGGCGGTCATCGATGTCGGTATGAACAGAGACGAAAACGGCAAGCTCTGCGGCGATGTGGACTTTGAAAGCGTCAGCAAAGTAGCTGGCGCGATAACGCCCGTACCCGGCGGAGTGGGACCGATGACGGTCGCAATGCTGATGCGAAACACTGCTGAAGCCGCGGCGCATCAGAATAATATAAGATAAAACCGCTTTTGCGGATATAATAACTCATTTTGAAAGGATGGTTTTTTATGGCATCAGGAAAGAAACTTTATAAAAAGACGAGCGAAAAGAAGATCTGCGGCGTCTGCGCGGGTCTTGCCGAGTATCTCAACATCGATGTGACGGTCGTCAGAGTACTTTTTGTACTTCTTTCGCTTTTCACCACCGGATTCCCGGGACTTCTCGTTTATGTTATAATGGCGCTTGTCATGCCCGATGAGGATGATATTCAGCCTCCTTATGACAACAGCGTGGATCAGTAACAGCATCGGCTCTCCGGTTTTTGGCCGGGGAGCTTTTTACTTGCAAAAAACTGCGGAAAACCGCAAAAAAATTTGCCGTAATGTTTGACAATCCGGTGCAGTATATGATATAATCACCTATGCCGCATATCTCGGGCAGTGCTATGCACTACGAAGCGGATTATCCCGCCCGCACATAGCGAGTCTTAAAAAAGGAAGGTAAATATTGATGTACGCAATTATCGAAACCGGCGGAAAGCAGTATAAGGTTCAGGCCGGCGATGTCGTATTCATCGAGAAGCTGGACGTTGAGCCTGAGCAGGAAATCACCTTTGACAAGGTCATGGTCGTCGGCAAGGATGACGGCGTCGTTGTCGGTACCCCCACTGTCGCAGGAGCCACTGTCTCGGCTAAGGTTCTCAAGAACGGCAAGGCTAAGAAAGTCACCGTCTTCACCTACAAGCCCAAGAAGAACGAGAAGCGCAAGCTCGGTCACAGACAGCCCTACACCAAGGTGGAAATTTCCGCTATCAACGCTTAACCAATGATAAGAGCGGTATTTTTTGAAGGCGAAAACGGCAGGGGATTCGAGATAAGCGGTCATGCGGGCGGCAACGCAGGCAGAGATATAGTCTGTGCGGCTGTTTCTTCCGCAGTGTATATGGCGGCGAACACCGTCACCGAGATTATCAAGGTTCACGCCGATATCTCCGAGCAGGACGGACACTTGAGGTTTTCCGTCGGCGAGGAAAATGATTCGGTTGCAGCAGTCCTCGACGGACTGAAACTGCATCTGACTGAGCTTTCAAAGCAGTACCCGAAAAAGATCAAAGTCATTACGGAGGTGTAACACAATGCTCAAGATAAATATTCAGCTTTTCGCACATAAGAAGGGCGGCGGATCGACCAAGAACGGCCGTGATTCTGAGTCCAAGAGACTCGGCGTCAAGAGAGGCGACGGTCAGTTCGTTCTCGCAGGCAATGTCCTTGTCAGACAGCGCGGAACCCACATCCATCCCGGCAACAACGTCGGCAAGGGTTCTGATGACACCCTCTTCGCTCTCGTCGACGGCAACGTCAAGTTCGAGAGAATGGGCAAGGATCGCAAGAAAGTCAGCGTTTACGCTGTCGAGCAGTAATCTGCCTGAATTTTTAAAATTACGGCTTCGCTTCGGCGGAGCTGTTTTTTTTATATTTAACGCTTAAAATCACTTATATATTGCTTAAATATCTGTAATAATGCGCGCTTAACAAAGTGTTTTGTATACCTTTTATATATAGGACATTTTCGGGCAAAAAATCCGTCGGAAAATGCAAGTAAAAAGCTCCGCCGATGTGACGGAACGGCGGCTGGTGATTATTAAAAAGTGTAAAGCATTTTACTTTACACTTTTTCAGCCGTTTTTACAGGTAAAATTATGTAAAGCGGAGAGGTTTACAAGCCCAGTTTATTTTTCTTTGCCGATATAGTTTGGTGCGCAACGAAACAGGTTGGCGAAACTTGAAAATGATTCTTCTAAAGCATCAAAGAGCCAAATTTGTTACGGATTTTTATTGATTTGTAACCATTTGTAACTTTTTGGACTTTTCACAAAAGTTTAGCCATTTTTTCCCATTTTAACGGGCGGTTTCAAGGGTCAGTGCCACACTTTGAGCGTTATCGTATTTGATTTGCAAGTACGCTCTTGTGCAAACTGCACAAAATGAGAGCCTCAAAAAATTTGACAAATGCCGATTGTGTCAATATAATAGCAGGAGTCGTTTCAAAAACGGCTCAGCACACCCACGGAACCCAAAGCAAAGAACAAAGGAGTTTTACCTGATGTTAGAGCATATCAAGGCTTTCTTTGCAAAACTGCCCGTGAGAAATATGTCAAAACGCAAAGTTCTGGCAACGGTTTCAGCCCTTGTGGTTATCGTCTCTGTTGTGACGATAACGGCATTCGCGGCTGCGGCGACTTATAAAGTCACCGTAAACGAGGCAGGCAAAAAGGCCTACACAGTTTCGACCCGCGCAGACTCAGTTGAAAAATTTGTTGAGGATAACGCGGACGCCCTGTCACTCGGCAAGTACGATTATCTCGACACCTCTTCTTTCGAAGTCGGCGAGAACTGCATAGTGACCGTCCTTCGCGCGCAGGTCATCAAAGTCATCGACAACGGCGAGGAGTACTTCCTCAACGGAGCCGGTCCTGCGGCTCAGATGCTCGAGAAGCACAACATGGCTCTCGGCAAGTTCGACGAGATAAACCTCGCCGACAATGAGTTCGTCAGCAGCGACAAGACACTTGAAATCAAGCGTTCATTCGGCGTCACTGTTATAGCGGACGGAAAATCAAACGATGTCCAGATAGCCTCCGGTACTGTCAAAGATGCAGTCGCCCGCGCAGGCATCACACTCGGCGAGAATGACGAGACCAATCCCGCGCTCGATACGGAGCTCACCAACGGTATGGAGATAAATGTCCTGCGTGTTGAGTACAAAGAGCGTACCGAGACAGTTAAGATCCCGTTCGACACAGTCACAAAGAGAAGCCCCGACCTCTATGTTGACCAGACAAAGGTCTCCGTCGAGGGCGTGGACGGCGAGAAGATAGTCACCTATAAAGACAAATATGTAAACGGCGACCTCGACTCTTCCGAGACCGTCAATGAAAAGATAACCAAGCAGATGGTGACCGAGGTCATCCTCAAGGGCAGAGTCAAGCGCGTCAAGAATATCAAGCTCAAGACTCATACGCCGATATCCGAGCTCAAAGTTCCAGCGCGCGTTCAGCTTGATGCAAACGGCGTGCCCAAGAACTACAAGAGAATAGTTGACGGCACCGCGACCGCTTATTACGGCGGCGGCGGAACGGCATCGGGTCGCAAGGCAATGCCCGGACACATCGCGGTCAACCCCAAGCAGTTCCCTTACGGAACCGAGCTTTATATCGTCTCGCTTGACGGCAGATTCGTCTACGGCTACTGCATAGCGGCAGATACCGGCGGATTTGCAAAGGCGAACACCTGCACCGTCGACCTCTATATGAACACATATGAGGAGTGCTGTGCATGGGGCTACAGAGGCGTGCGCATCTACGTTCTCTGATGAATAAAAAATCAGGACTGTCTGAACGGACAGTCCTTTTTTCATGCCCAAATGGCGGATGGCGCTTTATTTAAGGCTCCCCTGCAGGGGAGCTGGCTCGGCGTTAGCCGAGACTGAGGGGTTATTTCACTTCGCTCAAAGTAATAAATAAAAGTGTAAAAACGGATTTTCTGAGTACGTGTCAATAAATTTGTGCAAATCTCGCGGGCGGATAATACGCGTCTCTACACGTGATTGCCTATCACCACATTTACATCTGCAACTCCCAATTTATCAACGCATCCCACACAACAAAAAATCCTATCCAATAGCGGATAGGATTTTTGTCTTATAATCATTGCTGAGTTTTTATACTCTGTTGCTCGGTCGGTCTTCGATTATCCTGCCGTCCGATATCCTGACAACGCGCGTTCCCTCTTCGGCGATCTCGTTGTCGTGGGTGATGAGGATTATCGTGCGCCCCTCGTCGTTGAGTTCATGGAGTATCTTCATGACCTCCTTGCCGGAGTGCGAGTCAAGGTTGCCGGTCGGTTCGTCCGCGAGGATTATCGGCGGGCGTGCGGCGACGGCGCGGGCTATCGCAACTCTCTGCTGCTGACCGCCGGACATCTGCGAGGGCAGGTGGTTCATGCGCTTTTCGAGCCCGACTCGGCGCAGTGCGTCGACCGAGAGCTTCTCGCGCTCCTCTTTCTTGACGCCTCTGTATATCAGCGGCAGTTCAACGTTTCCCTTTGCTGTGAGGCTCGGGATCAGATTGAAGCCCTGGAATATAAATCCTATTTCTTTGTTGCGTATCTCCGAAAGCTCGTCGTCCGACAGGTTAGAAACATCCTTTCCGTCGATGAGATATTCGCCGCTCGTGCAGATGTCGAGCAGACCGAGCATGTTCATCAGCGTCGATTTGCCCGAGCCGGAGTGACCGACAATCATCAGAAATTCTCCGCGGTCAACGGTCAGCGAAACTCCGTCGAGCGCGTGAACTTCGTTCTCGCCGGGATTGTATATTTTATATGCGTCCTTGACTTCGATAAGATGCGCCATTGCAAAGCTCCTCAAGTGTTTTTTTATAATTTTATCGCGATGTTGTTCATCAAGTCAAGTCAACATTTGTAAATTATTTTCGCGGCGGTATATTTCTTTCGCGCGTGCAGAAAATAGACGCAAGGGAGATGAAAGTATGTCGCTGTCCGGAAAAGAATATGAAAAAATGACGAAGCGCGCCTCGCCGCCGAGCCCGAAGCTGATGAACCTGCTGAAAGCTTTTTTGATAGGCGGGCTCATCTGCGCGATAGGCGAGGGCTTTTCGATGCTCTATGAGTCGCTCGGCGCGGACGAAAAGACGGTGTCGAGCCTTGTACCATGTACTCTTGTTGTCATTGCCGCCGTGCTGACCGCTCTCAGCGTGTTCGATAAAATCGCCCGTCATGCAGGCGCAGGTACCCTCGTGCCGATAACCGGATTTGCAAACGCTGTCGTGTCGCCCGCGATGGAGTTCCAGAGCGAGGGCAGGATTCTCGGCACGGGCGCGAATATGTTCAAGGTTGCGGGGCCTGTTATAGTCTATGGCAGTGCCGCGGCGGTCGTCTACGGCGTGATTTATTATATCGCGCTCAGGATAATGGGGTGAGCCGATGGCAGAGAGAATTGGAAAATATACGCTGAAATTCGGCAGCCGTCCGGGGATAATCGCATCCGCCGCGATAGTCGGCAGCAAAGAGGGGGACGGACCTCTCGGCGGTAGCTTCGATGAAATTATAACCGACGGCACATTCGGCGAAAAGACATGGGAGAAGGCGGAGAGCGCGTTTCAGCATCGCGCCGTGGTGAAGGCTATTGAAAAATCCGGCATGACCGCCGCCGACATAGATATGCTCATGGCTGGTGATTTGCTCAGCCAGTGCAGCGGTTCGGCATTCGGTGCGCGCGATCTCGGCATACCGTTTGTCGGGCTTTACGGCGCGTGCTCAACAATGGCTTTGTCGCTGGCATTGGCGGCGCTGAGTGTCGATTCGGGTGCGGCGCGTATAGCCGCCGCGGCGACTTCGTCGCACTTCTGCTCGGCAGAGAAGCAGTTTCGCACTCCGCTCGAATACGGCGGTCAGCGTCCTCCGACCGCCCAGTGGACGGCGACGGCGGCGGGGTGCGCCGTGATAGGAAAGTCTGCGTCGCCGCATATAGAATCCGCCACATTCGGCAGGATAACCGACTACGGAGTCAAAGACGCGAACAACATGGGCGCGGCTATGGCGCCTGCCGCGTGCTCGACGATAACCGCCTTTTTGCAGGACACAAAAACACAGCCGGAGGATCTCGATCTTATCTTAACGGGCGACCTCGGCTATGTCGGCTCAACGCTCCTGCGCGAGCTGATGAGAAAACAGGAGCATATCGATATCACGACCCGCCACAACGACTGCGGACTGATGCTCTATCGGCTCAACGAGCAGGATGTGAACTCCGGCGGCTCGGGCTGCGGATGCAGCGCGGCGGTGGTTTGCTCGCATATCGTCAGCGAGATGCGCTCGGGCAGGCTCAATAAAGTGCTCTTCGTCGGAACGGGCGCACTGCTCTCGGCAGTCTCACCGCTCCAGGGCGAAACAGTGCCGTCGATAGCCCACGCAGTCCTGCTGACAAACTGAAAGGGGATAGCAATGGATACTGTGCAGAGTGTTTCAAAGAGCCTGAAGCTTGTCAGCTGCGCGCTGACCTCGATGCGCTGGCTCGATATAATCAAAAAGCTCATCGCCGCCGCAGCGATAGCGACAGCCGCCTGCTCGGCGCTGAGCATAATAGCCGCGTGCAGGGAGAAAAAGTGAAAAAATCGCGAAAGCCGGCTGTAAAGCATAATCGCTTTACGGCTGGTTTTTGTGTTATTAATAGGCTTGTCAGGCTTTCGTGCAGGGAAACCTGATTGACGAAGCCGAGACTGAGAGCTTATTTCACGAAATTCGCACTAAATTTATTACCCTGCACCTTGTAGGGTGCGGCGACTCGACGCACCGCTGCCGCCGACGGCGGCACGAAGTTTTCGCAAAGATTTATTCTACTGACCGCAGGGGCATGAAGCCAAGACTGAGGTCTTATCCTCACCTCGCTGAATATAACAAGCAAGATGTGACCGAAAAAATATAGAGCCGCAGTTTATAATACCCCTTTTTACCCCGATAAACTACTGCCGCGGTGCCATGTTACTATACATTATATATATAAGCCTTTTTATATAGCGGATATGTAAAACAAATATAGCCTCAAAATCCTGATCTTTATTAACTATCAGCAAATAAAGCGCTGCTTATTTCCATGACAAATATTAATGTGATAAATAGACGTTATTATTCTCAGAACTCATGATTTTTTTGTGCAATTTTTACCCGCAAAAATCTAAAATTAATTCCTTGAAATCATAAAAGCGTTAATTATAATGGAAATATGAAACAAAAATGACATTTTTCAACATATTTGTTAAATCTGTATTGTTAGCATACGATAAAAAATTGAATTTTCATTGTACAAAACGCACAAAAATGATTAAAAAAATTTAAACTTATTGACAAAGTGCCGAACGAGGGGTTATTCTTTACATGGGGGATAATCATACCCTCTTGCTTTGTATTGCCCGAACAGAGCAAAATGACTTTGTCGCCAATGTGTTCCGTCAATTTGCGGGAGACGGAATGCTCTGATATATGGTGAAATTTTTTAAATGGAGGTGTAAATTTGAAGAAAATGAAACGCTTGTTAGCAATCATCCTTGCTTCACTGCTCATACTCTCATCGGCTACCGCCGCTGCGAGTGCGTACCAGGCTTATAAGGATGACGCGCTGACAAAGTACGACTTTACTGACACTGCGGTTCTGACCACAGAGCAGTATGCGTCTGCGCTTCTTGACTACGCTGACAAGGCGCTTGCCAAGGCGAATATCAAGATGGATCTTTCCATCCTCGGTTCGCTCGACGCAACGTCTATAGACAATGCTCTTTCGAGCGTCTATAAGCTGATCAACGGCAACAAGATCATCCTTTGGATGGCCGGCGATCTGAACAGCGTCAATGTCGATGCAATCAAGAACCCGCGCAGAAGCAATACCACTGATGTCGCAGTCATCAAGGCGCTTCTTCAGTTCCTTGCGGACAACAAGGGAATCGTCAAGAAGGTTGTCGTCGGCGGTGTCGGTAAGTACAAGCGAGACGGCGGTGTCTCTCTCGGCGTTGCCAACTCGTTCGTAAAGGTCGATCTGAATGTCGAAGTTATGCTCAGAGAGATGATTTGGGGTCTTGCATATCCGAATACGGAATACAACAGCTCCAATAACATCGATAACATGCTTCAGGTCATCATTCAGAACGCTCTTGCAGGCGTTAAAGAGATTCCTGACAGCGTCAGAAATCTCGTTGACCTCAACTCGACAAAGTCTACATATGACTTCATCGAGGATCTTCTTCAGACAGCTTATAACGATATGGCTGTTCCGCTCCTCAATGACCAGACAATGAAGTGGCTCGGTCAGGAGATCGACAAGGATACCACAGGTACTCTTGCGGGTCTGTTCAACAGGGACTTCAGGGTTTCGACCTATACCGTCCCCGCGGGCAGCACTCTTGTTGCTGAGCTCAATAACATTGCCGGCGGCATTGTTAACGGACTTCTGAAGAACTACAACGGTTGGGTCTCGGGTGACAATTCAAAGCTCACCGATAATGTTGTCGCAGTTGCGAGATACATTCTCAAAGAGACCGGCGATTACTTCTTCCCGGATTGGCAGAAGCACATCGCAACAGCCGAAGAGATCGACGCAATGAGCAAGGAAGAGCTTATCGCTTATCTTGCACGCTCGATCGTCAACGCATCAGTCGGCTATATGTACATCCCCGAGGATGTCACGACTGTTATAGGCGTTGCATGGGAGGCTGTTAAGCAGCTCATGGCTCAGTTCCTTCCCGAAAGAGATTACAGC
>CAVAWW010000032.1:0-23148 GCA_963592475.1 bacterium
CGATATCGTCGGCAAGAAGAAGCAGGAGATATCCGACGCGCTCCAGGCAAGAAGAACCGCCGCAGCCGCCGAGAAATAATCAAAGCAAAAAGTTATCCTCCGTACGGATTCATACGGAGGATTTTTTGTTTGGTTTAGATTTTTATTCAAACATCGCCTTGAATGCTTTTATCCACTCGCGCGCTATCAGCGCGTGCCCGCTCTCCGTCGGATGGATGCTGTCCCATATCCAGTAGGCGCAGTCACGTCCCTCTGCTGCTTCGTCGAACAGATGCTGAAGCGGGATAAAAAATATCCTGCCGTCCTTTTCGGCAATGCGGCGGCAGATTTGCGAATATCTGCCTATCTCTTCGCGGCAAGTATTCTCTTCCGCCTTGAATCTGTCCTTTGTCGGCAGGAAGAACGGCTCCATGAGAAACACTTTCAGCTCCCCGTTCGTTTCAAACGACTGCGAGAGTATGCTTTCGAGATTCTTTTCGTATTCCTCTGGCTCAACATAATTTTCGCCCTCAAGGAAGCAGTCGTTCGTGCCGATGAGCAGGCTCAGAACATCCGGCTCTATATCGAGCGCATCCTCGCGCCAGCGGCGGAGCAGTCCGCGCGTCGTGTCGCCGGAAATGCCTCGGTTTACAAATTTCAGCCCGGCATCCGGATATTCCGCGCCGAGCATACCGCTGACAATAAATGCGTAGCTGTGCCCTATCTGATGGTTGAGATCGTGACGGCGTTCGGGCTCTTTGTATCTGTTGCCGTCTGTTATCGAATCGCCCTGAAAAAGTATCTTCATATTTATCCTCAATCTATGTCCGCAAAAACCGTGTCTATAATCTCTCCGCGGCAGGTGCCGTTGCTCAGATCGACAAGCCGCGCTTCAAACGCTGGCTCAAGCTCCTGCGGTATTCTCATTTTTACCGTCACCGCGTCCTCGAACGCCGTGTCCTCGACTATGCCGCCCTGCTCCGGGATGAGCGAGGCAAGCCGCCCGTAGAATGTGTAGTCACAGCGTATTTTCACTATGCTGCACTCCGCGCGGGTCACTATTCCGCCTGCATCGACTGCGATTTTCGCCGCGTGCGAATAGGCTCTGACGAGTCCCCCGCCGCCTAAAAGTATTCCGCCGAAATACCGGGTGACAACCAGAACGCAGTCGGTCAGCTCTTCTTTTTGCAGGACATTGAGCGCCGGCATTCCCGCCGTGCCCTGCGGCTCGCCGTCATCCGAAAAGCGGCAGATGTTGCCATCTCTTATTATATATGCCGGGACATTGTGCGTTGCGTCCCAGTGCTTCGACTTTATCGAATCGATGAACGCTATCGCGTCCTGCTGGGTCGTGACGGGCGATATATAGCCGATGAACCGCGAACGCTTTTCAACGAACTCGGCGCTCGCCGCCGCTCTTATGGTTCTGTACTGCATATTGCCGCCTCCCGTCAAATTTTATTCTTCTTCGCCGTCCTCGTCGTTCTTTTCATACGGGAACTCGTAGACGACCTCCAGCTTGTGCCCGCGCATCCACAGCGACGGGGTTATGCGCAGAGTGTAGCCGCAGCCGTTCGGGGCTATCCACTCGTGCATCGGCAGCTGGGGCAAACCGAAGTTTGTGAGCAGAGCCATCATCACGCCGCCGTGTGTGACTATCGCAGCGCGGTCGGTCTCGGTCTTTATCAGACCGTCGATTATTTTTATGAATCCCTCGCACACGCGCTTTGCGAACGCCTCGTTGCTCTCGCCGAACGGCGGCTCAACGCCCTGCTCGCCGGCGAGCCAGCGCGGGAACATCGGATAGTCCTTGAGCTCCTCCGCATCCTTGCCCTCAAACTCGCCGAAGTTGCACTCTATGAGCGAATCTATAGTAATGCACTTGTTGTCGGGATAGAGTATCGCCGCGGTGTCGGTGCAGCGCTTGAGCGGACTCGATATGACCGCGCCGACGGGCGGATAGACAAGCTCCGAGCGCATATTCTCGAGCTGCTTTCTGCCCTCTTCGCTGAGCTCAACGTCGGTGTGACCGATATATTTTCCCTCGGTCTCCTCCTTCGTCGCGCCGCTTCTTATGATATAGACTATATAGCTTTTCATGTTTCCTCCAAAAATACGCTGAGTATTTTGTCGAACTGTATGATTGAAAATTCTTGAATCTCTGATATAATGATTATACAGACTGTATAAAAGAGGTATTGCTATGGCAACAAATATAACCGCGCGCCTGTCTTCACTCAGAAAAGAAAAAGGGCTGAGCCAAAAGGAAGCCGCCGCAGGACTCGGAGTCTCGCAGGCATTGCTCTCCCACTACGAAAACGGCATACGCGAATGCGGGCTCGATTTTCTCTGCCGCGCGGCGGATTACTACAACGTCACCACGGACTACCTGCTGGGGCTGAGCGAATCAAAGCGCGGATTCGAGGGCGCGTTCGGCATCAAAGGCGACCTGCCCTCCGACTCGGAGCTCAACACCCTGACTATATTCCGCGTCGCCGGAAAGCTGCGCAAATTCCTGACCTTCCCGCAGGAGAGTAATGACTCAACCGTCGACTCCCTGCACAGGATATACAGCCTTATGATGTACCGAATCATAATCGCGGAGACCGCCAAGGGCAATCTCCCGAGCGATTGGGTACCCAACGCCGATATTCTCAACGGCTCCGCCTATCTGCATATTCTCGACTGCATCGAAAGCGAGCTGATAACGCAGGGCAGCCACTCGCCGCGCCGCGCTCCCGCCAAAATGCCGATGAGCTTCAAAACAGTCATCGACCGGACGCAGAGCTTCGTTGAATCCCGCTGCGAAAAAAGCGGAATAAAGCTCGACGGCGGCTACACCACGAAATTTTAGTTATATTCTCGCAACGCCGCTGTCCCTCGCCGCCTGCGCAACCGCATCGGCGACCGCCTTGCCGACACGCTCATCGAACGCCGCAGGCAGGATATAATCGGGGTTCAGCTCATCATCGCTGACGAGCGAAGCTATCGCCTTGGCGGCGGCTATCTTCATCTCCTCGTTAATGTCGCTCGCGCGGACATCGAGCGCGCCGCGGAAAATTCCGGGGAACGCGAGGACGTTGTTTATCTGGTTCGGGAAGTCGCTTCTGCCCGTGCCGACTACCGCCGCGCCTGCCGCCTTTGCAAGGTCGGGCATTATCTCGGGCACGGGGTTCGCCATAGCCATGATTATTGCATTTTCAGCCATCGACGCCGCCATCTCCTCCGTAACAATTCCGGGAGCGGAGACGCCGACAAATATATCAGCACCCTTCATCGCGTCGGCAAGCGTGCCGGTGCGGTGATTTTTGTTTGTGAACGCGGCAATTTCCGCCTTTGCGGGTGTCAGATCACCGCCCTCGCAGATTATGCCCTTGCGGTCGCACATGATTATCTCGCCTGCACCCATAGAGTCGAAGAGTCTCGCTATCGCAACGCCCGCCGCGCCCGAGCCGCTGAAAACAACCGTACAGTCGGAGAGCTGCTTTTTGACTATCTTCAATGCATTGACAACCGCCGCAAGGCAGACGACCGCCGTGCCGTGCTGATCGTCGTGAAAAATCGGTATATCCGTGCGCTCCTTGAGCTTGCGCTCGATTTCAAAACAGCGCGGCGCCGCGATATCCTCAAGATTCACTCCGCCGAACGAACCGGCGAGCAGAGCGACGGTGTTGACTATATCATCAACGTCCTTTGAACGCACGCAAAGCGGTATCGCGTCGACTCCGCCGAACGCCTTGAAGAGCACGCATTTGCCCTCCATGACGGGCATGCCCGCCTCGGGACCTATGTCTCCGAGACCGAGCACCGCGGTGCCGTCCGTGACGACGGCGACGGTGTTCCAGCGGCGGGTCAGGTCATAGCTCTTGCTGACATCGTCCTTTATTTCGAGGCACGCCGCCGCGACTCCGGGGGTGTAGGCAAGGGACAGCTCGTCCTTGTTGCTGACCCCGGCTCTCGGCTGTATCTCCAGCTTGCCGCGCAGTTCATAGTGCAGTTTGAGTGATTCGCTCAGATAATCCATTTTTGTTTTCCTTTCGTGTTCGAGAATCCCCGGTTATTTTTACGGCCGCCGATCAGAAAACCGGTCGGCGGCCAGATAATATCAGTCCTTCGCCCAGTCGCGCGAACGCTCGACTGCGCGCTTCCAGCCCTTGTAGAGCTCGTCGCGGTGCGACTTCTCCATCTGGGGAGTGAAAATCTTCTCGATCTCGCGGTTCTGCGCGATCTCGTCCCTGTCCTTCCAGTAGCCGACGGCAAGACCCGCAAGGTATGCCGCTCCGAGGGCGGTAGTCTCGACGGTCTTGGGTCTGTCAACTATCGTGCGTATCATATCCGACTGGATCTGGAGCAGGATATCGCTGACGCTCGCGCCGCCGTCGACGCGAAGCTCGGTGAATGTTATTCCGGAGTCGTCCTCCATCGCTTCAAGAAGATCCGTCATCTGGTAGGCGATAGCCTCAAGGACGCTTCTCGCGATGTGGGCGCGGTTGACTCCGCGCGTGAGTCCGACTATGCAGCCGCGCGCATACATATCCCAATAGGGCGCGCCGAGACCCGTAAATGCTGGGACAAAATATATGCCGTTTGCGTCGGGCACACTCTCAGCGAGCTCATCGCAGCGCTTTGCGTTGTCTATCATATGCAGCTCGTCGCGAAGCCATTTTATGACCGAGCCCGCGTTGAACGCTGAGCCCTCAATGGCGTATTCGACCTTGTCGCCGATACCCCATGCGACGCCCGTGAGCAGGTTGTTCTTCGATTTGACGCGCTTTTCGCCCGTGTTCATCAGCAGGAAGCAGCCTGTGCCGTAGGTGTTCTTCGCCTGACCGGGCTCGAAGCATGCCTGACCGAACAGAGCCGCCGGCTGATCGCCTATAGCACCCGCAATCGGGATACCCTCGAGACCCTCAAGACCGATTATGCCGCCCGCGACCTTGCCGTATACCATGCTCGAGGGCTTGACCTCGGGCAGAATGGACATCGGGATGTTAAGATATTCGCACATCTTCTCATCCCAGCAGAGATTGTCGACATCGAAGAGCATCGTTCTCGATGCGTTGGAGTAGTCGGTTATATGCACTCTGCCGCCGGTGAGATTCCATATGAGCCATGTCTCGACCGTGCCGAAGAGCAGCTGATCCGCCTCGGCGAGCGCACGTGCGCCCGGAACGTTGTCAAGGATCCACTTTATCTTCGTGCCGGAGAAATACGCGTCTATAACAAGACCGGTCTTATCCTTTATGTATTCCTCCATGCCGTCCGCCTTTATCTGCTCGCAGAGCTCCGCTGTGCGGCGGCACTGCCAGACGATGGCGTTGTAGACGGGCTTGCCCGTCTCCCTGTCCCACATAATTGTTGTCTCGCGCTGATTCGTTATGCCGATAGCGGCTATATCCTCGGGCTTTATCTCGCCCGAAGCAAAGACGGAAGTCACCGCCTGGAACTGGCTGAAAAGTATCTCCATCGGGTCATGCTCGACCCAGCCTGCGGCGGGATAAATCTGATCGAACTCCTTCTGCGCCTTGGCTACGATATTGCCCTTTTTGTCGAAAACGATGGCGCGTGAGCTCGTCGTTCCCTGATCGAGTGCAAGGACGTATTTTGCCACTTGTATCCTTCCTTTCAAATATATATGTCCGTTCTCTGCGCGGGCGTCCGTTCAAGTTATACGCCGCCGTGCAGAGCAAAATACCACTATAAAATAATAGCTCCAAACATACAAAAAGTCAATGTTATTGGCGAAACACTTCGGCACTTTGACTAAAAAAATAAATAATTATCTTTTTACTGTCAAATAGTTCTTTACCGTAAATATTAAAAAGCTTTTCTGATATATAATAAGCTCCGTAAGCTTAAAAATTAAAGGAGTGTTAATTAACCATGGGAGACAAGCTTTCAGTCGTCACGGGCGCTACGGGTCACGTCGGCTATGCACTCGTTAAAGAACTCGAGGCACGCGGCGAAAACTTCAGAATACTCATCAGAAAAGACAGCAAGATTTTTGACGGCATCAAATGCGAGCGCGTATTCGGCGATGTCACCGATCCCGCTTCTCTTGAAAAGGCTTTTGACGGCGCGGACGTCGTCTATCACCTTGCAGGCGTTATCGAGATAAACAAGGGCAACGAGGACATGACCTGGAAGGTCAATGTCGACGGCACAAAGAACGTCGTTGAGGCGTGCAAAAAGTGCGGCGTAAGACGCCTTGTCTATGCTTCCTCCGTTGACGCTTATCCCCCGCTCCCCGATAATCAGGTCATGCGTGAGATTTCTCACTTCAATCCCGAGATTCTTGACGGCACCTATGCAAAGACTAAGGCTACCGCCACAAACTATGTATTTGAGAATAACGACGACAAGCTTGAGACAGTTGTCTGCTATCCCGGCGCGTGCTGCGGCCCCTATGACTTCAAGGTCTCTTCCGTCGGCGAGATGGTCAGAATGTTCCTCAAGGGCAAGTTCCCCGTATCGCTCTCCTTCGGCGCATATAACTTCGTTGACGTGCGCGATGTTGCAAACGGCATGATCGGCGCTGCCGAAAAGGGCAGACCCGGCGAGGGCTATATCCTCACCGATGAGGTCGTCACCGTCGACCAGCTGATACATATGCTCGCAGACATCTGCGGCTTCAAGGCTCCGAGCTTCAAGATTTCTCTCGGCCTTGCAAATGCGTTTGCCCCTCTCATGGAGGTCTATTACAACGCCGCGAAGAAGACCCCGCTCTTCACCCGCTACTCCATCCGCAAGCTGACCTCGAACTGCAACTTCAGCTGCGAGAAGGCGAAGAAAGAGCTCGGCTACGCCCCCATGGGCGCAAAGCAGTCCTTCACCGATATGGTCGACTGGATCAAGGAATACGAAGGCACCGGAAAGAAGAAATAATCTTAACCGATAATTGAAATGACCGTCCGTTTATTCGGGCGGTCGTTTTTTCATATTCTGTTGAGTATAAAATAATTCTTCTTAAACTTCAATATTCCTTCATCCCTGAGTGCGCAGAGCTGGGCGGACATTGCGCTGCGGTCGACGCACAGATAGTCGGCGAGCTGTTGGCGGTCGAACGGGATGTCGAATTCATTTTTTCCGCTCTTCATCGCCTGCGCCGAAAGATATGACAGCAGCTTTTCGCGCGTCGTGCGCTTGCCCATGTGGCCGAGCTTCGAGTTGAAATTCAGATTTTTGCGCGCGAGCTCGGATATCAGATTGCCGACGAGCTTTGCGTGCCCGGCGCACGACTTCGGGCACGAGCCGAGCACATGCCCGACCTTCAGCCGCATTATCTCGCATTCGCTCTCCGCCTCCGCGCCGACGGTCAGCTTTTCACCCGTGCAGGCGAACGACTCGGCGAAGATTCCGCCCTGAGTTATCCGGGTCATGATATTGCGGTTGCCCCAGAAATCGTCCTGCACTATCAGAACACTCCCGCTCATCACGAGCCCGAGCGAGTCCGTCTTTTCGCCCTCGGGCATTATTATTTCGCTCTTTTGATATCTGCGGCTGTGCGCGTCGAGGGCTTCGAGCAGTTCGGGCAACTCATTTTCTTCAATTCCGAAAAAGAGCGGCGCCGCTTTTATTTTTCCAAAATTTTCCGACATATTTTTATCACTCCGTTGTTTTTGCAACAGTATTTTTGTCCCGATTCTACTATAATAAACGCGTCAGGTCAAGAAAAAACAAATTTTACGCTCGGAGGAATTTTTATGAAGCGCAGAATAATCCATATTGACGAAGAAAAATGCAACGGCTGCGGGGCTTGCGCCGCAGCCTGCCATGAGGGCGCGATAGCCATGGTCAACGGCAAAGCCAAGCTCATGCGCGACGACTACTGCGACGGGCTCGGCGACTGCCTGCCCGCGTGCCCCACAGGCGCGATAACTTTTGTCGAGCGCGAGGCCGCCGCCTACAACGCCGAAGCGGTCAAAGAAAATATGATGAAGAAAAAACTCGGCGGACATCACGGCGGATGTCCGGGTTCAAGGCTCATGACGATGAACCGCGAGGAAAACGCCTCGTCGGCACAGCCAGCCGAAATGCAGAGCCGACTGCGCCAGTGGCCGGTTCAGATAAAGCTCGTGCCGGTGAACGCGCCGTATTTTGACGGCGCAAAGCTGCTCATCGCCGCCGACTGCACCGCCTACGCCTATGCGGCGTTCCACGAAAAATTCATCAAAAACCACATAACCCTTGTCGGCTGCCCGAAGCTCGACAGCGTCGACTATTCCGAGAAGCTGACGGAGATAATCGCGAACAACAATATACAGTCCGTGACGGTCGTCAGAATGGAAGTCCCCTGCTGCGGCGGACTCGAACACGCCGCAAAAACAGCATTGCAGAACAGCGGCAAATTCATCCCGTGGCAGGTCGTGACGATATCGACCGACGGGCGCATCCTCGACTGAGCGGTTGATTTATCTGCCCCTTTGCGGTATCATATACTGCGGAGGCGTTGAGATGAACAAAATCAACTATCAGCTCGAACTCGACCGCGAAATTGATGAAATAAAAAAGCAGGGGCGCGTGCCGTCCCTGCTGTTGCACAGCTGCTGCGGACCGTGCAGCAGTTATGTGCTCGAATATCTGACAAAATATTTTGATGTCACCGTGCTCTACTTCAACCCGAACATCTACCCCGCAGAGGAATATGAACACCGCCTCAGCGAACAGCGCAGGATAATATCCCTCCTGCCCGCGGAGCACAATGTAAAAATGCTCGAATGCGAATATAATCATACGCAGTTCACCGACGCGGCAAAGGGATATGAGCAGGAGCGCGAGGGCGGTTCACGGTGCGAAAGATGCTTTTATCTGCGGCTCGAGCGCACGGCTCAGGAGGCGAAGAAGCACGGCTTCGACTATTTCACGACCACCCTTTCCGTAAGTCCGCACAAGAATTCGCAGATACTCAACCGCATCGGCGAGGAGATGGGCGAAAAATACGGAGTGCGCCACCTGCCCGCAGATTTCAAGAAGCGCGAGGGCTATAAACGCTCGATAGAACTCTCGAAGCAGTATGATCTATACAGGCAGAACTACTGCGGGTGCGAGTTTTCGAAGCAGGGGTAAAATTATATAAATTCGTCCGCCGCATTTATATCATACGGCGGACATTTTTTATTTTATCCTGTATATAACTTTATTTTTCATTTCCTGCGCATCGAGCAAGCCAAGCTCAGAAAATTTCAAAGCAAACTTGCGTACGGTAGCAAATGCTGCGTCTCCGAAGTCCTTTTCGAGCTGTTTCGTTGTGAAGCCCTCGCCGCCGTATGTCGACAATACAAACTGCCAGAGCTTCGCCTCCTTTACCGTCACTTCACCGGAGCGCAGAATTTCGTTGTATCTTTCCGTTGCGTCCGTTTTAACTGCGTCCGGTTTCATTTCGTCATAGACATTTTTTATGAAATATATTAGAAACGGTGTGACATCGGTAACTCCCGCAAGCCTCGCGTTATTTTCAACAAGAGTGTATGCGTCATAATATTTTCCCCTGCTCTTTTCAATGTAGCTCGACATCGGAACAAAGAGTGTGCTTTCATATCCTTTCTGAATCAGAAACCACATATGCAAAAGGCGCGCCATACGTCCGTTTCCGTCAAAATACGGATGCAGGTATGCGATGTCAAAATGCAACATTGCAGCCTTGAGCAGGTCATTTATGCCGTCGTCGGCATTTGCGAAATCCACAAACCGCTTCATATATTCGGGAAGCTTTCCGCTGCTGATGCCGCGGTGTACAACGCCGTTGCCGCCCACGACATTCACGCCGTCATGGCGGTAAAATTCCCCGTCGCGCAGTCTGTTATCGCCTTCGAGAAAATCTCCTATCGCCATCATATAGAGCTTATGGATATTCTCCTCCGTTATGCGATTGTGCCTGTCGCTTATAAAATCAAAGCCAAGCTTCAATCCGTATATCCTGTTCTCCCGGCTGTCCCTGGGCGCATTGCCGAGCATTATACTGCGCACGCTGCTGCGGTCAAATTCAATGCTTTCGATCGCCGAGGTCGCAACGATCTCTTCTTCAACCGCCTTTGCGGCATAGGCGGAGTTCTGCGCGGTAAAAAGCAATTTCACCGCTTCAAGATTCACGCCTGTGCATGATGTCAGATATACAAGATTTTTGCCGTCAAAATCATTCAGCGGCAGCTTTTCATAAAATGACGATTTCAATATATTTATAAACTCTTCAAAATCATCCGGATATTTATATTTGAGCTTTTTGAGATTTGTTATGTGTTTATCCGAGAGCATTTCAGAAAATTTCAGTGCATCCATTTAATCACCTGATGATACATATTGATACTAATTGATATCAGTATAATCAAATAATATTTTTTTGTCAAGCTCAGCGCCGAAAAAAAGTATTGTCCGCCGCATTTATATCATACGGCGGACATTTTTTATTTTATTTTATTATCAAAACACCACAACGAGCAGCATCTTGAACTGCTCTTTGCCGTAGACCGCGTGCGGGTGTCCGGCGGGCATGACTATGCTCTCGCCCTCGTGTAGCTCGTAGTCAACGCCGTCTATCGTTATTTTTCCGACGCCCTCGAGGCAGGTGACAAATGCGTCGCCGCCGGAGGCGTGGGTGCTTATCTCCTCGTCCTTGTCAAAAGCGAAGAGCGTTATGCTCAGCGCGTCGTTCTGGGCGAGGGTCTTGCTGACCACCTGCCCGGGCTGACAGAGCACCTGATCTCTCAGAGTCAGAACCTCGGATTTTGAAATATTTTTCATGAGCTCTTTCATTTTTCTTCTCTCCTTTTTATATATTATCTGCGCATAAGGCTGAATTATATCTGCGTATACAGTATACTACCGCCGCTTGGCAAACGCAAATATAGCTATAGAAAATCCTTGCGTCTTATGTTAAAATAGTATACAGATGATTTCAAGGGAGTGTGCCAGATGAAAGAGAACAAGAAACTTGTCAACGAAATAATCAGCGATGTCAAGCACGACATGAGCAACGAGGATATCATATCCCTGCTCGCAGACAGCAGGATATCGGCAAACCCCGACAAGGAGAAATATACATTCGGTCAGCGCGCCGCGGATAAAATCGCAAAATTTGCCGGCAGCTGGGCGTTCATATTCTCGTTCTCCGCCCTGCTGATACTCTGGATGGTCGGCAATGTTATACTCGCCAAGCGCGCGTTTGACCCCTATCCGTTCATACTGCTCAACTTAGTGCTCTCATGCGTCGCCGCGCTGCAGGCTCCGCTGATAATGATGAGTCAGAACCGTCAGGAGGAAAAGGATCGCCGCCGCGCCGAGAACGACTACAAGGTCAATCTCAAAACCGAGATAATGATCGAGGATATCCACGGCAAGATGAACCGCATTCTCGCCCGTCAGGCAATACTGATGAAGCTGATGAAAATAGACGAAAACACAATGAAGCAGATAACGCTCGAAAAGCAGGAGGAGATGTGCGCCGAGGCGTGCAGAGCTGAGAAGAGCAAAAACGAGCACGGCGAGCATAAGGAACACGAAGAAAAGTCCGAAAGCTGAAATTCGCCTTGCTTTTGAATTGCGTTTATTGTATACTGACCCTTGACAAAAGCCCTTCGGAGGAAAAGAAAATGAAGCAGCTCAATATTATTCCCAATCCCAACAAAATCGACTATCTCGGCGGAAGCGTCAAGATGGAAAACATCGATTCCGAAAGCTTTTCCGCGCGTCTGACAGACAAACTGTCCGAAGAGGGCTATGTGCTCGAAGTGACCGAAAACGGTGTTGAAGCCACCGCCGGCGGCGAGCGCGGAGCTTTCTATGCGAGCCAGACATTGAAGCAGTTAAAGCAGCTCGATATCTGCCCGTGCGTGAGAATCGAGGACGCGCCCGCATTTGAATACCGCGCATTCATGCTCGACTGTGCGCGCCACATGACGACGGTCGAGAACATCAAGAAGCTCATCGACGCCGCCGCGCTCGTCAAGATGAACACCATGCACTGGCATCTGACCGATGACCAGGGCTGGCGCGTTGAAATTGACAGCCACCCCGAGCTCATCACAGTCGGCTCCCGCCGCCGCAGATCGGATTTCGGTCAGTACCACTTCGCCGAGGAATATTCCGGATATTTCACAAAGGACGAGATCCGCGAAGTAGTCGCATATGCCGACGACAACTATATTGAAGTTATCCCCGAGTTCGATATGCCCGGCCACACGCTCTCCGTGCTCGCCGCTTATCCCGAGCTCTCCTGCAAGGGCAAGCCCCTCGAGGTCGGCACGAAGCAGGGCATCTTTGATGATATACTCTGCGCCGGAAACGATGATTCGCTGAAGCTCGTCTTTGACGTGCTCGGCGAGATGATTGAGCTCTTCCCCGGCAGATATTTCCACATCGGCGGCGACGAAGCGCCCAAGGTTCGCTGGAAGAACTGCCCGAAGTGCCAGGCGCGCATGAAAGAACTTGACCTCAAGGATGAAGAGGAGCTTCAGGGCTGGTTCGTTCTCCAGGCTGTTGACTTCCTCAAAAAGCACGGCAAGACGGCAATAGTCTGGAACGAGAGCCTCAACAGCGGCATGATGCCCAACGACATTATCGTTCAGCGCTGGATGGACAAAAAGGACCGCGCCGTCGAGTTCGCAAACAAGGGCGGAAAGATGATAGTCTCCGAGTTTTACTATTACTACTGCGACTACCCCTACGGCATGACCTCGCTCAAAAAGACCTACAGCCTCGACCCGTATATAAAGGGACTGACCGAGGCGGGCAAGAAGAATGTCTACGGCGTCGAGTGCCCGATTTGGGCGGAGTATGTCCGCGACTTCGACAAGCTCTCATATATGTGCTTCCCGCGCTTCTGGGCTGTCGCCGAGGCGGGCTGGACGAAGAGAGCCAATATGGATTACAACAGCTTCGAGGAGCGTTTTGAGGCTCTGCGCCCGATGCTCGAAGAGATGGGAATAAAGCCCGCTCCCCGCTCGGATTGGAACCCCAACTTCCTGCAGTCCCTCAAGGAGCTCAGACAGTTCTTCAAGGGCACAACGAATCTCGGCAATATTCTCAACATGATCCGCAACAATCAGGCATAAATAATATATAATATATAGAGAAAGCTCCGCATTCACCCGCGGGGCTTTTTTGTTTTGCGGCGCAAATCTTTTGGCAAAATAACTAAAAATCTATTGTAACCCCCGCGGCAATAATATATAATTGTCATGTACCGCAGGTTAAAATTATTTTGACGGATAAATCAAAGAATTTTCCGAAAGGAGCAATCAAATGAGTCATGTAGACATCCGCTTCACGGACAAGAACTCCGAGCGTTTCATGCTCGCCAGAAGGGTCTACAAGGTCATCGAGGACCTTGAGAATGAATATCTCTACCCCGACAGCGAGACGCTCGGCGGCTTCAAATTCCGCGACGGGCAGTACAAATTTTCACAGATCGACGAGGGCGAATGGACGGATTTCGACTCGGAGAACGACTACTGGGGCTATAAAGAGGACTACGCGTGGTTCCGCCACAGCTTCACAGTCCCCGAGCGTTTTGCCGGCAGACCCGTGGTCTATCAGCTGACCCCCTCCGCGAGCGGTCCGTGGAACCGCAGCAACCCGCAGTTCATCATGTATTTTAACGGCGAGCTGCGCCAGGGCGGTGACTCAAACCACAGCGAGATTCGCCTGCTCGACTGCGCCAAGGGCGGCGAGAAATTCGACTGCTGCCTCAACGCATATTCCGACGCATGGGAGTTCAAAGGTAAGCTGAGAATGGGTGCGCGCCTCAAGGTCGTCGACGACCTTGTCAACCGCCTCATCTTCGATCTCAAAACCCCGCTCAAAGTCGCGTCCCTCTATGACGCGGACGATCTTCCGCGCATCGATATAGTCAAGGCGCTCAACGACGCCGTCAATCTTATCGATTTCAACACCGCCGATTATGATACTTTTGCTGCCTCCGCCGAGGCGGCAATCGACCTGCTCGACAGGGAGATATATTCAAAGGACGCCATGGACGCGACCGCCTGCTGCATCGGTCACACACACATAGATGTCGCATGGCTCTGGAGACTCCGCCAGACAAGAGAGAAGGCCGGACGCTCCTTTGCGACCGTCCTCAAGCTCATGGAGGAATATCCCGAATACAAGTTCATGTCCTCGCAGGCTCAGCTCTATGCCTTTGTCAAGGAGGACTATCCCGAGGTCTATGAGGGCATCAAGAAGATGATTGCCGCAGGACGCTGGGAAGTCGAGGGCAGCATGTGGGTCGAATCGGACACCAACGTCACCTCCGGCGAATCCCTTGTCCGCCAGTTCTTGGTCGGCAAGCGTTTCTTCAAGGACGAGTTCGGCGTTGACAACAAGATAATGTGGCTCCCCGATGTTTTCGGCTACAGTGCGGCTCTCCCGCAGATCATGAAAAAAGCCGGAATCAACTATTTCATGACCACAAAGATATCCTGGAACGAGTTCAACAAAGTGCCCTATGACACCTTCATGTGGAAAGGCATCGACGGCACGGAGATTCTCTCCCACTTCTCACCGAGCACCGACTGCTTCGACGAAGGCGACTGCTGGCAGACTACATACAACGCCTATCTCAATCCCGAGCACATCCTCGGCGGCTGGCACAGATATTCGCAGAAGGATCTCAACAAAGAGTATCTCTGCACCTTCGGTCACGGCGACGGCGGCGGCGGACCGACCCGCGATATGCTCGAAATGGGTCACCGCATGGCAAAGGGCATCCCCGGCTGCCCGAAGGTCAAGCAGGAGTTTGCAATAGACTTCTATCACGACCTCGAAAAGGAAGTCAAGGGTTCGCGCAGGCTGCCCAAATGGGCTGGCGAGCTCTATCTTGAGTTCCACCGCGGCACCCTGACCTCGCAGGGCAGAAACAAGCGCTACAACAGAAAGAGCGAGCTGCTCTATCACGATATGGAGACTATCTGCGCAATTGCCGACTCAAACGGCATCGCGTCCTATCCCCGTCAGTTCATCAACGACGGCTGGAAGATAATACTCCTCAACCAGTTCCACGATATAATCCCCGGCTCTTCGATAAAGGAAGTCTACGAGGATTCCAAGGAGCAGTACGACAAGCTCATTTCCGAGGGCAAAGCTGAAATAGCCGAAACTCTCGGCAAGATAGTCTGCACTCCGGACGGCAACGCCCTGACCGTTTTCAACACATTCGGCGCAGAGCGCGACGATGTCGTTATCACCGATATGCCCGCAGTCGAGCACTTCTCGATAGTTGACGCCGACGGCAATGTCCTGCCGTGGCAGAAATCCGCCGACGGACGCCTTGTGTTCTTCGCAAAGGGCGTGCCCGCAAAGGGATACAAGACCTTCTGTATTGTTCACGGCGGCGAGTCCGGCGAAAACACCGTTAAAGTCGAGAACAAGACTATAGAGAACAAGTTCTTCACCGTCAAGTTCGACAAGGATATGAACATCGCGTCTCTCATCCACAAGGCGACCGGCAGAGCCGTCGCGCCCGAGGGCGAAGTTCTCAATAAAATTTATGCCTATGACGACAGACCGTTCAACCACGAGGCATGGGATATCAAGGTCTATTTCGATCAGAAGTACACCGAGATAAACGATGTCAGCGCAGTCGATGTGACAGAGAGCGGACCCGTCCGCACGGTCATAAAGGTCACGCGCAAGTTCCTCTCCTCGACCATCGAGCAGAGCTTCATCTTCTACGCAGACCTGCCGCGCATCGATGTTGACTACACGGTCGACTGGAAAGAGAAGAAGATACTTCTCAAGGCGGACTTCCCCGTTGATGTCAACGCCACCGAGGCCACTTATGATATCCAGTTCGGCAACTACAAGCGCCCGACCCACCGCAACACACTCTGGGATTTCGCGCAGTTTGAAGTCGTCGGTCACAAGTGGGTCGATCTCAGCGACAACAGCTTCGGTCTCTCCGTCCTCAACGACTGCAAGTATGGTCACGACATAAAGGACGGTCACATCAGAACAAGCCTCCTGCGCTGCGCGGTCAACCCGAACAGCGAGCAGGACAGAGAAGTTCACCGCTTCACCTACTCCATCTACCCGCACGCGGGCTCGGTCGACACCTCCGATGTCGTCAACCAGGGCTATTCGCTCAACCTGCCGCTCTACTGCGTCAGCGGCAAGGCGGCGCACGACAGCTACTCGCTCGTGAGCACCGACAAGGACAATGTCATCATCGAGACCGTCAAGAAGGCTGAGGACAGCGACGACGTCGTCATCCGTGCATATGAGACATGGAACAAGACGACCGACTGCGTCTACACCTTCGACCGCGCCCCGAAGAGCGTATATGCCTGCAACCTGCTCGAAGAAAACGAAGAGCAGCTCGAAGTCAACGGCAACACCGTCTCGCTCAGATTCAAGCCCTTCGAGATAAAGACTGTAAAAGTCACATTCTAAAATTCACAGCACAAAGCCCCACTCGCAAAAACGGGTGGGGTCATTTCATCGCAGCACATCACAGCCGCACCACACGTATCATACCGCAAACGCGCAAATAAAATTCACCGCAAATTGCAAATCCGCTTGACAAAGCCCGGCACATTTGCTAAAATATCATAGCCGTTAAAAATACGGACAGGTATCGAAGTGGTCATAACGGCCCTGACTCGAAATCTCCCTCGGCAAACGGAAGTCCATCTTCCGAAAAGCCTTTAACCGTGCGGGTTTCGGGCACTTGCCCGCCGCAAGCACACCGTGAGTTCTAACAGGAATTCTAATACAACTGAATATTTGCGTTAATCTCGGTTTTCCGAGTTAACATATATGGAGAGGTATCGAAGTGGTCATAACGGGGCTGACTCGAAATCAGTTTGACGGCAACGTCACATGGGTTCGAATCCCATCCTCTCCGCCAAAACGGCTGAAATCGCTACGACTTCAGCCGTTTATTTATTTTTCTAATTATGGAGGACTTATTATAATGAGGAGTCAAACATCTTATCCCGCAACTGTTGGTTTAGAAATTTTCGAAACGATAAAAATATTTTGGGAAAAAGGAATTTTCGATGATTATTCCGAAAAGCATTTTATAATACGTGCGATTAATAATGATGTTTCATATTTCAAAGAGCTTTTTCTTAGAAAAAACATAAAGGAAATAAATCCAACATCTTTCCCTTGGAATTTTATTGCTAATCTAAATGTAAAAACCGTTAATTTGATGCAATGCTTTGGTAATGATGTGATCGAGAATTTTTTTAAAAATCAATTTGCTGCAGGAAAAAACAATTATAATGAAAACCAATTTTTTGAGGCTCTATCAGAATTTTATCTATTGACATATTTTGCAAATTTTGGTCCAGCAAAATTAACTGAGGCAATATACGAACCTCGTCTGGTTGATTCCGATAAGAATCCTGAAGCGCGGTTTGTATATGGGAATGATGTTGTATTAGATATAGAAATAAAAACCCCTAATTTCCCCGATAGAAATCTTTTGGAGAACTTCATCATTCCAACATATTTGCTTAATGATAAAGGCAGAGAAAAACTTTCGGATTTTTGTAATACTAACAATATAAACTGCCATATGCCGCGAATATTAAAAATCAAAGACTTTATTAACTATGCTGGCGAAAAATTTGCAGATATTTCATCTGAAAATCATATTAATTTATTGGTTATTAACTGGACATCAACCGATTTATCGGAAACCGAATTGTTTGAACCAACAACTCTTTTATGCAATCCAAAGAATGGTCTGTTTCGCAATAAAGATGTTGCTCTTAAATTGGGAATTAGCGAAGAAGCATTAAGTAAAATTTCAGCCATTTTCTTTTACATACTTCCCGAAGGATGCTTGTTGTTTAACGATTTTAGATATTTGTTTGCCACAAAGCAATATAAAATAATTGTTAATCCATTTGCCAAAGATGTAAGTGCTGATAAAATACATGAACTCACTCATTTAGCAGTACATTTCCCTGAAGAATTAGAGGATGAAAGGTTTGCTTTTTTCTCATTGGATAATAGAGACTGGGATAGTGAACTTCGAGAAATGAATAATATAATCAACGAAAATACATTATAGTCTTATCCGAAATTTACAACAAAACGAATCATAACCACTAGTAAACTAGTGGTTATGATTTATTTACGGATATTCATTTATATTTAATATCTTCTCACGACAGCAAAAGTATATCTCTAATTTACTATCCGTAAAGACATCCTACATATTTCTGTTTCCAGTCCAGAGCCGCAGGCAGCACTTTCATTTACCAAAACCGCACCCCGTTTATCAGGCATTGCAGCTTGACAAGCGGGGTGCGATTCACATTTACGGGGGATTACAGAAAAGATCAGGTCAGACTGATTTTGTCTATTCGTTCGAGCTCGTCGCTCGTAAAAGATATTCCATTATTTCTTTGCTTGACTTGTGGGGCAGATTTGAAACACAAAACTACATTACGGTTAACATTCTTCGACGATTAGACGCTTACAAGGTTTTCTGTTTTGTCTAAAAAGCCAAGCGCAACTGACGTAAAACCCATCGGCTGCGCCTATATGTTTTTATATTATTCGGTTATGTCATCACATGGCTTTTTAAATAATATTGCTCACATTTCAACGCTGTACACATATTTTCCGCTTGAAACTTCAAGGCTCTTTCCGTCGGGCAGCGTGATGACAGCGCTTGTGTTAAACGGAACATTAATCGAGAGGACAAAAACGCCGTTTTCAAAATTCCAATTGATTTTGATAGTTCCGCTCGAAAGCTTTTTGAAACATGACACGCTCGTGAGTCCACCTCCGACGAGGGGTGCAACCTTAAATTTTTTGTAGCCCGGCTCAATCGCTTCGAGTCCCGCGACGCGCCTATATAACCAATCGCCGACTGCACCGTTCGCATAATGGTTGAAAGAAACCATTCCTCCGCCGACAGCGTTTATCAGACCGCTTCCCGGATCTTTTCCGAGATTGACGGTTCCATCGGGTCGAAGCGCGTCCCAACGCTCCCAAATTGACGTTCCTCCGGCTTTAACTTCATACAACCACGACGGGACGGTGTCCTGAAGTAAAAGGTCATATGCTTCATTTATATATCCGTTGTCCGAAAGGGCGAAAAGGAGATATGGTGTTCCGAGGAAGCCGGTGGAAAGATGATTATCGGCTTCTTTCACGAGTCTTAAAAGGTTTTCAGCATATTTTTTTCTTTCCTCTCCACTCACCATTCCAAAATACAGCGGGCAAACATAGGCCGTTTGAAACTCGTTTTTGAGCGTTCCTTTTTTGTCGGTAAAAACGTTCCGATATGCGTTTTCGATGCGCTTTCGCTTTTCTTGAAACGCCTTAGCCTCCTCTTCAAAACCGAGAATGGTCGCAATTTTTGATGCGAGGGCGCAATCGTTGGCATAATATGCGGTTGAAATCCACTTCTTTTTTGCCATCCATTGCTTTTGATTTTCGTTCGGAGCGCACCAATCGCCGTAGGAAAATCCGTGCGACCAAATGTATCTATCTTCCCCCGATGAAAACGCCGCCGCTTTCTTTTCGACTCCCGAAAGATATCTTTTCATCATCGGATAAAACTTTTCAAGAATGGTTTTGTCCCCGCTGTTTTGATAAAGCGCCCACGGGACAAGGAAAACGCAGTCGGACCAGCCGGCCGTAATCTTTGTTCCGCCGAAATGTTTGACCCGAGGAACAACGACGGGGATTCCTCCGTCTTTTGTCTGCTGTGCCTTCACATCAATAAGCCACTTTCTAAGAAAGCGGTTCATATTGAAGTTGAAACACGCCGTCGAAGCAAAAACGGAGATGTCGCCCGTCCAACCGAGTCTTTCGTCGCGCTGAGGACAGTCGGTCGGGATCTCAAGGAAGTTTGAAAAACCGCTGTATCTTATATTCTTTTGAAGGCGGTTAATGCTTTCGTTGGAGCAGAAAAAGTCTCCCGTTTCCTCGTCAATCGAGGAAATAACCTTCATTCTGACCTTGACGTTTTCAGGCTCAATTCCGCAAAGCTCGGCATAACGAAAACCCATAAAGGTAAATTTCGGGCAGTAGGTCTCTTCTTCTCCGCCGCAAACATATTCAAGCTTTGCTTTCGCCGAACGCAGCGGCTTTGTAAAAAGCTCGCCGTTCAAAAGAACCTCCGCATGTCGAGCGGTTATCCTCTGCCCTTTTCTCCCTTTAATTTCAAGTTCGAGAACTCCGGCGCAGTTTTGACCAAAATCATAGATATAGCCGTTTTGGCTTTTTTGAATCTCTTTCGGTTCGAGCGTTTCGATTATTTTTGCAAACTTTCCGTATGATGCGACGAGGCGCGGGGAAATACGGGGCTTCTCTTTTTCGGCATTTTCAAAGATCGCCTTGCTCAAAGTTTTCGTTGCGTCGAATATCTCTCCGTTATAAAACGACACGTCTCTGACAGGCCCGTCAGCGGTGACGAGCCAGCTTTCGTCGGTTTTAATTTCGTCTTTTCGCCCATCGTCATATTCGATTTGAACAAGTGCTTTGAGCGCGAGCCTGTCGGCGCCGAGCTTATTACTTCTATTCAGGCCGAAAATCCCGACCGCCCAACCGCCCGCAACGGTGAAAACCAATTCGTTTTTCTCTTCGAGAAACGGCGCAATGTCATAAACCTGATATTGAAGTCGGTCTTCAAAACTCGTGAAACCGGGAGCAAAGCGGTCGTCGGAAATCTCCTTTCCGCAAAGCGTGAAAGAATAAATTCCGAACGCGGTTGAATAAAGCCGCGCTTTTTTCACCTTACCCGAAAGCAAAAACTGACGTTTGAAGACGAGCGGAATGGGGCTTTTTCCGAAACCGACGTGATAGTTCGGCTTCGTTATCCACTCCGCAGAAAAATCACCGGAAAGAAAGCCCGTTTCAAACTCCGCCGTTTTTTCGGCTTTGTTTCCGTAATTGTCACAAACCGTCGCTTCTACCGTATAAACCGTGCACGGGAGAAGAGCTCTTCCGCCATAAACGATATTGTCGACAGTAGAGCTTTGCTCTTCTGTCTGCCAAAGGACAGCTTCGTCACTTTTGACCTTGAGGGAATATGAAGAAATAAAAGCGTTTTCAAGCTCGTTTTCGGTTTCAAGAGTGAAGCGCGGATTTTCACTGTCTGTCACGGCAAAGCCGTACAGATCATCGATTCGGATATTTTTAAGTTTCATTTTCCGCCGTCTCCCGTCTTTCCGAAAGCACCGCCTGAATTTTTTCGGCTTCCGCATTGTTGATTCTGTAAAGCAACAAGAATACAATCGCACCAACAAAAACCACTATACCCGGAATCAAGCCGTCAGCAAGGCTGAGGCCTAACTTTGTGTATGAGCCGTCGCCGTTTGCTGTCCATGAAAGAACGTAAAGTGAAAAAGCTGCGCCTATTCCGTTGCTGATTTTTGTAATCATTGAGGTCGCTGCGGCAATCACGCCCTCAGCACGCAGGCCGAGCTTGTAGTCCACATAGTCGATATTATCCGCCTGAATCGAATAATACAAAAGCTGTGCAAAGCTTGTTCCGCAGCTGCAAATTACGCTTGAGATGCAGGCGGCGACAAGGCCGCTCGTTTTGTCGTTGACCGCAACAAGGCGAACGAGACAACCGATCGCCGTGACGATCATTCCGCAAACATAAATCCTGCGCTTTCCAATCTTCTTCGCGAGCGGAACGGCAAGCAATGAGACGGGGCCGCCGACAATTGCGACCGTATTCATAATCGTGAGCTTTCCGATCGAGCCGAGCGCGTGCGTTGCATAATATGGATTCGACGTTGCAACGAACGCAAGTCCCGTCTGAACAATGAGTCCTCCGATAAAGAAAGCGATAATCGGCTTCAATTTAATGATTCTTAAAACATCCTTTGCTTTATACCCGGCATCCTTGAGCGGTTCGACTCGCTGATGAACGCCCGTGATTCCGCCGAGCGAGCACGAAATGATGATTCCCATAGCAAGCAGATTCATAATATTATAGCCCTTGACGGAAGAGTTGAACTTTGCGAAAACAATAGGAGCTATGAGGTTGAGTCCACCGCCGAGACCGTAAGCAAAATTTTTTAGCATTGCAAGGAAATTTCGCTCCTCCATATCGTTTGTCATTACAGGAAGCATACTGTTGAGTGAAATGTCCATAACGGGGAAGGTCACACCGAGAAGCATATATGAAATATAGGCAACCATAACCTTCATCGAGTCCGAAACATATGCCGGACCCATCCATACCACGGCATAGTTCAAGGTGCAGATGATCGTTCCGACAATAAGAATCCGTCTGAATTTTCCGAACTTTGAGTTTGGCGCTCTGTCAATAAAATAACCGATGAACGGGTCATTCACTCCGTCAAAAACTCTTGCTATCAAAAACATTGTTCCGACGACCTTTGCGTCCATACCGAGTGTGTCGGTATAGAAAATCGAAAGGTATGCGTTGACCATGGTCATTATAGGGATGTTTCCGAGGTTCACGAAGAAATATGACACGCGTTCCTTCCAAAGCGGCTTATTCCCGAGCTGAAGCGTGGCACCCAATCCGGAAAGCCTTGATTTCTTTTCTTGGTTTTCTTTCATTGTTATGACCGTTCCTTTCTGCTGCGTGTAAGACACAAAAGGCTCGGAAAGCCTTGCGCCGTAACACAGCATTAAAAATCTGTGTTGAGACATGCTTGAGAATTTATATTCATTGCAGAGCACGTGGATGTGAGTGGGCACAGCGAAAGCTGAACCGCATTGTTGTGTGTATCAGCTGCTCTTTCAAGCACAAATTACATTATTACTCCTATATTCAACAACGCATCTTTTCAATAAAAAGAAAAAGGCGGCAAAAAATTATGATTTATCTTCCCTCTTCATCGAAATTGTAACATATCGTTGTGATTATTTCCACCACTTTCTGAAGAAATATCCGCAATAAAAATCGCAATCAGCGCCTCGAAATGCTGTATAAGACATTTCGAGGCGCTGTTCATTCTTTTTATTCTACATATTGCCGGTCGAAGGTTCCCCTCTCATTTGAATTTTATTTGCATATATTTATTTATCGCAGACGGTTATCATATCGACCGTCTGCTTGATGATGAATCCATTCTGTACATCCGACACTGCGTCTTTATTATTTTCTGTATTTTTTGATTAACTGCTAAGAATCGCATTTTTCCTTTAAAATTTCGATTTTCCTCAAGTTCCAATCACTTTTCGTTGTGAACATTCCTGTATTCATTCGGCGTCATACCCGTA
>CAVAWW010000033.1:0-23079 GCA_963592475.1 bacterium
CTAAAATATCGGAGGAGACAATATGGTTTCAGCAGGCGATTTCAGAAACGGCGTGACGTTTGAGATGGACGGCGATGTCTATCAGATCATAGAGTTCCAGCACGTCAAGCCCGGCAAAGGCGCGGCATTCGTCAGAACCAAGATAAGAAACGTTATCGCGGGTTCGGTCGTTGAGCGCACATTCAACCCCACGGAAAAATTCCCCACCGCTTATATCGAGCGCAAGGAGATGGAGTATTCCTATAACGACGGCGATCTTTATTATTTCATGGATCCCGAGAGCTATGAGCTCATCCCGATAAACAAGAGCGACCTCTCCGACAACTTCAAGTTCGTCAAGGAGAACACCGTTTGCAAGATCCTTTCCTACAAGGGCAATGTTTTCGGCGTTGAGCCTCCCACAAGCGTTACTCTCGAAGTCACCCAGACCGACCCCGGCTTCAAGGGCGACACCGCGACAAACGCCACCAAGCCCGCAGTGCTTGAGACCGGCGCAGAGATCAAGGTTCCTCTGTTCATCGAAGAGGGCGAGATGGTCATCGTTGACACCCGCACCGGCGAGTATCTGAGCAGAGCGTAAGATTCCGTAATTCAAAAGCCGACGGCTGTTTTTGAAAGGAGAATGCAAAATGACAGTTACTGAGAAAGTTGCTTATATCAAAGGTCTTGTCGACGGTCTCGACCTCGACGCAAAGAAGGACGAAGTCAAGGTCATCAAGGCTATCATCGAGCTTCTTGACGACATGGCTATGAGCGTTTCGGATCTCGAAGAGGGTCTCGATGTTGTCAGCGATCAGGTTGACGAAATCGACGAGGATCTCTCCGATCTCGAGGGCTATGTCTACGAGGACGATGACGACTGCTGCTGCGTCGACGACGATTGCTATGAGATCGAGTGCCCCAACTGCGGCGAGACTATCTGCGTCGACGACGGCATCCTTGAGGACGGAAGCATTGACTGCCCCAACTGCGGCACTCTGCTCGAGTTCGATTTCGATGACGATTGCTGCTGCGGCGATGACGACTGCGACTGCGACCACGACGACTGATAAAAACCAAAAGCAATGCCGCTGCGCGCCGCTCTTGCGGCGCGCAGTTTTGTTTTATGGGGCGAAAGTTTGCCGCGGCTTTATTTATATCGGCTGCACCGGTAGCCCAAGCCTCCGAAAAGTTAAGGCAGGCAACATCGGCGAAGCGCCGCCGATAACGGACAGCCTCAAGGGCTGTCCCTACGAAGTGCGCTGTTTAAAATTGCGTAGATTTTAAAGGCAAGCAAGGTTCCCCTGCAGGGGAGCTGGATTGGCGAAGCCAAGACTGAGGGGTTTGTTTCGCTTCGCTCAAAGTAATAAGTAAAAGTGAATAGTGAAAAGGTGTACGGTATGGGCAGATATCATTTGCCGACGAACCCCATACAAATTTATTGGCGCGCATTTGTAGGGTGCGGCGACTCGACGCACCGATGCCGCGCAGGCGGCACGGTATGAATGTAGGATTTGCACTCTGTCTTCGCGTCCCACTATAATCAAACTTTTCACACTTCCGCGTTTCGGCATTTTCTTTTTATTTGAAAAAGAAAACGCCTGCGTGATGTGAATGATGTTGGGGAGCGCGTCTTGCTTCGCAAGCCGTTCCCTCGCCTAACCCAGTTGGTTTCTACCTCTGCGGCGCGGCTATTGGAAACCTGATTATCAAGACTAATCGAGTCACTCGCTTTTACTTTTGGCTCCCCTGCAGGGGAGCCGGATTGGCGAAGCCAAGACTGAGGGGTTTGTTTCACTTCGCTCAAAGTAAGTAGGGGCGGATATAATATTGTTAGGTCACCGCACCCTACAAAGACACATTTTTTAACCTCAAACGAAAAATTCAACCTCGGAACCTCAGTGCGCGTGGCGCACAGGATATATAATTTTTTATCAAAGGAGAGGATCAAATGAAACAAGGCACGAAAGTTTTTATCTGCCTGCTGTGTGTCGTGCTTGCGACGCTCATCACTGTCGCGTGCATTTTCTGCATCTACTATCCGCACTATAAGCAGAATCAGCACGCCGCGGTCATCGAGGATAAGCCGCTCGAGCGCGGGGAGATGCGCATCATGAGCTGCAATCTGCGCTGCGCGAACGTCATGGACACGGGCAAAAAGAGCTGGTTCTACCGCGCCGATCTCATCGTCAAGAACATCGAAACGGAGGCGCCGACTATCATAGGCTTCCAGGAGGCGACAAAGTGGCAGTATAATTATATGTGCCGCACGCTTCAGGGCTATGACTCGGTCATAACCTTCCGCGACGAATCGACTTTCTCCGAGGGCTGCCCGGTGTTCTACCGCACCGACCTCTACGACCTTATCGACAAAGGCTCGTTCTGGCTCTCCGAGACTCCCGAAAAGATGAGCAAGGACTGGGATTCCGCGTGCTATCGAATTTGCAGCTATGTTATCCTCAAGGAGAAGCAGACGGGACTCGAATTCGTCGTGTTCAACACGCACCTCGATCATGTCAGCGAAGAGGCGAGGATAAAGGGCATCGGCGTTGTGCTCGACAAGATAGCGCAGTTCGGCTCGCTGCCCGCGATGATAATGGGCGACTTCAATGTTGAAGAGGACACCGAGACATACCGCAGCGCGACCGAGAACTTCCTCGACGTCAAGTACCAGACTGAAAATCCGATAAAGAGCTGCACCTATCAGAACTGGGGCAAGCGCCTTGACGACGACTGCATCGACTATATAATGATCTCCAAGACCGGCTTCAAGGTCAACAGCTACAATGTTGTCAGAACGACCTATGACGGAGTCTATCCGAGCGATCATTTCCCGATAACTACGAGCCTCACGCTCACGCAGGGCTAAAAAAATTACCTCCGTATGGCAAAAGTCATGCGGAGGTTTTCTTTCGATATTAATTAAGAAATTTTCAGGTTGAGCTTCAATTTGTCGGATATCATTGCGATGAATTCGCTGTTGGTCGGCTTGCCGCGGGAGTTCTGGATGGTGTAGCCGAAGTAGGAGTTGAGCACATCGACATCGCCTCTGTCCCAGGCGACCTCGATTGCGTGGCGAATGGCGCGCTCAACGCGCGACGGAGTGGTTTTGAAGGTCTTTGCGACTGTAGGATAGAGAAGCTTCGTGACGGAATTCATAATCTCATCGTCGTTGACCGCAAGGATTATCGCCTCGCGCAGATACTGATAGCCCTTTATGTGCGCGGGCACGCCGATGCGGTGCATTATCTCGGAGACAGTGACCTCGAGGCTGTTGTCCTGCGCGGAAAAAGCAACTATGTTTCCCTGCGCCGGGGCGGAAAGCCCGGTCAGCTGTTTTATCCTCTGGGCGAGCATCTGCGTGTCAAAGGGCTTGATGAAATAGTAGTCTGCGCCGCTCTGCGTTATCTCCTGCTCAAGGCGCGGATTCGCGTTCGACGCGGTCACGAACACCAGCGGGCGCGGCTCAAGGTGCATGTCGGCAAGTCCGCCGAGCACGCCTATCGCGTCCGTGCCCTGCATGAAAGCGTCCATGATGAGCACGTCCGGTCTGCTTCCCTGCCTGAAAAGGCGGAGTATCTGCGCGCCGTCCTTTCGGACTGTTTCGACCTCAAAGCCGTTTGCCCGCAGTGCCGCGGCGCAGCCCGTCTGAGTGTCCGTGTCCTGTGCAAGCATGATTTTTAACATTTTTCCCATAATTAGTACCTCCGGGTTGATTTTTCAATTGGATTTTACCATATATGGGAATAAATGTCAATAATAAATTACCATTTTTTGGCAATTTTTATTTTATGCTCCGACTTTGCTACGAAGCGGCGGAATATCCGGGCGAAGAAATGCGCTCCGCCTCCTCCGCCATCGTCTGGGCAAATATCGCGTAGCCCTTGAGCGGATCGTTGATAAAAACATGGGTCACCGCGCCGACCAGCATGCCGTTCTGTACTATCGGGCTGCCGCTCATGCCCTGGACTATGCCGCCGGTTTTTTCAATAAGCCGCTTGTCGCGCACCTCGATTATCATGTTGCGCTGGCCGCTTTTTGTATAGATCTTCGTTATCTCGATATCATAATACTGCGGTCCGTCCGCGTCGACGGTTGAGATTATCTGCGCTTTGCCGGTTTTGACTTCGTCGGCTATCGCCACGGGCATCTCCCCGGTTTTCGGCAGATCGCCGAACGCGCCGTAAACGCCGATGCCGCAGTTTTCATACAGCTCGCCTATCTCTCCCGGCGCGAACACGCCGCACAGCTCGCCGGGCGAACCGTCCTTGCCCTTATAGCAGCCTTTTACCGCGGCATTGACTGCGTCGCCGCCGGATATCGGCAGCTCTTCGCCCGTGTCAACATCGCAGACCGCGTGACCGAGCCCCGCAAAAATTCCGTTTTTGCGGTCATAGAAAGTCACCGTTCCTATCCCCGCCGACGAGTCGCGCACCCACAGACCGGCCTTGAACTTGCTGTCGGTTTTGCTCCGTGCGGGCAGGAGTTTCACCGTCTGCTTTTTGCCTGCGCGCTCGATGAGCAGCTCGACCTCGTCGCCGCCGCTCGACTCAACGGCGGAGGAGATATCATTGTTTCGGCTGACGGGCGAACCGTTTATCTCTAAAATAATATCGCCCTTTTTCAGCCCCGCGCGAGCCGCCGGGTCAACTGCGCCCGACGCCGTTTCGATTTCCTCGCTCCCGACTATCAGCACGCCGCGCGTATAGAGCCTGATGCCGAAAATTTCGCCGCCGACGGTGACATATCTGCGCTGAGACACTTTCACCCTTGCGGTCTTGACCGGGAACACCCCGAACGCTTTCACTTCAAGCTCATATTCGCCCTGCGGCGATGCGGACGCGGACGCAGAAAACACGCTCTCGCCGATATCGGCGCCGCTGCCCGCGACGACGCTGTATTCGTCGGGCAGCTGGATATCGCCGTAAGCGACGCAGGAAAAAATTCCCACCGAGAGCATGAGCGCGACCGCGCTGAAAAATCTTATGATTTGCTTCATGCTCCGCCCCCTTTTTGATTTTGTCCGCACTGCGGACACCGTTATTTTTTCCGCGCCGCGCGGCATTATCGCCGGAAAACAAAGGGCAAAAAAAGATGGAAAATTTTAATATTAATAATTGTATACCATGTGCTTACACAGGGCTAAACTTACCGATAAAATCAAAAAATCCGCCTTGCTTTCGCTTGGCGGATAAATTTATTGATCCTCTTCGTCGAGGGTGTCTTTTCCGAAAGCCTTTATATAGCTCTCGGTGAGGTCTTTTATTATAATCGGGGCTTCTTCCTCGTCCAGTATTCCGTCGAGGCGGCCTTTGAGCAGATCTTCATAGTAGAGATAGAGCTCGTCGCTCATGGCTTCGCTGAGGTCGTTGTTGTCCACTTCCCACTTTATCAGCGGGAGCACCGCGTTAAGGCGTTCGGCTTCTTCGAGGATATCCTGATTGAACTCCGGAAGATATGAATTTTCAAGCAGGTCTCCGGTTTTTGGCTGTATACCTGTGCGCAAACGGCTTTCAAGAATTTCTGTTGCTCCCTGATAGTCAAGGTCGTATTTCATTTTTTGCCCTCCTGTTTCAATTTTGTGCTGCTTTTACTATATCGGCTTTTTTCTTCTGTGTCAACTGTTTTGGGGGAAGCGGCTGATGAATGAATATTATTATAGATGCGGCAATGACACTTGAGGTCGGCGCAAACTGCAAATCACGCGGCAATAAAATTGCGCAAAATCCGCCGACAGATGATAAACTTTATCACATTGAACAAAACGGAACGCCCGCCGCGGCACATAAAGCACTGCGGCGGGTTTAATTTATTCAGACCTCAATATAATACGGGCAGATGTCCTCGTAGCTGCCGTCTTTCATTCTGAAGCCGCCGGGGATAGTGCCGAGCTGTTTGAAGCCGATGCGCTCATAGAGATGGCGCGCATGGATGTTCGTCCTGACGACGGCGTTGAACTGGAGCACTCTGAAGCCCTCTTCATGCGCTCGGCGGATGCAGTCGAGCACCAGCCTTTCGCCGATGTGCTGTCCTCTGCTTTTTGACGAGACCGCGTAGCTCGCGTTGCAGATGTGCCCGCACCTGCCGACATTATTCGGGTGCAGGATATAGAGTCCGAGCACTTTTCCGTCAACCTCGGCAACGCCGCAGTAAGTCTGCGCGGCGAAGAACTTGTCCCCGCTGACGCTGTCGAGCGTCTCCTCCTGCGGAAAAGCCACGCCGTCCTCGACTACCTCATTCCATACGGCAATCATCTCCGGAAGATCGCTGTTTTTATATTTTCTGATTGTTACTTCGCTCATTTTATTCCCTCAGGGAGATTTTTAAAGAAATGCTTTTATACCGTGGTCGAGGGCGATTATGTCGCCGAACGGGGCAAGCGGTGTTTTGTTCCAGCGGTTTCCGCTTATCTTCACCGCCGAGCAGCAGTCGCCGAGGCGAATGCGCCCGCATCTCAAGTCAATGCCGTCGATACTCCGCGTGTTGATTATTTTATTATTAGTAATATTCAAGCCCGAGACATTGTCGGCGCGGAGTATATAGTTTTGGCAGTTTATGAAGCGGTTGGAGTCGACGGTTATATTCGAAAACGCCGCGACCTGCGCCCCGCTGCCCGCGATATTTGTCTCTATTCTGATGGCGGAATCCCAGCCGCTGTAGCAGCCGAGCTTGAACTCGTTGTTACGGATAACAAGATTGTTGACCCCCGTGCCCTCGTACCAGAGACCGGGCATGATGTCCATGACTATTTTTATCTGCTGACCCATTATTTTATAGAATCGGTTGTTCTCGCATAGTCCGTTGTCGCTCTGGAGCAGCAGTCCGCGTGCGCGGTGCTCGTGGAAATAGTTGTTTGAAATGACATAATTTCCGCTGTCGCAGTCGGCGATATACATTATTGTATCGGCGGCTATCTCTTCGGGCAGTGTTCTGTCGAAGCTTATAATACCGTCGGCGGAGATGTCGGTTATTTTAGCCTCAAAATCTATATCAGCATAGGTGCCGAGCTTGAATTTCATCGTGTCGCCGATAGTCAGCAGATACTGATTCGCATACACCGTGAGCGCATTGTCGGACACGCGCTGCTTTATATAGAGAAGATTGTCGTGGACATTGAGCGAGTCGTCGCCCATATAGCTGAAATCGCAGCCGGAAACTCTGAAATGCCCGTTCGTGTCCGCGATATGCACGCCGTCGGCGGTCGCCGAGATGTGGCGCGTTTTTTCATATCCCGGGCGGATGCCTATGGACGAGTTCAGTATCTGATAGCGGCTGACGCGCTGAGTGAAGAGCCAGCCCATGCCGGCGGCGGAATATATCTTCACGCCGTCAAAAGTAATATTCTCCGACGCGCCGCAGACCGAGAAAACCTGAGAGCCGTAGACATAGTGGCGGACAAGATAGCATTCGCGGTTTTTGAACTCGTCAAGCGAGCCGTCGTGAGTCACTCGCAGGACATTTTTGCCGACTTTTTCAATGCTTTTGATTATCTCGGGGTGCTGATAAATATAATTTTCCTTGCTCTCGCCCGCCGCGCCGAAGGTCAGCGTCCTGGGGTCGAGCTGGGTCATCACCATGACGGCGATATTCTCAGGCACTTCGTCAAGCTCGGTAAAGCGCATATCGAACGTATGCTTTATCGCGTTTCGCTTCTCGATTTTAACAACGGAAGCGAGGCGGGATTCGTCCCAAGCCCAGTCTATGGCGAGACCCTTTATCTCAAAATTTTCGCATTCGCTTATCTCGAAATATCTGTCGCAGTCAAAGACGAACACCGCGCCCTCGGCGTCGATGAGAATATCCCTGAGCGAATTTAGACCGATAGTATTCTGCGGAGAAAAACTATATTCCCCGGCGTCTATTACAAGGCGCGTGCCCGGACTCCTTCGGCAGTAATCAATCGCGCGGCAGAAAGCGTCCGTGTTGTCCTGCGCGCCGCTGTCCATGCCGAAATCGGAAGCATATATTATTTTCATATTTTCCGCGTTCGGGCGGGAGATATAGAACACCGAATCGTCAACTCCGACGACTTTGTCATATATCGAAAGCTCCGACGGCGCGGGTTCGCTCTCGTGCGGCAGCTCGCCTTTGGGCGGCACAACGGTCAGCGGAATATTGAACACCGGCGCGAGCGCGATAATGATCGCCACGAGGGCGGAGAGAATACACTGCATATTTCTTCCTCCGTAAGATTTATATGTCAAAGTATACCACACAACAAAAAAAGTCGCAACAAAAAAGGGACCGCCCGAAAGCAGTCCCGCATTGCAAAATAGCTTTGCTTATTTTTTTATAACATGCCATTCGCAGAAGCGGCTTGACATCATCGCGTCGTCATACTTGCTGTCGACATACTGACCGATCTGCGTTGTCGCGGCAATCCCCGCGCGGCGGTCTTTCCAGCGCACCATGCACACGAGAGTGAACGAGAGATTGATTATCATAAATATCGATAACGCGGCACACGCGACCTTCCAGCCCGTGCCCTGCATACGCGCGAACACCTTTTTGAGCTTCGGCACGACCATATAGGCGAAGATAACGCCCGCAAGTCCCCAGAGCAGCGTCATTTTCAGGCAGATTAGACCTTTGTAGTTCATGAAGCTCTTTGAGTAGTCCCACGCTTTCATGCCCATGCCGTATTCGAGCAGCAGTCCGCAGGCGAGCTCAAATACCGTGGAGACTATCGCGATAGAGCAGAACCGGGCGACAACTCCCTTGTAACCGGTGCTCCGTATCTTTTCGCCGCTTATGTAGAACATCACTGCACCTACGCCGTATATCAAAGAGAACGGTCCCCAAATGGTTGCGACATGCGTCTCCCAGTGGCCGAAAATCAGCCTGCACCATGTACCCTCGAGCAGAACGCCGAGCACATTGCCGAACATGAACAGCCAGAACATATTGCAGTAGGTCACGCCGTCCTTCTTCATCTCGGCAAGACCCTCATGCCTGTCTTTCACGGTATCGCCTCCTGTCCTTTGCTTTCTATATAATATAACAGGAGATTCGACTTTTTTACTTCAAATATGAGCATATTTTCAAATGTTTATTTTTTATTTAATTTTTACGGCTCCGCAAGCGCCGCTTGACAAATGCAAACGCCGCTTTCTTGCGGACAGCAGGCTTCTCTGATATAATTGAACCACAAAAGGGAGGAGAAAAGCTATGACGATCGGATCACGGATACAGGCTCTGCGAAAAGAGCGCGGTATGTCCCAGGAGGAGCTTGCAAATAAACTTTCGGTCAGCCGCCAGACGGTCAGCCAGTGGGAGACCGGGCAGACTGCGCCGAGCATCGACAATATATATACGTTAAAAGATATCTTCGGCGTGTCGTTCGACGCGCTCATGTCGGAGCAGCAGACGGAGAGTCCGCAAAAAGCACCCACGGCAGTAATCCCGCATAAGCACGGCGAAATAACATACACTCCGGAGGATATAAGATCCGCAACGCGCATTGTTTTCATGCCGCGTATTCTAAGAACGCTGTTCGTCGCGGTGCTTTTTACCATAGTTCTTTCTGCGTCCGTCATCGGCGACGACAGAATCGACATTCCGGGCTTTTGCATTGCCGCGCTGATTTTCACTATAGCCGTCCTTATCAAACAGATAATCGGAGCCGCCTCTTACAAAAAGAGTGCCGTACAAAAAAGTGCGGGCAGAAAATACGAATACGACCTCTATGCGGACAGAATGGTGATAACCGTCATGCGCCGCGGCGAGCTTTCGAGCCGATTTGTCGTGCGCTACGGAGATGTGTCCAAGATTCTCGAAAATCAGACGCATGCTGTATTTGTCCACGGGGGAAATTTATTCATCCTGCGCAAATCGGAGCCGCTGTGCGATGCGGTCAGACCGTATATCGGCGCGGCAAAAAACACAGTCGCAGCGTCCGGCAAGGGGAAAGCGATATCTATCCTGCTGATAATCCTCTCCGTTCTCTGCCCGTTTTTCGCGCTCACCGCCCTTGAAGCCGCAGTTCCGGACGTTCCGTCAAGCTTCGCTCTGGGCGAAGCCGTGAGCAAGATGTGGATTTTCTATCTCTTCCTGCCGATACCGACAGCGTCAATAATCTTCGGCTTTTATCAAAACAAAAAGGGCATACGCAACGTCAGAAACATAGTCGTCGGGCTGATTCTCGCGGTCATCCTTGCAGTCTACGGTTCGTTTACGCCGATTTTCAAAGATTCGTACATATCCGACAATCTTGCCGCCGAAAAATATGCCGCGGAGATAAATATCGAGCTTCCGCAGAGCGAAAAATGCGTAATCAACAAGCTGTTCGAGGGTGAGGTGCGCTCATCGGTGCTCTGTGAAAAGACGAGCTTCGACGCATTTTTTCAAAATGCTGAAAGCGACGACCGCTGGAAAAAAGAGCTGCCGACCGAACTTCAGGGCTGCGCCCCGGCTTTTACGCTCGGCGAATACGACCTCTGTCTTATCTATAATGCCGACACCGGTGAATTCAACACCCTCCCCGAGAAAAGCGGCGAATACCACTTTATCTTCATCGCTGCCAAAAAATCCGACCGCACGCTTGAGATAGCGGACTACACACGCAAGTTCACTGCGTCGGGGCAGTCTCTCCCTGGCACTGCCTGATCTTTCGCCAGTTGATGAAGCCGTAGCAGTCATTGATAAAGAACACCGAGAAACAGACTATCATCGGCAGATACGACGGGTCGTCGACAGTCGCCATTATCCACATAATAATTAATACAATGTCATTTGCGGCGTAGCCGAGCCCATAGAGCGGAGAGCGCAGGAGTGTGAGCGACGCGGCGATAAAGCTCGTTGCGACGGATACAGTCAACCACTATAAACAGCACCGACCCCCGAGATATCCCGGAGGTCGGTGTTTTACTATACAATTTATTATACAATATAATCTTTGTATCTTTCGAGGAGCTTTGCGTCCGCGGTGACGGTCATCAGCAGTCCGTCCGGGCGGTATTCCTCGCGGTCGAGCGCGCCCTTTTCGCGCAGGAGCGCGGCATCCGACCCCATAGAATAGGGGAGCAGGAGCGTGACCTTTTTGCGCGTGGGCGGCAGTGCCCTGACCATCTCGTTCAAAAGCCTGTCCAGTCCCTCGCCCGTGAGCGCGGATATTTTGACGCTGTGCAGTCCCGCCGAGAGCCATGAGAGATCCGGCGCGGCGTCGCACTTGTTGAACACGGCGATTATCGGCTTGCCCTTGCATCCGAGCTCTTCGAGAAGCCTGTTCGTGACCTCAAGATGCTCGGCGCAGTCCGGCGACGAAGCGTCGCAGACGTTGAGTATCAGCGTCGCGCTCGCCGCTTCTTCAAGAGTCGATTTGAACGCCTCGACAAGTCCGTGCGGCAGGCGGCGGATAAACCCGACCGTGTCTATGAGCATAACTCTTCTGCCGTCCGGCAGAGTCAGCGCGCGGGAGGTGGGGTCGAGGGTCGCGAAGAGCTTATCCTCCGCGAGCACGCCCGCCTGAGTCAGCGCGTTCATCAGCGTTGATTTTCCGGCGTTTGTGTAGCCGACTATGGCGACCGTCTCAACCTCGTCCTTTTCGCGGCGTTCGCGTGCGAGCTTTCTGCGGCGCGAGAGCGCCTCGAGCCCGTCCTCAAGATTTTTTATCCTGCGGCGGATGTGGCGGCGGTCGGATTCGAGCTTCGTTTCGCCCGGTCCGCGCGTGCCGATTCCTCCGCCGAGGCGCGACATGCTCGTTCCCTTGCCGCCGAGGCGCGGGAGCAGATATTTCAGCTGCGCCAGCTCAACCTGCAATTTGCCCTCGCCGCTTCTTGCGCGCGCGGCGAAAATATCGAGTATCAGCTGCGTGCGGTCAACGACGCGCACGTCAGTTATGTCTTCAATATTCCTCTGCTGTGAGGGGGTCAGCTCGCTGTCGAAGATAAGCAAGTCAACGTCGTTGTCGGCGCAGAAGTTTTTTATCTCCTTGAGCCTGCCCGAGCCGATGAAGGTCGCGGAGTCGGGAGTCTCGCGCCGCTGAGTCACGCGCGCTTCGACCTCGGCGCCGGCGGTCTTTGCCAGCTCCTCAAGCTCGTCGAGCGACGCCTCGCAGTCATATTCGCCCAGATCCACGCCGACAAGCACGGCAGTCTCGGGCTTTTGTATATTTTCAAAAAGTTCCGTCAAACCGGTTCCTTTCCGAACAGCTTATTCCAGGCCGTTGGGGTTCTGCGACTGCCAGCGCCACGAGTCGGCGCACATATCGTCGATATCGTACTGCGCCTGCCAGCCGAGCACTTCCTTTGCCTTTGTCGCGTCCGCATAGCAGCAGGCGACATCACCCGCGCGGCGGGGAGCTATTCTGTAGTTGATTTTGATTCCCGACGCCTTTTCAAATGCCTTGACAACGTCGAGCACGCTGTAACCCTTGCCGGTGCCGAGGTTATAGACCTCGCAGCCCTTTACTTTGAGCAGTCTGTCGAGGGCTTTTATGTGGCCGAGCGCCAGGTCGACAACATGGATATAGTCGCGCACGCCCGTGCCGTCCGGGGTCGGATAGTCGTTGCCGCAGACGTTGAGGCACTCGAGCTTACCGATGGCGACCTGGGTGATATAGGGCATGAGGTTGCCGGGGATTCCGTTGGGATCCTCGCCGATGCGCCCGCTCTTGTGCGCGCCGATGGGATTGAAGTAGCGGAGGATGGACACGCCCCACTCGCTGTCGGAAATGCACAGATCCTGAAGTATCTGCTCGATGAAATACTTCGTCGTGCCGTAGGGGTTCGTGGTGCCGCCGGTCGGCATATCCTCTCTGAGCGGAGAGGGGTTCTTGCTGCCGTAAACAGTGGCGGACGAGCTGAAGACGAGCTTCTTGCATCCCGCCTTATCCATCACGCGGCACAGGCAGACCGTGCCCGCTATGTTGTTGTCATAGTAGTTGAGCGGCTCCTTGACGCTCTGCGGGACGCTCTTGAGACCCGCGAAGTGAATGACCGCGTCGATCTTGTTCTCGGCGAAAACTTTGGTCATCGCCTCTTCGTCGCGGATATCCGCCTGATAGAATTTGAAATCCTTGCCCGTAAGTTCTTTTATTCTTTTAAGGCTTTCGGGCTTGCTGTTGACGAAATTATCGAGTATAATGATATCATATCCCGCGTTGAGCAGCTCTACGCTCGTGTGCGAGCCGATGAAGCCCGCGCCGCCGGTTACTAATACAGTGGACATTGAAATTACCTCCAGACTCTTTATTGGTTATATTATACTCACAAAGTAGGCAAAAGAAAAGACAGACAACGGTTTTTTTTACAAATTTTTTACGCTGCAAAGTAAAAAAAAGAGGTGCAGAAAATGGAACTTTACGATAAAATTCACGAAAATGAAGAACTGAAGACTTATATCCTCGCGGGCAACCGCGTTCTCGGCGAGCTGGGCTTCACCGAGCACGGACTCGCCCATGCGGGCACGGTATCCAAAATGTCGCGCGAGATACTGGAACTCCTCGGCTACAGCGACCACGAGTGCGAGCTCGCGGCGGTCGCCGGATACATGCACGATATCGGCAACATGATAAACCGATGCGACCACGCGCAGAGCGGCGGCATCCTCGCGTTCAACATTCTGCGCAGTCTCGACATAAACCCGAAGGACATCGCGCTGATAGTCGGCGCGATTGGACACCACGACGAAAAGACGGCGGCGCCCGTCAGCCCGATCGCCGCGGCGCTCATCCTCGCGGACAAGAGCGACGTGCGCAGAAGCCGAGTCAGAAACAGCAAGACGGTCAGCACAGACATTCACGACAGGGTCAACTACGCGGTCGTGGACTCGGAGCTTGAGGTTGACGGCGAGGACAGAGTAATAATCCTGCGCCTGAAGATCGACACGGACATCTGCCCGGTGATGGAATACTTCGAGATTTTTCTCGAGCGCATGGTGCTTTGCAAAAAATCCGCCGCCAGACTCGATTGCAGCTTCGAGCTGATAATCAACGACACGAGATTGCTGTGACTGTGCGTTTTTTCACTCTTTCAAATATAAGCAAAACATAATTATAAAAACAAATCCGGGGTCGATGACCCCATGCCGTCAATGAGGGGCTTTGAAATGAAAGTAAAAAAGAAAAATATAATTTGGCTGTGCGCCAATATAGCGGTGTTTGCGCTGTTCGCTTTCTTCCACAGCGTGAAATTCGTCGCGGCGGCGGCGGTCGTCTATTCCGCGGCGAGCATAGGATTTTTGACATTCGATATGTGCCGCGGACGCACGGAGAGCATCTGGTGCGCGCCGATGGTGCCGGTGGCGCTCATGATTTTTGAGACTGAGATAAACAACGCCATCGACTCATTCGGTCCGATGCTCTGCGTGAGCGTTATTATCGCGATGGTGCTGACTATTGCCGCCTATATGATATGCAAAAAGAAGTTTGCGGGCTTTTCCGTCGGCGGAGTGAAGCAGGCGCTGTTTATTCTGCTCGCCGCGCTGTCTATAATGGGCTGCGCCATGACGCTCAACAACACGTTCACCCGCGGCGTACATAATGTAAACACGGTCGTTATCGAGACGGACGACGATATCCGAACCGCGTTTTACGACGGCCCGCACAGAATCCGCGTGACCCCGTGGAAGGGCGCGGGAGTCGATGCGTGGATCGACCTGCCAAAGGAGCGCTGCGGCAAAGTCGAAGTCGGCGATTCGATTGAGGTCAAGGTCGAAACAGGACTTTTCGGCGTGCGCATCTGCTCGCTGACCGAATAACAAGGAGATAATATGCAGGATCTTTCAAATATCAATACTATAAAAGAAATACTCTCGGCTCACGGCTTCACTTTTTCGAAGTCGCTCGGTCAGAACTTTCTGATAAATCCGACCGTCTGCCCGCGCATGGCGGAGGCCTGCGGCGCGGATGAGAATACCGGCGTTATCGAGATAGGCGCGGGAATCGGCGTGCTGACCGCGGAGCTTGCAAAGAGGGCTAAAAAAGTCGTCTCGCTCGAGCTCGACACGCGTCTCATACCCGTTCTCGCGGGGACGCTCGAAGATTTCGACAATGTCGAAGTGCTCAACGCAGATGTACTCAAAACCGACCTGCACGAACTCATCGCAAGCCGTTTTAACGGAATGCGCGTCGTAGTCTGCGCGAATTTGCCGTATTACATCACGTCGCCGGTTATTATGTACCTGCTCGAGAGCCGCATTCCGATAGACGCGGTGACAGTCATGGTGCAGAAAGAGGCGGCGGCGAGACTCTGCGCCCCGGTCGGCAGTAGAGACGCGGGCGCCGTAACAGTAGCGGTCAACTACTATGCCGACGCGAAGAAGCTCTTCGACGTCTCGGCGGGCTCGTTCATGCCCGCTCCCAAAGTAGACAGCAGCGTTATCAGGCTCGATATCAGACCCGACCCGCCCGTTGAAATATCGGACGAGAAATTTTTCTTCCGCGTGGTCAAGGCGGCGTTCGGTCAGCGCAGAAAGACAGCATCGAACTCGCTGAGCGCGGGACTCGGAATCCCGAAAGACAAGATAAACGCAGCTATAGAAGCGGCAGGACTGCCCGCGAGCGTCAGGGCGGAGAGCCTCGACATGGAAAATTTGGCGCGCCTGAGCGAATGCATCGCAGCTCAGTGCAGATAAGCGGGGGATTTTTATGCTATTGCTCTTAGTAAAATACACGGCGAAGCCCGGCGGCGGAGAAAAATTCATCAGAGAAATAACCAACTCCGGGATTCTCAATACCGTCCGCGCCGAGGACGGCTGCGAGGGCTACGACTACTACTTCTCGGCGGAAAGCCCGGACACGGTGCTGCTCGTTGAAAAATGGGCTTCGGCAAAACAGCAGGAAGCGCATCTTCAGACAGCGCACATGGCAGAGCTGATGAAGATAAAAGAGAAATATATCTCAGACACCTCAGTCGAAAAAACGGTTTTATAAAATATCAAGGCATCCGCTCATGACGGATGCCTTTGTTTGTTGGTGGGGAGCGCAGTGCTTCTGCAAATTGGGAGTTGTCTATTGCTCAAGCCACAACAAAGAAAAAAGTAACCGACCCAGCTAATTTTTATAATCAGGCTTTCAATAGCCACGCCGCAGTGTTTGAAGTATATCTGGTAAGAGCAAAGACACGACTCGTTTGTTTTTTGCAGATATTAAAAAGAAAACGCGGGTAGCATAAAAGTTTGATTATGGTATGGCTCAAAGGTAGAGTATGAATCCTACAAATTAACATCGTGCCGCCCATGCGGCATCGGTGCATCGATGTCGCTGCACCCCACAAGTTATATATCAATAAAATTGTGCAAAATCTGTGGGTGGATAATATTCTGCCATACTATACACATCCTTCCACTCCAAACAAAGCAAAAATCCACCGCATCAAAAAAATCAACACGGCGGATTTTTATTTCATCTCACTGTATATTTCCCTCGCACGGGTCGTCAGGGCTTCCTGAGTATTTTTTGTCACCCCGTCTATCACTTCGTCGAGTAACTGGGCGAGCACCGCGCCGAGCTTTCTGCCCTGCGGGATGCCGATATCCATGAGCGTGCGCCCGTTTATCTGGAGCTCGCTCAGCGACAGGCACGGCTTCTGCGCCGCCAGATTCTTCGCGATTTCTTCGGCATCGGCTATCTGATCGAGTCGGTATCTGTATTCCGGCGATTGCGCGAGCACATCGGCGCGCATGACCTTGAGCAGATTCAGCACGCCGTCGAGACCGAATTTTGAGAGATAGCGCGGCATTTTTTCCGTGTTTTCATATAGCTCCCAGCGGTCGTGGTTGCTGACGAGGAACAGAATTTCATCTCTGAATTTGTTCGACACTTTGAGCCGCGCGAGTATCTGCGCCGATATCTCCGCGCTGATTCGCTGATGCCCGTAAAAATGCGCAACACCGTTTTCGTCGAATTTTTTGACGGCGGGCTTGCCGCAGTCATGCAGGAGCATCGCAAAGCGCAGCGTCGGCTCGGGGTCGATGCTCTCGACGGCTATCAGCGTGTGTTCGTATATGTCATAGCAGTGGTGCGGATTGTCGTGGCTGTTTTTATACATCGGCTGAAGCTCCGGCAGGATTTCAAACAGCACCGGGGCAAAGTCCGTTAGAATTCGCTTTGCGCCTTTTCCGCAGACGAGCTTTAACAGCTCTTTTGCTATGCGCTCTTCTGAGATATTTCCGAGCAAAGCGCGGTTTTTTAAAAGGCTCTGTGCGGTTTTCTCTTCAATTTCAAAATCAAGCGCGGACGCAAAGCGCAGGGCGCGCAGGATTCGCAGGGCATCTTCGTTAAAACGCCTGTCCGGATCGCCGACACAGCGAATTATTTTATTCTTGAGATCATTTTCTCCGCCGAAGAGATCGACCGTCCCGGTCATTTTGCTGTAAGCCATGGCGTTGACCGTGAAATCACGCCTGCCGAGATCCGCGCCGAGGTTGGAAGTGAAAGTCACGCTTTTCGGGTGCCTGTTGTCCTCATATTCGCCGTCGAGGCGGAAAGTCGTTATTTCAAGCGGCTCGCCGTCGATAACTACCGTCACCGTGCCGTGCTTTATGCCCGTGTCGATGCAGTGAAAGTCTGCAAACACGGATTTCATATCCTCGGGCTTCGCCGATGTCGTTATGTCCCAGTCGTTCGGAGTCTTGCCGAGCAGGCTGTCGCGCACGCATCCGCCGACGGCATATGCCTCGAAACCCGCCGACTGAAGCAGGTTTATCGCAGTATCAACATTTTTCGGCATATCCATCGTCAAGCGGTTCAACTCCTTTACAACAAAGATATTTTATCATATAATTGTCACCGGATACAAGAGAAAAAGGAGCGTAAAAATGAACATACAGATATTCGGAAAATCAAAATGCTTCGACACGAAAAAGGCGGAGCGCTGGTTCAAGGAGCGCAGGATAAAATATCAGCTCATCGATGTTGCAAAATACGGCATGAGCCGCGGCGAATACGCCTCGGTCAAGAAAGCCGTCGGCGGCATGGATAAATTATTCGACGAGAAGAGCAAGGCATACGAACAGCAGTTTATAAAATACCTCGCGCACGACGAGGACAAAGAGGAGAAGCTCTTCGAGCACCCGGAACTCTTCAAAACCCCGATAGTCCGAAACGGCAAGCAGGCAACGGTCGGCTACTGTCCGGAGATATGGAAAGACTGGGAGTGAGTTTTGCCCGCGCTCAAAGCAATTAGTGAACAGTGAATAGTGAAAAAGTGCGCAGTATAATCAGATATCATCAACCCGCGAACTTTGCACAGATTTATTGATAAGCAACTTGTAGGGTGCGGCGACCCGACGCACCGATGCCGCAGAGCGGCACAAAATGAAGTTATAAAAAGTATTTTTTAATTTACCAACTTTCACACTTCTAATTTTCACGAAAGGAGACCCGATATGCCAAACAGAATCTGGCTCTGCGGCGACACGCATATGCATTCTTCAATCAGCGACGGAAAATACGCGCCCGACGAGCTCATTGAAAAATGCAAAACCAAGGGTCTCGACTGGATAATAATCACCGACCACAACAAAAATGCGGTCGGCGATAAAAGCTATTATTCGGAAAATCTGCTCGTCATCCCGGGCGCCGAATACACCGGGCGAAACGGGCACATGAATATCTTCGGGAGCGGGCTGCCCGAATTTGACGACATGCGCCCGGAAAAATACGAACAGTATCTTTCAATGTCCGCGCTCGCTCATTCAAACGGATGCACGGTATCAATAAATCACCCGTTTTGCTGCCGCTTCGGCTGGAGGATGCCGCTTGAAGATTTTACAGCGGACTGCGTTGAAATTTGGAACATGTTCATGCATCAGAGCAACATGACCTGCATCGGCTGGTGGGAGCGGCAGATTCTCGGCGGCAGGCAAATCGCGGCAGTTGGCGGCAGCGACTATCACCGCGACTACGGCACTTCGGATATGCTCGCTTCGCCGACAACATTCGTCTTTGCCGAATCGAACAGCGAAAAAGATATTTTATCAGCCCTGCGCCGCGGCAACTCGTTTATCACGAATTCGCCCGACGCGTCGAGGCTCATTTTGTCATACAAGGACTGCGTTCAGGGCGATGAAGTTAAATTTGTCCCGGAGATGAAAGTTCATTTGCGCGCCGAAAGGCTCAGAAAAAATATGACTCTGCGCGTGTTCAACAACGAAAAAATCATATATGAACACAGAATCGGCGGCGAATCGGAGCTCGACGAGGACATCTCTATAACAGAAAAAGGCTTTGTCCGCGCGCAGATAACATACCGTCTGCGCGGATTCAGAAAAGCATTTTTCAACATCAAAATGGCTCTATGGAGACCGAAAGAGAAAAATATCCCGTATGATACCGCCATGTGGTGCATGACTAACCCGATGTGGGTAGTGTAAAAATATATTTTAGAATTTCAAGTTGACCGTGCGGACATATTCTATTTTCGTACATAATTAATGCGGGCTTATATAAAGTAAAAACAAACAACTTGGCTACCATTTATAATCAGATTAATAATAGCCGCGGCGCAGTGTTTGAAGTCTATCTGGGAAAGGCGAGGGAACGGCTTGCGAAGCAAGACGCACGAGCACGCACTCGTTCAAGCTCCGGCGCGTTTGCGTGCGAATGTGCCGAGCTGCCGATTGAGAGCCGCGAGCTAAGTACTGCGGCGCGGCGTTCGCGGGGGTACAGGGGGGATTCCCCCCTGTTTTGCTTTTCTTTTGCAGGCGTTTTCTTTTTCAAATAAAAAGAAAATGCCAAAACGCGGAAAGTATAAAAAGTTTAATTATGGTAGGACGCTAAGGTAGGATGTAAATCCTACAATTCATATCGTGCCGCTGTCGCGGCATCGGTGCGTCGGGTCGCCGCACCCTACAAATGCATGCCAATAAAATTGTGCAATTTTCGCGGGCGGATGATATCCGCCACTACAATGTTGTGCTGATTTATAACAAAAAGGAACTGCACGCGGCAGTTCCTTTTTTATTATTCAGATTTTTACTATATATCCGTCCTTGCGCGGGGGACGCGCAGTGGGTTCGGCGTCGGGATAGCCGAGGGCTATCGAGCCGACTCCGCGCAGGGTTTCGGGCAGATTCCACTCGCGCAGTAATTTTTTGCCCTCTTCGCTGTCGAATATCTCGCGCTCTCTATGAACCCAGACCGAGCCCAAATCGCAGGCGTGAGCGGCGAGCATCAGATTTTCGAGCACGCAGCTGCCGTCCTCAACAAATGTGCTTGCGCTCGGATCCGCAAGCACGAGAACGACGGTCGGCGCGCCGTAATACGGGTCTTTGTCGACGCCCATTATCGCGGCGTTGAGCTTCGAGAGCTTTTCGCGGTACTTTTTATCGGACACCGCGATTATAACAGGCGACTGGCGGTTCATTCCCGTCGGCGCATAAGTGCCCGCTTCGAGGACTGCGTCGAGCAGATCTTCCGGTATAGAATCGGACTTGAAGCTGCGCGTGCTGCGGCGAGTTTTTATCATCTCAAGAAAATCTCTGTTCATGTTTTTTCCTCCCAAAAAGCTTTCAGGACAGCGTATCAAACCGATACCGCCGCCCTGAAAGCACCTCTATTCATATCTCCTATACTTTCTTTATTCTGACATCCAAATATAGCTAAATTGTGTTTAAATTGTGAACATTTTTTGATTTCAGATAAATTTAAGGAAATATTTATTTCTTTTGTCTGCTTTAGCTTACTTTTTCTTGGCCTTGGGCAGTATCACGCAAACAAGAATGACGCACACGGCGGCAACTGCCGCGATGATTATCCACTTCGTGTTCGAGGTGTTCTGACCCGTTACGGGAACCATTTCTTCTGCAAAAGCGGTTATTGCCGCCGCAGCGACGCTTATCGCCATCAGAGCCGCCAGAACTATGGCGACCACTCTTGTCCATATTCCTCTCTTCTGCATTTTTATCATCCTTTCGTTCGTGCGTTATTTTACGCCGAGAATTTTTTCGATTGATTCGCCGAGCTTCTCGCCGAGAGCCGAGGAGTGATTTTCATCCTTGCCGCAGGCGGTTATATATGCCTTGAGCTTCGGCTCGGTGCCGGACGGGCGGACTATGACGCTGTTGCCGTCGGGCAGCTTATATGCGAGAACATTGGACTTCGGCAGGTCTATCTCACTGACTTTGCCGCTCATTATATCAACGCGCTCGGACTTTTTGTAGTCGGCGGTCTCGATAACCTTCATGTCCGCTATCTCTTCGGGAGCGTGCTCTCTGAGCGAGGTCATGATAGCGCCCATCTTCTCCATTCCGCTCTCGCCCTCGAAAGTGAAGTTGAGAAGAATGTTCTTGTAGTAGCCGTATTTTTCATATATCTCGGTCATCTTCTCGGCGAGGGTCTTGCCCTGAGATTTATAATATGCCGCCATCTCGCAGACGAGCAGGGAGGCAACTACCGCATCCTTGTCTCTCGCGTGCAGACCCGAAAGATAGCCGTAGCTCTCTTCCATGCCGAGGATGAATCTGTCGCCCTCGTTTTTCTTTTCGAGATTAGTCGCGAATTCGCCGATATATTTGAATCCCGTCAGCACATCGTGTATCGCGCAGCCGTAGCTCTCCGCAACGCGGTCGACGAGCGAAGTCGTCACAAACGACTTGACTATCACGGGGTCTTTGGGCAGAGTGCCGGCATTTTTCATCGAAAAAAGAATATACTCGGTCAGCAGAACGCCGACCTCGTTGCCGCTCATGAGCCTGAAATCATTTCCGGTGTTGACAGCGATGCCGACGCGGTCGCAGTCGGGGTCGGTCGCGAGAAGCAAATCGACATTCTTGCCCTCGGCGAGCTTCAGAGCCTCTTCAAAAGCCTGACGAATCTCGGGATTCGGATAGGGGCAGGTCGGGAAGTGGCCGTCCGGGTTCTCCTGAGAGGGGACTACCGTAACATCGTCGAAGCCCGCGCGCTTGAGCACCTCGCGGACAGGCTTGTTGCCCGTGCCGTTGAGGGGAGTGTAAATCAGCTTGAGCTTGCCCTTTGAGACGGCGTCGGGATTGACTCTGCGCGAAAGGACGCACTCATAGAACGCCTCGTTCACGCTGCTGTCAATAAACTCAATCTTTCCGCTCTTTATGCCCTCGTCGAAGTCCATGGTGCGGACATCGTCGAAGATATCAACTTTTCTGATGCACTCGTATGTGGCGTTCGCCTCGGCGTCGGTCATCTGATAGCCCTCGTGCGAATAGCACTTGTAGCCGTTGTACTTTGCGGGGTTGTGGCTCGCGGTGATTATTATGCCGGAGCTGCAATGAAGCTTTCTTACGGCAAAAGAGAGCATCGGGGTCGGAACCAATTCGGGATAAATATATACTTTTATTCCGTTCGCGGCGAGCACGCCTGCCGCGCCTTTTGCGAAAACATCCGAATTGATTCTCGAGTCGTGCGCTATCGCGACGGACGGGGAATCATACTTTGCGTTGAGATAATCCGCCAGACCCTGGGTCGCCTGGTTGACGGTGAAAACATTCATTCTGTTTGTGCCCGCGCCGAGAACTCCGCGCAGACCGCCCGTGCCGAATTCGAGCGCACGGTAAAATCTATCCGATATCTCATCCTCTTTGCCTTCAATGGCGGAAAGCTCGTCATGAAGTTCAGCATTGCCCTCGGTCTTTTTCAGCCAGAGGTCATAGAGATCCTTGATTTCCTGTTTCATTGTTCTGCTCCTTTCGAAAGCCGGTAGCGTCGGCTTACTCATATAATATTATAATACCTTTATATCTTTTCATCAACCACTATTTGAGCAAATTTACCATTTGTTTATTTTATCCGGCACATAAATTTATAGTCTTGCCGTCTGTCTTTTATGCGTCATGTGTGGTATAATTAACGGCAGCATTAATAAAGCCATGTAAAAAAATGTTTTTTGCGTTCAATCGGAGATAATACTATGGAGAAAGAAACAAACAGCTTTTCGCAGGGACTGCGCGACGGAATGCCGATTTGCCTGGGCTATCTGTCGGTCGCCTTTGCGTTCGGAATATTCACGGTCAGCCACGGACTCACGGCGTGGGAAGCCGTAATGATTTCGATGACAAATGTCACCTCCGCCGGGCAGTTGGCGGCGGTGCCGATAATCGCGGGCGGCGGATCGCTGTTTGAGCTGGCGCTGACGCAGTTTGTTATCAATATGCGCTATTCGCTCATGTCCGTCTCGCTCTCGCAGA